>CAZMMI010000006.1:0-45639 GCA_964567255.1 uncultured Anaerolinea sp.
TTTACCCAAGAAGGTCACTTTTTTCAACCCTTTTTCGACTTTAAGAAAGGCGTGGGAAAGGACAGGCTAGCCGGTGATTCGTCGACCCCCGTGTCCGTCTGAAAACCGGGCACAGGGTGTGTTGGTGGAGGGCAAGACTTGCGCAATCCCTGCACCCCTACGCGGATTCTCGCTACTTCTGCTCCGCGTAGGGACACGGGGAAAAGGACAGGCCCGCCGGCAATTCGTCGACCCCCGTGTCCGTCTGAAAACCGGGCACAGGGTGCACAGGTGGACAGCTATGGCTGGCACAATCCCTGTGCCCCTACGCGGATTCTCGTGCTATGCCTGCTCCGCGTAGGGACACGGGGAAAAGGACAAGCCCGCTGGTGATTCGCCGACCCCCGTGTCCGTCTGAAAACCGGGCACAGGGTGCATAGGTGGATAGCTACGACTAGCGCAATCCCTGTGCCCCTACGCAGAGAATTCGGCATCCTCTGCCCAACGTGCCGGGTTGGATTGGATATAGTCACGGATACGTTGCCAATCTTTTTCGTCTCGGATGACATGCTCGTAATAATTCCGCTGCCAGAGAGGCAACAGAGTGTGTTCTATGCGCCGGTAATGCTGGGTAACAGAAGATTTAAACGATCGCACGAGGGTAGGGATAGACCCTGCTAATGGTTTTCCAAATGCCTCGTAGGAGGGCAAGCGCTCATGCTCAATCGCCAAAATCATGTGCACGTGGTTGGGTATCACCACATATTCTTCCACTGCCAATCCTGGAAACCGAACGGATAAACGCTCGATTTGTTGCTTCACAATCTCACCTACGGGCGAAAGCCGAACCTCCCCCCTTCTATCTGCCCCAAACGACAAATACGATTGTGAGTAACAATCGTTATTGCATAAGCACCAGGTTGTGCATAATCGTACCCAGACAAACGAATCGCTTTGCGGGAAGGTAAGCCGCCCATGTTACCCTCCCAAATACCCCAACTCCAGCAGCGCCTCTCGAATCTTCTCTTCAGCCCCGGCGCGAACGAGCACGGCGCTGGGGCTGATCTCTTCGACAATATACCGCGCTGCGCGTGATTTGCGCAGCGCGGCGAGGATTTCGGGGCTGCTCAAGCGCAGCAGAACGACCTGCTCCAGGCGGGCCTGGGTGCCGGCGGTCTCCCAGCGCTCTAGGGCCTGGACTAACAGTGGCGGCAGTAAGGCGGCGTGCTTGCGCAGCAGGGCCAGCAATTGGCGCGGGCGCAGCCCCTGGGCGGCGGCGCGCTCCAGCCCGGCAGGGGTGATTCGGTAATGGTAGGTTTCCGGCTCGGCTTCTTCCCACTGGCAGAAGCGCGCAATTTGATAACGCACGGCCCGCGGCGTCAGGCGCGACACCGATAACCGCCCGGTGGACCCGGCCTGGATCACGCCTTGCTCGGCAGGCAGTCCGGTGGGGGGCTGTCCGTGCAGCAGGTCGGCGGCCCAGGCGGTGTATCGAAAGGCGGCGGGTGGCGCATCAGGGGATGGCCCGGCCAGGTCGAGGAAACCCAGCCCATGCAGCAGTCTTGTGACTATATAGCGCAGCAACTCCCCGTCCACCTCGTCCCAGGCGGAGGGGCCGCGCAGGTAGGTCTCGCTGTCTTCGCGGCGAATGAACCAGGAGTCGTAATCGCCGGCAGGGCGTTGAAAGTCTGGGTCGCGCTCGTGGATGGCGCGGACAAAGCCGCTCAGACTCCACCAGCCTTCGGCGGGGACGCTGCCCAGATGCCCCAGCACGGCTTGCCTGGCGGTGAGCGGGTCGTTCACCCACTCACCTTCAAACTTCAGGCCGGGGAGCTGGCGCAGTTCGTTGAAATCGGCGGCATCGATCCAGGCGCGAGCCAGTTGGGCCAAAGCCTGGGCGCGGGGCGCTTCGAGGAAGGCGCGCGCGGCTTCGGCCACGGGCAGCCCGGTGGAATCGACCAGCCCGGTAGCGCGCAGCAAGTGGAGAAGCACAGCGGGGGACAGGATCCAGCCCGGTGCGGGCAGTTCATCCGGAGCCATTCCGCAGCGCAGGGCTGCCAACAGCGTGCAGGCGTGGTCCAGAATGCGGTCGGTGGCGAGGCGAGGGTGGGTGCTTTCTCCGGGCGAGGCCGGGCGGCCGGGCGGAGCTTGCTCGGCGTCGATGAGCGGTTGCAGATGTTCCAGGAGGTCATCGGGTATGAAGGCATATTCCTGCATTTCGCGCTCGCCGGGAGTTTGCAGGAAGGCGCGTCCCACCAGGGCGCGATACCACAGGTACTCGGCAGGAGAGACCGGGTTGAGGTCGGGGCGTTCCTTCTCGCGCTTGCCGGGGCCAAAGGGTCGCACCTCGCCGCAGCGGCGGGTGAAGAGCGCCCATCCCAGGCGGCCTTCGTTGACCAGCAGAGCCTGCAGCGCAGATTGCACATCGGCGGGGAAGCTGGCCAGCACCTCGTCCTGCCAGGGGTGGGCCAGGATGCCGTTGACCAGTTGGGGCAGGTAGGTGGCAGCATCTGGGGCGCTCAGGTCGAGCCGCCAGGCGTTGGCAACCATTTTGAGAAAACTGAGGTCGCGCCCGCGCAACACATCTTGTAAGGTGGGCATGGGTTTTATTGTACCGGAAATCTCCGTGCGTGAGGGTCGCTGGTTTCATTGGACGGATATTGCTCTCCGAGATTTCCCGCCCAGGCCTGGTTGCCCGCTGAGGGTGAAACCTTATATCGTCAAAACGGGTGACTCGACAAACCATTTATTGATGGTAGAATCATATTCAGAAGGATTGGAAGCCTCTTTCATGAGGGGCGAGTATTGTGACTTTACGGGAAGGTTAGGCCGTTACGGGTATAAATCAACGGTGGGCCACTTCCCAGTTCTTATCAAGGCCTGCCCGCTTTGGGCAGGGAGCGGTAGAAGAGGAGTTCGTATGTCTGGAATGGAGCGTTTCACCCAACGGGCCAGACGGGTATTGAGTCTGGCTCATCAGGAAGCTGAGCGCCTGCGCCAGAACGCAATCGGCACGGAGCATCTCCTGCTGGGTTTGATCCAGGAGGAAGGCGGAATCGCCGGGCGCGTCCTGCGCGAATTAGGCCTGGAGCCGGAGCGGGTGCGCGAGACTGTTGAAAAATTGGGCGGCTTTGGTGATTACCGGGGCGGCAAGATTGATCTGGCTCCTGGCACGCAGAAAGTGCTGGAGCTGGCCATCGATGAAGCCCGCCGCATGGGTCACCACTACATTGGCACCGAACATTTGCTGCTAGGCCTGGTGCGTTCCACCGAAGGCCTGGGCATGGACGTGCTGCGCAAGCTGGGCGTGACGCCTGAGCAAATTCGCCGCCAAACCCGCCGCATTTTGACCGAAAGCACCGGCAGCACCCCCGCGGCCCCCACCGGCGGCCCCGCTGCGCCCACGGCCAACCGGCCTGCTGCGCGCCAGCAACAACAAGACAAGGACAAAGAAAAAGGCAAGACCCCGCTGGTGGATCAACTGGCGGTGGACTTGACCACCAAGGCCGAAGAAGGCAAGCTGGACCCGGTCATTGGGCGGCAGATGGAGATCGAGCGCGTGATCCAGATTTTGGCGCGCCGCTCGAAGAACAACCCCGCACTCATTGGCGAGCCCGGCGTGGGCAAGACCGCCATCGTAGAAGGATTGGCGCAGCGTATTGTCGAAGGCGATGTGCCGGCGCTGTTGCTGGGCAAGCGCGTCTTGCAACTGGATGTCGGCTCGTTAGTGGCTGGCACCATGTACCGCGGTCAGTTTGAGGAACGCCTCAAGCGGGTGATCGACGAGTTGAAGTCTTCCGGCGCCATCCTCTTCATCGACGAGGTGCACATGCTGGTAGGCGCAGGCGCAGCCGGCTCCTCGGTAGATGCGGCCAACATCCTCAAGCCCGCCCTTTCGCGCGGCGAGTTGCAGGTGATCGGCGCGACCACGTTGGAAGAGTACCGCAAGCACATCGAGAGCGACGCTGCCCTCGAGCGCCGCTTCCAGCCTATTGTGGTCAATGAGCCATCCATCGACGAGACGATTGAAATTCTCAAGGGCATCAAGTCGGCTTATGAAGAGCATCACCGCCTGACCATCTCGGAAGAGGCCCTGGAAGCCGCAGCCAAGCTCTCGGCTCGCTACGTGGCCGACCGCTTCCTGCCGGACAAGGCCATCGATTTGGTAGACGAGGCTTCGTCGCGGGTGCGTATGTACAAGAGCCCCGCCGCCACCAGCGCCCGAGACCTGATGCGCGAGCTGCGCCAGGTGCGCCAGAATCATTCCCTGGCGCTGGACGACGGGCGTGACGTTGAGGCGCAAGACCTGGTGCAGCGCGAAACCGAGCTGGAAAACCAGATCGAGCGACTGCGCACCGCCTGGGATCGCACGGCCAGCCCCAGCGTCAGCGCTGATGACATTGCCGAGGTGGTGTCCATGTGGACCGGCGTGCCGGTGATGCAGATGGCTACCGAGGAATCGGAGCGGCTGCTGCGCATGGAAGAAGAACTGCGCAAGCAGATCATCGGCCAGGATGAGGCCATCGATGCCATCTCCAAGGCTGTGCGCCGCGCTCGCGCCGGGTTGAAAGACCCCAAGCGCCCCATCGGCTCGTTCATCTTCCTTGGCCCCACGGGCGTTGGCAAGACCGAGCTGACCAAGGCTCTGGCGCGCTTTATGTTCGGCAGCGAAGACGCCTTGATCCAATTGGACATGTCCGAGTTCATGGAACGCCACACGGTCAGCCGCTTGGTCGGCGCGCCGCCCGGATACGTGGGCTTTGAGGACGCTGGACAGCTCACCGAGGCCATTCGCCGCCGCCCCTACTCGATTGTGGTGTTTGACGAAATCGAGAAGGCCCACCCTGAGGCCCACAACATGCTTCTCCAGATCATGGAAGAAGGGCATCTTTCGGACGCCAAGGGCCACAAGGTGGACTTCCGCAACGCGATCATCATCATGACCTCCAACATCGGCGCGGATATGATCAAGCGGCAGACCTCGTTGGGCTTTTCACTGGCCCGCGACGAAGCTCGCGAGGAAGAGATGGCTTACGACGAGATGCGCAAGAAGCTGCTCGATTCGCTCAAGCGCGTCTTCCGCCCCGAGTTCATCAACCGCCTCGATTCCGTGATCGTGTTCCGCTCGCTCAACCGCGAGCACATCCGGCGCATTGTGAGCCTGGAGTTGAACAAAGTGGCCGAGCGGCTGCAAGAGAACCAGATTGCGCTCAAGGCCACCGAAATTGCCCTGGATCAGTTGGCCCAGGAAGGCTACGACCCCGAAATGGGTGCCCGCCCGCTGCGCCGCGTGATCCAGTACAAGATCGAGGATCGTCTGTCGGACGCGGTGCTGGCCAAGCAGTTCAACGCTGGTGACGAGATCATGGTCGATTACGACCCCGAGACCAACGAGTTCCTGTTGAGCAAGTCGGAGGAAAACCCCGCCGAACCGGAAGCAGCATTGGGAGTCGGGGCTTAAGGTTATAGGTTTCTAAGGAAGGGCAAATTGGGCGTGCAAGCAGCCCAATTTGCCCTTTTTGTGTATATAATCGAAACATGGCTAAGACTCAAACACGTTTTGTTTGCCAAAGCTGCGGTCGTACAGCCCCGCGAATGCTGGGGCGCTGTCCGCAGTGTGGCACCTACAACAGCATGGTCGAAGAAGTGATCGCTGCGCCGGCGGCTGCGCCGAAGGGCGCGCCGAAATCGGGATTAGGAGGGGCTTCGCTGCCCCGCCGCCTGGATGAGATTGACAGTGATTTGGAGAGCCGCCTGCCCGTGCCCATTGGCGAGTTTTCGCGTGTGTTGGGCGGGGGCGTGGTGCCCGGCTCCATCGTTCTGGTGGGCGGCGACCCCGGCATCGGCAAGTCCACGCTCATGCTGCAATTGGCTATCGAGATGGCCGCCGGGCAGACGGTGCTATACGTTTCAGGTGAGGAATCGGAGCGGCAGGTGAAGATGCGCGCCCTGCGCGTGCTGCAAAACCCCGAGGCCAAGGAGAAAACGGTTCCGCAAGGCCTGTTGCTGGTGACCGAAACCAACCTGGAAACCATCCTCGAGCACACCCGCGCCTTCCAACCTGCCATCCTGGTGGTGGACTCGATCCAGACCGTCTACCTGCCTGAGTTAGATTCCTCGGCGGGGTCTGTGTCGCAGGTGCGCGAGTGTTCCAGCCGCCTGCGCGATCTGGCCAAGACCAGCGGCGTGTCGGTGTTTGTCATCGGTCACGTCACCAAGGAAGGCGTTATCGCCGGGCCGCGCGTGCTGGAGCACATCGTCGATACAGTGCTGTACCTGGAGGGCGACCGCTTCCAGTCCTACCGCCTCCTGCGCTCGGTGAAAAACCGCTTTGGGGCCACCTCGGAGGTGGGCGTCTTTGATATGCGCGAGTACGGCATGGCCGAGGTAACCAACCCCAGCGAGGCCTTCCTGGCCGAGCGC
The DNA here is from genome assembly GCA_964567255.1 of uncultured Anaerolinea sp. GTDB lineage: Bacteria > Chloroflexota > Anaerolineae > Anaerolineales > Anaerolineaceae > Anaerolinea. Next base: position 6,403 of record CAZMMI010000006.1, read on the forward strand.
ATGGTTAACGTGCCGGGCTCGGCCATCGCGGTGACCATGGAAGGCACCCGCCCGCTGCTGGTCGAGATTCAAGGCCTCACCAGCCACTCCAGCCTGAGCAATCCCCGCCGCACGCCGAATGGAATTGAGATCAACCGCCTGCTGATGATCAGCGCGGTGCTCACCCGCCGCCTGGGGCTAAACCTGGGCGAGCAGGACGTGTTCGTCAATGTCATCGGCGGGATGCGCATCAACGAGCCAGCCGCCGATTTGGCCGTGGCTGCATCCATCGCTTCCTCGATGCGCGACGTTTCGGTGCGCGCCGACACGGTGCTCATCGGCGAGGTGGGTCTTTCGGGCGAGCTGCGCATGGTGGGCCAGATGGCTACCCGTTTGCGCGAGGCCTCCAAGCTGGGTTTCCGCAGCGCCATCATTCCGCACCGCATTCGCAAGACCGGCGAGCCCTGGCCCGAGGGCATTCAGGTGTCCGAGGCCCGCTCGCTGCGCGAAGCGCTCAACCTGGCCTTGTTGAAGGCAGACGCGGAAGCATAACCCACCCAAAGAAGAAGTTGGAGGAGTGGAAAAGTGGAAGAAAAACAACGATTGATCGAGCAGTTGGACAGCGCCCGCGCCCAAATGGAAGCGCTCATCCCGCTGGTGAGCACCGAAGAGGAAGTTTACCCCGGCTGGACGATGCGACAGGTGCTGGCGCACATCGCCGGGTGGGACGAAGCCACCCTGGCGGCGTTGCGCGCCCATTCTGGTGGGCGTGAATCGGGTACTCCCGCCGCGCGTGGAATCAACATCTTCAACGCGCAGTCTGTGGAAACCCGCGAAGCGTTGAGCTATGAGCAGACCCGCCGCGAGTTCGATGTGAACCGCGCGGAGGTCAAGCAAGCTATCTTAGATATCCCCGAAGATAAGTTCTTCGATGAGATGATCCTTCCGTGGGGCGGGTACGGTACGGTAGAAGGTATTGTGAATATTTTTGCCGAGCATGAAGTGGAACACGCCGAAGAGATTCGTAAAGCTATGTTGAAGGAGTAACGCCGAAGTCTCATGTTGATTAAACGCATCCAACTCGCCCTCATCCATGTCGCGGTTGCCATGACTCTGGTTCCGATTAACAGCACGCTCAACCGGGTGATGATTAAGGAATTGGCGCTCTCTGCCACGCTGGTGGCGATATTGGCTTCTTTACCGTATTTGTTTTCTCCACTACAAGTTTTGATTGGTTCTTATTCCGACCGCCACCCCATTTTTGGCTGGCGGCGCAGCCCTTATATTGCACTCGGCTTGTTCTTGTGCGCCGGAGGGTTGTTCTTGGCCCCCCAGGCAGTGTATGTCATGGCCGAACAGCCCGCGCTGGGATTGCTGCTCAGCCTGCTCACCTTTGCCGCCTGGGGTATGGGGTATAACGTCGCCAGTGTCTCATACCTCTCGCTGGCCTCGGAGCTTTCGGGAGAGAAAGGCCGCTCGCGGACGGTGTCGGTGATGTGGTTCGTGATGATCGTTGGCATCATCCTCACCTCGGTCACGTTGGGCGACTTACTGGAAACCTACTCGCCCCAGACTCTGGAGCGGGCTTTTCTCATCGTAGCGACCATCGCTCTGGGGCTGGGTTTGTTGGGCCTTTTGAAGCTAGAGCCTCGCCAGGCATCCGTTTCGGCCGCCTTCCCGCCGGTCCGAGAAAACCGCAAGGAATGGCGGGAGTTGATGCGCAGCGTGCTCAAGAACCCACAAGCTAGGCTGTTTTTCATCTACCTGATTCTTTTGCTGGCGGCCATTTTGGGGCAGGATATTCTGTTGGAGCCGTATGGTGGCGAAATCTTCCACCTGCCGGTTGCGGCTACCACGCGCATCACCTCCATTTGGGGCGGGTGTTTCCTGGTGGCTTTGCTGGCTGCGGGTTGGCTAGAAAAGACCATTACCAAACGTGGTGTGGCGCGGGCCGGAGCCGTCACCGCCATTACCGGCTTTGTGCTCATCGCTGGGGCGGGCCCCTTTGCGTTGAGCAACGTTTTTTACGCGGGGGTGGTTCTGTTGGGGCTGGGCACCGGCTTTTCGACCACCTCGAACTTGTCGCTGATGCTGGACATGACCACCACGCAGGTGGGGCTGTTCATGGGCGCCTGGGGCGTGGCCAATGCCATCTCGCGCCTGATCGGCACGTTGCTGGCGGGCGTGGTGCGGGACGTGTTTGCCTATGCGTTCAATACGCCCCTGGTGGGATATATGGTAGTATTCCTGGTGCAGGCCGGCTTTATGGTGATATCACTGTTTATGCTGCCGCATATCGATACCGGGCGCTTCCGCAGTGAGGCGCAGATGGATTTGAGCGAGCGGGCCGCGTTGGCCAACGACGCGACTTAACCTGCCGTTGACGCGGATCCTCGCCGCTTTTGGAGGTAAATAATGTCCATTCTTGAATGGGGACCAGTCTCACGGATCCGGCGCAACCATGCGCTTGAACATGCCACCTTACAGGTATTATCGGCTCGCCGCCCCACCTTGCGCATGGGCGGTTATTCGGATGCGCTGGGCTTCTGGCTGCTGGGGCAGGCTGAGTTGGACGAAGTGGCCACCGCCGCCCAACAGGCATTACAGCGCCTGGAAGGCGGAGAGGCAACCCTGGCGGTGCACCCCAACTGCGGGACGAATTTAGTGGCCGCCGGGATGATGGCCGGGTCGTTTGCCTGGCTTGGCATGCTGGGCGCGCGCAACTTCCGCAGCAAGCTAGAGCGCTTCCCAATGGTGGTTTCGCTGGTAACGCTGGCGTTGATGCTGGCCCAGCCGGTGGGGCCTTTCTTGCAAGCGCGCGTCACCACGGCAGCCGCACCGCTTGGAATGCAAATTATCAGCGTCACCCGGCGGATGCGCGGCGACATGCCCATGTTCCGCGTGCTCACCCGAGGATAGCGTGGAAATTAAGCCGACCATCTATATCTTGCACGGCGACGACCCGTTTAGCATCAAGCGAGCGGTAGATGAGATGGCGGCGCGCATGGGTGAAGATCCGGCAATGGTAGAGATGAACATTTCCCGCGTGGACGGCCGTGATTCATCCGAGGATGCCATTCGCGGCGCGGCTTATGCCCTGCCTTTTTTTGTCGATCGCCGCATGGTCATCCTCACCCACCCGTTCACCAAAATGACCGCCGAGCCCTCCCGCGCGCGCTTTCGGGCAATGCTGGAGGGTCTGCCCGAGAGCACGGCCCTGGTGATTGTGCTGGAAGATACTTTTGAGCGCGGCGACTGGGCTTCTTTTGGAAAGCGACACTGGCTGCGGCGCTGGTGGGAAGAAAAAGGTGGCAACCGCGTCTACTATCAGCTTTGCCAGCTCCCGCCTTTGGGTCAAATGGCCGAGTGGGTACGCAAAGAAGCTGTACGGCAGGGCGGGCGCTTTACGCCCGAGGCTTCGGTGTCGCTGGTGGCTCATGTCAGCAACGATACGCGGATTGCCAGCCTGGAGATCGACAAGCTGCTCACGTTTGTGGACCGCCAGCGGGCCGTAGAGGTGGAGGACGTGGAGGAACTGTGCGCGCAGATGGGCGGCCAGGCCAACGTGTTTGGCATGGTGGACGCTCTGGCTGCCGGAAACGCTCAACTGGCACAGAACTTGCTCCATAAACTCCTGGAGGAAGAAGACGAATTCGCCATGTTTGGCATGATCGTGCGCCAGTTCCGGCTGCTCATTCAGACTCGCGAGCTGCTGGACGAAGGCAAAGATCTGCCGGACGTGGTGAAAGAGGTCGACCGGCGTGATTTCATTGCCCGCAAGTTGATCGAGCAGGCCCGCCGCTTCAAAATGGACCGCTTGATTGGGCTCTACCACCGGTTGCTGGAAATTGACGAAGCGGCGAAAACCGGTCAAATGGACATGGGACTTTCACTGGATACTTTCATCGCCGACCTGGCCCGCGCCTGAACCTCCATCGCAGAGCACGTTCACACACCTCCGCGAGAGGCACTAGAGACTATCCGAAAATTTGGCGCCTACCACAGCAACTCCCAAAGTGCCAATTATTTATGGATAGATCCTTAAGGAGTGGATCATGATAGGACGAATTATTCGCAGCTTGGTGTTGGCAGGCTTGATGCTGGGTTTGTTGAGCGACCCGCTGGCTGGCTCGGCCCAGTCGACGCCCCCACCCCCCGATGAATTGGAAGCGGCCATTCGCTCCGCGGTGCTGAACGCGTTTAGCGAGGCTCCCAAGGACATTGCGGCGGCCCTGCCCGCTGAGCTGCTGGTAGATAACATCATCTATTCCGGTGATATGCGCTGGGCCGTAGTGTGGCTGGCGCAGTTTGATGAAGAAACCGGCGAGGTGATTGCCACCGAGCCGGGCGCTGCCATTGCTCGCAACCGCTTCGGCAAGCTGTTGGATAGTGAGTCCTGGGGGGTTACCTTCCCGGTCGAGTCCGGTTGGGAAACCTTGCTGGAAGCCCTCCCCGAGGAAATCGGCGGCGGCGACCTGGATCTGCGCTACCTGGAAGCGGATGCGGTGACGCCCAAAGCATTGACCCTGCCGCTGCGTGGATACAAGCTGCCCTGGTCGGCGGGCCTGGGCAAACGCGTCACCAACACCATCGGGCATGTCTACCCGATTGCGGGTGGGCTGACGTCGTGCCCATCTAAATGCCGTTACGCCTATGACTTCGCCGACGGCACCATGTTCCCCATCCTGGCGGCCAAAGGCGGCATCGTCAAAGATTTTCATGATTCCTGTGGCAATGGCGACTCTACCTGCACCAACTACCTGGTGCTGGAAGACCAATCCACCTCGCCCACCACCTACCAGATCTATTTCCACCTGGCCTATAACTCCATTCCGGATGAGCTTCGAAAAGGTGTCCTGGTGCGGCAGGGCCAGTTCCTGGGAGATGTGGACGATACGGGGTATTCCACCGGACACCACCTGCACTATCATGTCACCGATTACCTTTACTACTATTCGAGTAACGGCCAGTCGCTTCCTTGGGGCAACTCGGTCGATATTCGCTTTGACGATGTGGCCGAAAACGACGGCACCCCGCGTACCAAAAACGAGGCGCTCGAGTATCCGGAGTTGGGCGATGAATACCGCGAGGGCAATGTGTACATTTCGGGCAACGTCGGCACCAACCCGCCCTCCGGGCAGTTGAATGCGCCCGCTGAATGGAGCACGTTCACCGATACCACCTTCGCGCTTTCGGGGACAGCCAGCGATGACCGCGCTATTAGCCGCGTGCAGATTTTGGCTAATATCGGCGCCGGTTGGAAGGACATCGGCAGCGCCGATTATGCCAACGGCGCGTTCACAAAGACTCTGGATTTGTGCAGCACGACCATTCCGCGCGGCCCCTTTGGGCTGGCAGTGCGCATTTGGGACCGGGAGGGCAACCGCGCCGCCGAATACACCGGCCTGCGCCAATTGTTTAACAACGCTGCCTGCGAGGGAGCTCCCACGCCCCCCGTGCCGGTTTGCACGCCTGCTTCCAACCAGGTGGCGCTTTACTCGGATGTGAACTACACGGGCACCTGCCAAAAGTTCTCTGCCGGAGAATATAATAACGCCCAGTTGGGCAGTGTGGGCGACAACAACGCCGCTTCGGTGCAGGTGGGCGCCGATGTGTGCGCGGTGCTTTATGAGGACGTCCTGGATATCCAAAATGCTTACCAATTTGGGCGCATGGAGACCCTTAAGGCTTCGGATGCGAATTTGGCCGACAACCGCCTGGGCGCCGACATGCTCTCGGCGCTGGCAGTGCACACCTGTGGCGGGGTGGATGAACCCTTTCTGACCTTCCCCGGCAATCTGGTGGACAGTGATAATGACTCGCGCGCGGGCAACCCGGCCGGGCCGAGCGCCGTGGATTCGCTGGTGCTGGCCTGGACGGGCGGCGAAGGAGCTGACGGCTTCACGTCCAGTTTGCGAAAAGACGGCGTTTCGTATAAGAGCATGACCCAGCAGAACACGCATACCTGGTCGGTGGGCACATTGCCCGCGGGCAGCTACCAGTGGACGGTTACAGCGGTGGGCGCAAACAGCAACGACACAGTCTTGAGCTTCAACGTCAGCGCAGCCAGCCTGCCAACCACCGGCTCGACGACCACCCCGGTGAACTACGACTTTGAAACAGGGCCGTCCAACTGGACGGGCAGCGGCCTGTGGGGGCATGTGACCCTGGATAAGCCGTATCGCGGCGCGACTGGAACCTGGCTATTCAGCAACGGCACGGATTACAACGACAGCACCTACCGGGCGGGCGACTTGACCTCACCGCCCATCACACTGCCTTCCGGCTCGACGTACTACCTGCGTTTCCGCTCCTGGAGTGATGTGGAAGGCGCGCTGGCGGCAGGCTCCACCTTTGCTACCCCGCAGTGGGATCAGCGCCGGGTGCAGATCTCAACGGATGGCGGAGCTACCTTCAGCGACCTGTACCAGATGAACACCGATGTGCAAAACGCCATCTGGCTAGACAGCCCAGCGATTAGCCTGGCGTCCTATGCCGGGAAGACCGTGCGCATCCGCTTCCACTTTGACTCGGTGGACCGCCTGAACAACAATAAGCTGGGCTGGGCCGTGGATGATGTTCAGATTAACACGACCACTCCGCCGGGCTGCGCCGCCGATAACAACAACACAGCCGCCACAGCCGCCTCGATTGCTATCGGTCAGACCGTCACGGGCTCGTTGATTTGCCCCGCGGGTGATTGGGATTACTACAAGTTCAGCGGCACCGGCGGGCAGACGATTATCGTCGATGTGGATGCCAAGACGCTGAATATCAACCCGCCTTCCCAACTGGACAGCTTGATCGAAGTCATCGGCGCCAACCAAAAGGATGTTCTTGCAACCAATGACGACGAGGTGTATGGAACCGTGCAAGACTCGAAGCTGGAATTCATTCTTCCGGCGACAGGCGCCTATTACGTTCGCGTGCGCCCGTGGGATTATCCCGGCGCGGGCAGCATGAATCACCTGTACAACCTCAGCTTGAGTGCCAAAGTGGTGTCCATCACCCGCCCGACCATCAGTATCAGCAAGCCCACTTCCAGCGGCGCCCTGCCGGTGGTGCCTTTCATCGTCGAGGCCCAGGCGCAAGACCCGCTGGGCAGCGGCGTGCGCCAGGTGGATTTCTACTGGCACAGCGCCGATTGGGTGAACGGCAACTGGGTCAAGTTTGTGACCGATGCCACCATCAGCGATGGTTGGTGGGGCATCTTCACGCCCTCCGGAGATATCACAGGCAGCGCCTTCTATTATTTGGCAACCAACAACAGCGGTGGCACGGCGGGCGCCTTGATGACCGGGCTGAAACCGGATTCGGATACCCCTGTGAGCGCGCTGCAGAGCCTGCCGGGCAGCGTGGAGAGCACTGCCGTGCAGTTGACCTGGACCGCCTCCGATGCCGGCGGAATCGAACGGTTTGACCTGCAAACGCGCGTGGGCGCGGGCGCCTGGACCAACTGGAGCGGCAACCCCGTGATGGGCTCGGCACGCAGCGAGTGGTTTATGGCGGCGCCTGGGACGTATCAATTCCGCTTGCGCGCGGTGGACTTCGCCGGGCACGAGGAAGCCTACCCGGCTGAGGCGGAAACCGGCGTGACGCTGCTGGGCACGTGCGCGGCCGATGCTTACGATGCAGCAGATGGGGCCTTTGGCAGCGCGGTGCCTTTGCCGTTCCAAACAGCTCAATTGCACACCCTGTGCCAGAATGATGCCGACTGGGTGTCGTTCAACGCGCAGCAAGGCCAGCCGCTGTTGTTGATGTTCCGCTCGGTGAGCGGCGGCGCGGCTGTGCGGGCGACGATTTTCGATGCCGCCGGTCAGCAGGTGGGTGGGGGCTCGGCAACCAGAGTGGGTTCGGGTCTGGCCATTCGCTTTGATCCACCCGCTTCAGGTAATTACCGTATGGAGATCCGTGCCTTTGACGCGGCCTTGTACGGCAGCGCAGTGCAGTATTCGGTATGGGCGGGGCCGGGGAACTGGTCGTACTTGCCGGTGATTGCGCGATAAAATTTTTCAACTGAACAACTGTATAGACAACCCCAAAAACAGGCGCTTCGGCGCCTGTTTTTGGGGTGAAGAGGTTAAAGTCTGGTTAATAAATTGAACATTTGTTTATTGACAGCGCTTACATAACGATATACAATGAACTTGTTCACTGAAAGTTTTAAATTTAATAGTTCACTTGCCGTATCCGTTCGTCCTTGTTTATTTTCCTGTCTGTTAAAGGAAAGCCAAGTATCTATGGGGTCTACTGCCACACTGCGTGACGTAGCAGAGCGAGCTGGAGTTTCGATTGGTACCGCCTCGCAGGCGCTCAACCATCGCCCCAGTGTTTCACCTGAAACACGGGCCCGAGTGATTGAAGCCGCCCAGTCGCTGGGATACCTGTTCAAGGACTCAGCCATGATCGCGGTAGACCGCTCGATTGCGGTGGTTGGCATGTTGGTCAAGCACGATCTAGGCGAACCGGTTTCCGTCAACCCCTACTTTTCTCACGTCCAGGCCGGCGTAGAAAGTGAATGTCGCCGGCGCGGTTTGAGCTTAATGTTCTCGAACATTGAAGTGGATGCCCGAAACAGGCCGGTGATGTGGCCGGTGATGGTTTCGGAGCAGCGTGCCGATGGCTTGCTGCTGATCGGCACTTTCCTGGAAGATACGGTTGACCTCATCCAGCGGCAAGTCTCCAGACCGATCATCATGGTTGATGGTTACGCCCCTTCCATGCCCATTGATATGGTACTTATCGACAACGCTCAAGGATTCTCCCTGGGCGTTGAGCATTTAATCCGCCTGGGTCATCGGCATATTGGCCTGTTGGGGTGGATGGAAGACAGCCCGCCCGGCATTTGGGAGCGCATGGAAAGCTACCTGGCCACGCTAAAAGCGCATGGAATCTCCCAAAGTTACATCGAATGTTCAAAACTCACCCGCGCCGACGGTTATGCCGGGGTGCAGCGCTTACTGGCGCGCGCTCCGCAAGTGACCGCCGTGATGGTGTGCAATGACGATACCGCCATCGGCGCGCTATATGGCGCGCGCGATCTGGGGCTGGACGTGCCCCGGGATTTTTCCATTATTGGTTTCGACGATATCGACCTGGCGAAAGAGGTCGTACCCGCCCTCACCACCATCGCGGTGCCAAAAAGCTGGTTGGGGGCAATGGGGGTACGGTTTCTGTTGGAGCGTGCCACGTATCCCGAACAGCCCAAGCTGTCGGTACGGCTGGCAACCGAGCTTCTCATCCGTGATTCAACTTGCCCGCCAAGAAGATAAGCTTTTACTGGTACGCGGGCCCAGTGCGCCAAAGGAGGTGATTTCGGCAAGAAGAAGAAGAGTCGTACCCCATCGTATCTGTCAGTTAGTTTCAACCCATTAGAAACATGTGGAGGAGTATCATGCGTAAGTTTCTTGTTTTGAATATTGTGGTTATGTTAGCCATGTTGTTGGGCGCTTGCCAACCTCAGGCTACGCAACCCGCGGCCGTGGATCCTACCAAGGCTCCTGAAGCCACTAAGGCCCCCGAGGCCACCAAGGCTCCTGAGGCCACTGCGGCCCCCGAAGCTACCGCGGTGCCCGAGGCCAAATTTAAAGAGGCCCCCATGCTGGCCGACAAAGTTGCTGCCGGCGAGCTGCCCCCCGTTGAAGATCGCCTGCCCACCAACCCCCGTGTCATCGCGGGTTTGACCGATGAGCAGGGCGTTTACGGCGGCCAGATGCGCATGGGCTTAGTTGGCACCAGCGTGACATGGGGTGGTGGGGTCTTCGTTGCGGCGTGGGAACACCTGACCAGCTGGAAGGCTGACTTTAGCGGCGTTGAGGCCAACCTGGTTGAGGAAATTGTGGCCAGCGAGGACGTCAAGGAATACACCATCTACATGCGCAAGGGCATGAAGTGGTCTGATGGCGAGCCTTTCACCGCCGATGACCTCATGTTCTACATTGTGGACGTTGTCCAGAACAAAGAACTGAACCCCGGTGGCACCGCCGACTGGCTTTCTGCCGAACAGGCCGAGGGCTTCAAGGCCGAGAAGATTGATGATTACACCATCAAGCTGTCCTTCCCCAAGCCTTACGGCATCTTCCAGTACGTTTTGGCGCAGTGGCAAGGCCGCTCGTTCGCCATGTATCCCAAGCACTACCTGCAGCAGTTCCACAAGACCTACAATGCGGACGTGGATTCGCTGGTGACCGCTGACGGCTCCGTGGCTGACTGGGTCGCTTTGTTCTACAAGTACGGTCCCGATTCCTGGGGCGACCCTGAGAAATTCTATCAGTACACCGAACTGCCCTGCCTGTACCCCTGGGTCGTAACCCAGCCCCTCGGCACCGGCACCCAGGTTGTGCTGGAGCGCAACCCCTATTACTGGAAGGTTGACGAGGCCGGTAATCAACTGCCTTACATCGACAGCATCCTCGGTATCTCCTACCAGGACGCTGAGAGCCGCACCTTCGCCATGCTCAACGGTGACCTCGACTTCGTCAAGGACCCCGGCAATGACAACCGCGTTGTGTACCACGATGCCATGAACGAAGGCAAGCCGATCCAGATCAAGTACCCGCAGTCTGACGGCGCGAACACCAACACCATTCACTTCAACCGCACCATCGCCGACCCGGTGAAGGCTGAGATCTTCGCCAGCAAAGACTTCCGCATCGGCATGTCCTACGCGATCAACCGCCAGGAGATCATCGAGATCGTCCACAACGGCCAGGGCGTCCCCGCTCAGCAGGCTCCGTTGGAAGACTCCCCGCTGTACCTGGAAGGCTTCGCCGAACAGTATGTTGAGTACGATGTGGCCAAGGCCAACGAATATCTCGACAAGGTCCTGCCCGAGAAGAATGCTGCCGGCTATCGCCTGGACAAGAATGGCAAGGAACTTGAGATCATCTTCACCGTTCAGAACGACCTGACCTTCGGCACCACCTATGTTCAGGTGGCTGAACTCTTGATCGGCTACTGGGACAAAGTGGGCGTGAAAGTTCTGTTGAACTCGATCCCCGGCCCGCAGCACGATGAGAACAAGAAGCAGAACAACATCGAAGCCTGGATTTACACCAGTGAAGGCGGCGCGGGCATCACCGCGATCCTCGATCCTCGTTACTATGTTCCTGGCGAATACGCCGGTTACTTTGGTAACGGTTGGAACTACTGGATCACCAACGCCAGCGCTGGCGAGGTCAAGGTTGAGCCTCCTCAGGAGATCAAAGACCTGCGCGCCAAGTACACCGACGGCGTGCTCACTCAGCCGACCCAGGAACTGCAGATCGCTGGTATGAAGGAAGTTATGAAGGACGCGATGGAACAGTTCTACGTGATCGGTATTTCCCGCATGCCTGTGATGTACTATCCGTTCAATGCCCGCCTCGGTGGCATCCCCGAGACCTGGTACGACGGCTGGCTCGAAGGCGTTCAGAAGATCCTCTATCCCGAGCAGTGGTTCTTGCGCGAGTAAGTTTCGCCAGATAAGTGCTGGTTGGCCGGTGAACAGCCGGCCAACCTAATTCGGGAAAACGGAAGTTTTGGCCTGGAGGCGGCTTTACCGCCGCCTCCAGGACGTAGCAAAGGATTTGTAGCTGCTCAGGCAGCTTTGCAAGATAGGGGTTCTTCCAAACTGGCTGAGCAGCCACAAAATTTTATTGACATCCCCATAAAATTTTAAATCGATTGCGAGGGCGTAAATATGTGGAAATATTTGCTGCGACGCACTGGCTACATGGTCTTCACGGTATGGGTGATTTCGGTCATCTCTTTCGTGGTGATCCAGCTTCCCCCCGGTGACTACGTCACCAACCTGATCAATCAAATGATCTCGGCGGGTGGTGAAGCGCTGCCTTCGGATTACGAAATGCAGCTCCGTGAAACTTATGGGTTAAACGACCCAATGTATGTGCAGTATTTCAAATGGATTACCCGCATCATCACCAAGGGTGAATTTGGGTATTCCCTGGTGTATAAACGCGACGCCGTGGAGTTGATTACCGAACGGCTGCCGATGACCTTTGCGTTGTCCTTTGGCAGCTTTCTGTTTGTATGGGCAGTGGCCTTCCCCATTGGCGTCTTCTCGGCGGTAAAGAAGTATTCTCTGGGAGATTACGTCTTTACCTTCATCGGGTTCATCGGCCTAGCGGTGCCAAACTTCCTGCTGGCCTTGATTTTCCTCTTCCTCAGCTACCGCTACTTTGATCAAGCCATGATTGGGTTATTCTCGCTGGAGTTTGCCGACGCGCCCTGGTCCTGGCCGAAATTTGTGGACCTGTTGAAGCACCTGTGGATCCCGGTCATTTTGATCGGCATGGGCGGCACCGCCGGCCTGATCCGCACCATGCGCGCCAACCTGTTGGACGAGCTCAATAAGCCCTATGTTGAGACGGCCCGCTCCAAGGGCCTCGCCGAGCTCAAACTGTTGATGAAATACCCCGTGCGCCATGCCCTCAACCCCTTCGTCAGCACCATTGGTTGGACGCTCCCCGGCTTGATCGGCGGCGAGGTCATTGTCTCGATTGTGCTGAACTTGCCGACTTCTGGTCCCGTTCTATACAACGCCCTGCGCAGTCAGGATATGTATGTGGCAGCCGGCTTTATCTTGCTGCTCAGCACCCTCACGGTCATCGGAACGTTCGTTTCAGATGTTCTGTTGGCCGTCTTAGACCCGCGCATTCGCCTGGAGTGAAATTACCATGGTACAAACAACTCCGATGAACAAAAGCCTGGCTCCGACGCCAGAAGAGCATGTGACCGATTCGCTGGATCTGGAGGTCGCATCTCAATGGAAGTTGATGTGGTGGAAATTCCGCAAACATAAAATGGCCATGGTCGGCACGGTCATTGTGCTCATTTACTACACAATGGCCATGTTTGCTGAGTTCTTTGCTCCCACCCACTTCACTACCTATAATGAACAATATGTGTATGCGCCGCCTCAGCCCGTTCACCTGTTCCGTGATGGCAAGCTGGACCCCTATGTGAACGGCTACACCTTTGAGCGCGACCCCATTTCGTTCAAGAAGACCTGGGCGGTGGATGAATCGGTGGTCATTCCCATCAGTTTCTTCGTGCGCAGTGAAGAATATAAGCTGTGGGGCTTCATCCCCGGCTCGCTGCACCTGGTCGCGGCAGATAACCCGGAGGACCCGTTCTACCTCCTTGGATCAGACAAGAGCGGGCGCGACGTTTTTGGGCGCATTATCTACAGCGCGCGCGTCTCGCTGACGGTCGGTCTCGTGGGCGTGGCTCTCAGCTTGATCCTGGGCATTCTCATTGGCGGTATCTCCGGCCTGATCGGCGGCTGGCTGGATAATGTCATCCAGCGCTTGATCGAGATCATCATGTCCATCCCAACGCTGCCGTTGTGGCTGGCACTGGCTGCGGTGGTGCCCTTGGATTGGCAGCCGCTGCAAGTGTACTTTATGATCACCGTCATCCTCTCGCTGGTCGGCTGGACGGGCATGGCCCGCGTGGTGCGCTCCAAGTTCCTGGCGCTGCGCGAAGAGGACTTCATCCTGGCGGCAACCCTGGACGGCGTGCCGCGCGGTCGTATGATCATGCGCCACATGGTACCTTCGTTCCTCAGCCACATCATTGCTTCCATCACCCTTTCCATCCCCGGTATGATCCTGGGCGAAACGGCCCTGAGCTTCTTGGGTCTGGGTCTTCGCCCGCCGGTTGTCTCCTGGGGCGTCATGCTGCAGGAAACGCAAAAAGTGGCTGTGCTGGCCATCTCTCCCTGGCTGCTCTATCCTGCCCTCGCTGTGATCATCGTGGTGCTGGCGCTGAACTTCATGGGTGACGGCCTCCGCGACGCGGCTGACCCGTATCAATAAAGGTAAAACCATGGATAACACACTGATTGACGTCAAGGACCTTAAAATCCACTTTTTCACCGACGAGGGTGTGGTGCGGGCCGTAGATGGCGTGGACCTGAAGTTGGAGCGCGGTAAAACCCTCTCTCTGGTGGGTGAAAGTGGCTGCGGCAAGAGCGTTGCCTGCCGCGCTTTCATGCAAATCGTGCGCAACCCGGGAAAGATCGTCTCTGGTGAAATCCTTTACAACCGTGGGGCCGAAGGTGGTCAAGCCGAGATTATCGACATCGCCAAGATGGATCCCAAGGGTAAAGAAATCCGCGACATTCGCGGTAAAGAAATCTCCATGATCTTCCAGGAGCCAATGACCTCGCTCAGCCCAATGTACACGGTGGGCAACCAGATCATCGAGAACATCCTCTTACACACCAACCTGACCAAAGAGCAAGCTCGTGATTTGGCCGTCAAGCTGCTCGACCAGGTAGGCATTCCCCGGGCAGACCGGTTGGTAGATGAGTACCCCTTCCGCCTGTCTGGCGGAATGCGCCAGCGCGCGATGATTGCGATGGCGCTTTCGTGCAACCCCAACCTGCTCATCGCCGATGAGCCCACCACCGCCCTGGACGTGACCACCCAGGCGAACATCCTCGACCTGATGCTGGATTTGCAGAAGCAGTACAACATGACCCTGTTGTTCATCACTCACGACCTGGGTGTGGTGGCTGAAATTGCCGACGAGGTGGCGGTGATGTATTTGGGCAGGATTGTTGAAAAGAGTGATGTTTTCACGATCTTCAACACCCCGCGCCACCCCTATACTCAGGCTTTGCTGAAGTCGATCCCCAAGATCGCCATCAAGCGCGAGGACCTGGATCCGATCAAAGGCATGGTACCAAACCCCTTCCGCCGGCCCTCCGGCTGCCCCTTCCACCCGCGCTGCCCTCAGGCCTTTGCGGAGTGCAAGGTGCTCGTGCCTACCACCACTCATTTAACACCCAACCATGCAGTGCAGTGTTTACTGTATGAAAATTTTGCCAATCGAATTGCTACGGAGCAAAAACAATGACCGCACAAGCTCCTCAATCCCCTATCAAGACTGTAGAAATGCGGGATGAAAAAACCATCCTGGAAGTCAACAACCTCAAAATGCATTTCCCCATCACCAAAGGCATTTCTACCCGCATTCACGGGTGGGTGAAAGCCGCGGATGATGTCAGCTTCTTTCTCCGTCAGGGCGAGACCCTGGGGCTGGTGGGTGAAAGCGGTTGCGGCAAGACGACCGTGGGCCGCTGCATTGTGCGGGCCTACAAGCCCACGGCGGGCGAGATTCTCTATCGCAACGAAGATGGTTCGGTGGTGGATTTGGCCAAGCTGAAGCCGGACGAGGTGCGCCCTTACCGGAAAGACATCCGCATGGTTTTCCAGGATCCCTATTCATCGTTGAACCCGCGCATGACCGTTCTGGAGCTGATCAGTGAAGTTCTGAAGGTCAACAAGCTCGAATCTTCAGACACAATTCAAACCCGGGTGGGTGCGCTTCTGGAAAAAGTGGGCATGCGCCCCGAGTATATGCAGCGCTATCCCCATGCGTTCAGCGGCGGCGAGCGCCAGCGCATCGTCGTGGCTCGCGCGCTCATCACCAACCCGCGCATCATCGTGTGCGACGAGGCCGTGTCGGCGCTGGATGTGTCCATCCGCGCGCAAATCTTGAACTTGCTCGAGTCGCTGCAAAAAGAATTCAACCTGACCTACCTGTTCATCTCGCATGATTTGAGCGTCATTCGCCACATCTGCAACCGCATTGTGGTGATGTATGTGGGTAAGGTGGTGGAGGTGAGCGACGCGCTCGAAATCTACACCGGCCCGCGCCACCCATACACCGAAGCGCTGCTTTCTTCGGTGCCGCTGGCTGATCCTAACGGGCGCGAAGGGCGTCAGCGCATTCACCTGGAGGGCGAGATTGCCGACCCCTCCAACCCGCCCAGCGGCTGCTATTTCCACCCGCGCTGTCAGTATGCCAAGGAGCGCTGCAAGACCGATGCGCCCGAACTGCGCGACCTGGGTGGCAATCACTTTGTGGCCTGCCATTTCGCCGAAGACTTGAAGCTGGCTGCCGTCATCAAGTAAAGGAATATCTATGGCTCTCAAACTGGTTAACGTTGGCGCCTTGCCGAACATTCCTTGGGAAGACCGTCCCGCCGGGATGTCGGAAGTCGTCTGGCGTTCGGCGAACAATCCGGTCATCAAGCGGAATGCGATTCCATCGTCCAACAGCATTTTTAACAGTGCCGTGGTGCCCTTCAAGGGCGAATTCGCCGGGGTGTTCCGCTGTGACAACCGCGCTCGCCACATGCAGTTGCATACCGGGCGCAGCAAGGATGGCTACAACTGGACTCTGGAGAACGATCCCATTGAGTTCGAGTGCGCCGAGCCGGAAATTGCGCATTTCGAGTACGGCTATGATCCGCGCGTGGTGTGGATCGAGGACCGCTACTATGTGACGTGGTGCAACTGGTTCCACGGGCCGACCATTGGCGCGGCGACGACCACTGATTTCAAGACCTACACGCAGTTGGAAAACGCCTTCTTGCCCTTCAATCGCAACGGCGTGCTCTTCCCGCGCAAGATCAACGGTAACTTTGCCATGCTCAGCCGCCCCAGCGATAACGGGCACACCCCCTTTGGCGACATCTTCTACTCGGAAAGCCCCGATTTTGTCTATTGGGGCAAGCACCGCTACGTGATGGGCACCAAGGGCGGCTGGCAGAGCACCAAAGTGGGGGCCGGGCCGATTCCGATTGAGACTTCGGAAGGTTGGCTGATGATCTACCACGGCGTGCTGACTTCTTGCAACGGGTACGTGTACAGCTTCGGCGCGGCGCTGCTCGACCTGGAGAAGCCCTGGAAGGTGATTTACCGTACTGAGCCCTATCTGCTCGCACCGTGGGAAAGCTACGAGACGGCCGGAGACGTGCCTAACGTGACCTTCCCCTGTGCGGCGCTGGTCGATGGCGACACGGGCCGCATGGCCATTTATTACGGTGCCGCCGACACGGTCACCTGCCTGGCCTTTGCCAGGATCGACGAAATGGTTGATTTCGTCAAAAAGAACTCGAAAGTTTAGAGTTATTGTTACTACTCAGCCAGAGGTGGCAGAGATCTGAATTTAAGGTGTATGTGGGGTGCGAAGCACCCCACATACACCTTAAATTCAGGGACTTTCCTACCCATTGAGTAGTTACGAGTTATCGATTCCCAAACAGGCCACCCCGGCGCAAATGTGTCGGGGTGGCCTGTTTTTGGGCGATTTGCACCTCCGGTTGTCGGGCTGTGGGCGGCGTGGTAGAATCAAATTGGAGATGGTACTACTCAACCCGAGGTGGAAGTAGTCCGAATTTGAGGTGTATGTGGGGTGCTTCGCACCCTACATACACCTCAAATTCGGAAACTTTCTTCGACCTATGAGTAGTTACCTGGAGATTTAAGGTTTATCGTCAAGGAGGAGTTCAAAATGGAGACCCAAGTAGGTACGTTTGCGGTGAAGAAGGGTCTGGCACAGATGCTTAAGGGTGGCGTAATCATGGATGTGGTTACCCCTGAACATGCGCGGATTGCTGAAGATGCCGGCGCTTGCGCGGTAATGGCTTTGGAGCGAGTCCCTGCGGATATTCGTGCCGACGGTGGTGTGGCTCGCATGAGCGACCCGGACCTGATCGAAAAAATTATGAAAGCTGTGTCCATTCCGGTGATGGCCAAGTGCCGCATCGGTCATTTCGTGGAGGCGCAGATTTTGCAGTCTATCGGCGTCGATTACATCGATGAATCCGAAGTGCTGACTCCCGCCGATGAGGCTCACCACATCTACAAGCACGGCTTCACCGTGCCGTTCGTGTGCGGGGCGCGCAACCTGGGAGAAGCCCTGCGCCGGATTGGTGAAGGCGCGGCCATGATCCGCACCAAGGGCGAGGCCGGGACCGGCGACGTGGTGGAGGCGGTGCGCCATGCGCGCACCGTGCTGGGTGAGATCCGCCGCCTGCAAAATCTACCCGAAGAGGAACTGATGGCGTTTGCCAAAGAAATCGGTGCGCCTTACGAGGTGCTGCTGGAAACGCGCAGCCTGGGGCGCCTGCCGGTGGTCAACTTTGCTGCCGGTGGCATCGCCACGCCCGCCGATGCAGGCCTGATGATGCAGCTTGGCGTTGATGGCGTTTTCGTTGGCTCGGGTATCTTCAAGTCCGGCGACCCGGCCAAACGCGCCGCGGCCATCGTCAAGGCCACCACTCACTATAATGACCCGGCCATCCTGGCCGAAGTCAGCCGCAATCTGGGCGAGCCGATGGTAGGGCGACAGATTTCTTCGATCCCGAGCGGCGATCTGATTGCCGGGCGGGGGTGGTAGGCGCATGAGTCGCATTGGTGTTCTGGCCCTGCAAGGCGCCTTCCTCGAGCATCAGGTGCTGCTGGAGCGGCTGGGAGCCGAGGTGATTCAGGTGCGTTTGCCCGCCCAACTGGACGGGCTGGACGGCTTGATCATCCCCGGCGGCGAGTCGACTACCATTGGCAAGCTGGCGGTGGCCTACGGGCTGCTGGAGCCGCTGCGTGAGTTTGGCCGGAGCAAAGCCTTGTGGGGCACCTGCGCGGGAGCCATCTTTCTGGCCAAGGATATCGGCCTGGACCAGCCCATTTTGGGATTGATGGACATCACCATCCAGCGCAATGCTTTTGGAAGGCAAGTGGACAGCTTTGAAACCAACCTGCGAGTGGATTTTGGCGAGTCCAACGGCAGCCAGGCCCAGCCTTTCCGGGCGGTGTTCATCCGCGCGCCGTTGATCGAAGCAGTGCATGGCGCGGCTTGCCCGCTGGCGCAATTGGAAGATGGGCGGATTGTGGCGGCTCGTGAAGATCGCTTGCTGGCCACGGTGTTTCACCCCGAGTTGACCGCCGACGATCGTTTCCATCGTTACTTTTTGGAGATGACAAAATAGACGTTCGACCGTTTGCCTGGCACGACCTGATCATGCTTTACCGCTACCGGCGCCGCGTTCTGTGCACCGACAGCGCTTTAGCCTTGACGCGCGGCAGCCCCGTTGGGCCGCTGGCGCTGCTCTGGCAGCTTGACCCAGGTTGGGAGACGTTCACCGCGGTGTGCCCGGCACGCCGCGATTCCACGGTCATTGGCCAGGTACACTATACGCCCGGCGAGCGTTCGGCGCACATGGCTTTTCTCTCACCGGATGATGAGGCCGGCAACCCGGGCATGCTGGCTCTGGTGGAAGGCCTGGTGACTCAGGCGGGCGCCTGGGGGGCGGGCAATGTGCTGGCGGAAGTGGACGAACTCAGCCCGATGCTGGATCTGCTGCGGCGGATTGGGTTCACGGTGTACGGCTGGCAAACCATCTGGCAATTCCCCGCCACGGTCGCCGCCGGTGTCGAGCAAGGTGTCTGGAGGCTGGCCGAGCCGGTGGAAGAATTGACCCAGCGCAACCTGTACCATTCCCTGGTCCCGCCGCTGGTTCAAGCAGCCGAGCCGTATGTGCCGAGCGCGGCTCCGCGGCTCATTTACCGCCAGGATGGGGATATGCTGGCTTATGTCGATGCGGTCTATGGGCCGCAGGGGATTTATCTTCAACCGGTGGTGCATCCGGCGGTGAAAAACGTGCCGGAATTGCTTGGGGATTTGCTGGCTAAACAGCCTGTCTCGCCGGTGCGCCCCATTTATGTGGCGGCGCGTTCATACCAGGCCTGGCTAGAAACCTCCTTGGAGCGGCTGGAGGGAAACGCCGCGCCGCGGCAGGCACTCTTAGTCAAGCATATGGCTTTGGGACAGCGCTCTTATGCGGCGTTTGGTCGCAAGGTGCTCCGCGAGGTGTATTCGCCCGAAGCCACCGCTCCGCTGGTACGGAATTCAAGTACTTCAAAAAATTAAAGGGGCAAGAAAACCTTTATGACTCAACGACGGATCACAGACGATTTACATGTTTTGATGGGCGTGCTGCCCTCAAAAATCGCCGATGCGGTGAATAGCAAGAACAACAGCGACCAACTGTTGGAGATTGTGGCCGACCTGGGCCGGCGGCCTTTCGCTCGCTTTGTTTCGGGTGATGTGGAACTCGCGGAGGAGGAAGTTAGCCGCGAAGATCTCGATTTTGTGATCGAGCGTATTGGCGATTTTGACGCCGATAACCGCGCCGGGCTCGAGCGCACCCTGCACCGCATCTCTGGCATTCGCAATCGCCGGGGCGCCGTGGTGGGGCTCACCTGCCGCGTGGGGCGGGCGGTGTACGGCACGGTCGATATCATTCAAGACCTGATTGAGTCGGGCAAGAGCCTGCTGATCCTGGGCAAGCCGGGCATTGGCAAGACCACCATGCTGCGCGAGGCCGCGCGTATTTTGGCCGAAACCAAGCGCGTGGTGATTGTGGATACCTCGAACGAAATTGGCGGCGACGGCGACGTGCCGCACCCGGCGGTGGGCAAGGCTCGCCGTATGCAGGTGGCCAAGCCTTCGCTGCAGCATGAGGTGATGATCGAGGCGGTGGAAAACCACAACCCCGAGGTCATCGTCATCGACGAGATCGGACGCGAACTGGAAGCAGTTGCCGCGCGCACGATTGCCGAGCGCGGTGTGCAGCTCGTCGGCACGGCCCACGGGCGCACGCTGGAGAACCTGCTGCTCAACCCCACGCTGTCGGACCTGGTTGGAGGAATTCAAGCCGTGACGCTTTCGGACGAGGAAGCCCGGCGGCGCGGCACCCAAAAAACCGTGTTAGAGCGGCGTGCCCCCCCCACTTTCGATGTGTTGATCGAGATTATTGAGCGCGACCGGATGGCGGTGCATCCAGATGTAGCCGCCTCGGTGGATGCGCTGGTGCGCAGTATGCCCTTGCAGCCCGAGGTGCGCTTCCGCAGCCCGGAGGGGGAGGTGGTCATTGAACAGGCCCCCCCGCCGATGGTGCACAGCGTGAGCTATAACCAGCCGCAGGGTTTTCGGCGCGGCACAGGGCCTTCGGCAGGCGAGCGCTTTGCCGCCTCGCCCGAGCAGCGTCCCGCCAGCGGCCCGATGCGTATGAACGGTGAACCACAATCTTCGGTGGAGCCTTCCCGCGGCCAGACCCTCCAGGCGGTGCGGGTGTTCCCCTACGGCGTGGCGCGCAACCGCTTGATGCAAAGCGCCAAGCGCCTGGGCGTGCCGGCCATCGTGGTGCGCGAGATCGGCGAGGCCGACGCGCTGATCACCTTGCGGGCCTATTATCGCAGCCGCGAGCAGACCATCCTGGAAGCCGAACAACGGGGCATGCCCATTTATGTCCTGCGGGCCAACACCAATAACCAGATCGAACAATTGCTGGCAGAGCTATTCAACCTATCCACCTCACCGGCCTTGCCGGATAATTGGGACGAGTTCACTCTGCAAACGCAGGCCGCTATCCAAATGGTGATGAGCGGTGAGCGCTATGTCGATTTGGCCCCGGCTTCGGCTGCCATCCGGCGCATGCAGCATGAGATGGCCCGCCAGGCCGAGTTGATTTCGCAATCCTATGGAAAGGAGCCGAACCGGCGGGTGCGGATTTACCGCGAGTAAACCTCCCGGCGTCGCAACATGTTCATCACTTTCGAAGGCCCGGAAGGCAGTGGAAAGACCACTCAGATCAAGCGTTTGGCTGAATTCTTGCGCGAGGGTGGGCACGAGGTGCTTTGCACGCGCGAGCCGGGCGGCACGCCCATTAGCGATCAGATTCGCGCGGTGATTACCAACCTGGAGAACACCGCCATGCACCCGCGCACCGAGATTTTGCTTTTCCAGGCTTCACGCGCGCAGCATGTAGAAGAACTGATCCGCCCGGCGTCGGAGGCAGGTAAGTTGGTGCTGTGCGATCGCTACGCCGACTCGACTCTGGCGTATCAGGGCTATGGGCATGGCTACGACCTGGAGTTGTTGCGCAAGCTGATCGACTTTGCCACCGGCGGCCTGCAGCCTGATCTGACCATTTTGTTGGATGTGGACGTAGAGGCGGGCCTGAGGCGCAAGCAGCGCGGATCGGAATGGAACCGCCTGGATGCTTTTGCCTTAGAATTTCACCGCCGGGTGCGCGAGGGTTACTTTGAACTTGTGCGCAACAATCCCGAACGCTGGGTGGTGGTGGACGCCGGCCGTCCGCCGGAGGCAGTCCAGTCTGATTTGCGGACAATCTTGGCCGAGCGGCTGGCAGGCAAATGAAGCCTGGATCGATCGTCAGAACCGCGGCTATCTGGATTCTTGCCGCCGGTTGGATTGCCGCGTGCGCAGCGCCGGCGCCGACGCCTGTCCCAACCCTGCCGTTGGAGCCTTCGATGACCCCGCTCATTTTGCCGACGGCTTTGCCCGAGACGATGGAATGCCTGGTGGTCAGCACCGACCCAACCGCTACGCCTGAAGGAAATGCGCTCTTCCCGCCTGCCGGGCAGCCCGGCGACTATGTTTTGGGCCCTGACTCAGCCCCAATCACCTTTCTTGAATACGGCGATGTGCAGTCGCCTGCCGTGGCCTTGCTGGATACGGTGCTGACCAGGCTGGTGGCGCGCAACCAGGACAAAATTCGCTGGGTCTACCGCCCATTTCCCATTCCAGCCAACGATAAGTCTGTGCTGGCGACGGCGGCCTTGATGGCTGCTGGAAAGCAAGAGCGTTTCTGGCCGATGCACCATCTGCTCATCCCTCGACAGGAACAGTGGTCGGGATTGACCCCAGCGGAGTTTGAGTCCTGGTTGATGGAAAACGCCCCCGCCAGTGGCATGGACGCAGACCAGCTTATGGCTGATTTGCAGGACGTGCAGGTTCAGCAGGCAGCCCTGGACGCGCAGCAGCGGGGCCTGGACATGGGCATTCCCACGGTGCCATTCCTGCTCATCAACGGGCGTATTTATACCGGGCCGCGTGATTCGGGCAGCTTGCAGATGCTGGTCGATTTGGCCAACCTGGACCGCATTCAGTTTGACACCTGCCCGCCATTTATCATCGATCCGCAAAACCAATATCTGGCGACACTGAGAACGACCCGCGGCGAGGTGATTTTGTTGCTGGATGCCCAGGCGGCTCCAATGACGGTGAATAACTTTGTGTTTTTGGCGCGCCAGGGCTGGTATGACGGGGCGCCCTTCCATAAGGTGCTGCCGGGGCAGTTGGCCCAATCGGGCGACCCCAGCGGCACGGGGTTGGGCACCCCCGGCTATGCCTTCCGTGATGAGATTGGCGCGCTGCGCTTTGACCAGCCTGGGCGCCTGGCGATGGCCAGCGCGGGGGCCAACGGAAATGGCAGCCAGTTTTTCATCACCTATGCTGCCCTGCCCGAATTGAATGGGCAATACACCATTTTTGGACAGGTGCTGGAGGGCATGGACGTGCTTGCGGCGCTCACACCCCGCAACCCATCTTTGATGGGAGAACTTCCGGAAAGTGATACAATTCTCCAAGTTTTAATTGATGAAAGGGTAAACCAATGATTAAGAAAGTTCTACCGGTGTTGCTGGCGGCAGCCTTTGTGCTTTCGGCTTGCCAGCCTGGCGGCAAAGCTGCCATTCCCGACGGCCCCCCGATGGAGGGGTGCATGGTGACCAGCACCATCCCCCAGCCTGATCCGACCGTTCAGGCGCTCATTCCCGCCGTCGATGACAATGACAATATTTTAGGGAACCAGGACGCGAAAGTTACCTTTATCGAATACAGTGACTTTCAGTGCCCTTATTGTGCCATGATTGCGCCTGTGATGGCCCAGCTTCACGAAAAATATCCAGACGACGTGCGCATCATTTTCCGTCATTTTCCCATTCCTTCACATGCCAACGCGTTGATCATGGCGTATGGGGCCGAGGCAGCCGGCGAGCAGGATAAGTTCTTTGAGATGGGAGATGCCATTTTCGCGGCTCAGGCTGATTGGTCAACCCTGGCTGAAGCCGACCTGGAAACCTGGCTGTTCGCCAAGGCCGCCGAGCTGGGCCTGGATGCGGCCAAATACCAGGCAGATTTTACCGATACAACCGTCCGTGGTCGGGTGGATGCTTCGCTGGAATTGGCCATGACGGTAGGAATTCCCGGCACGCCCTTCCTGTTCATCAACTACATTCCCTACCAAAGCGACATGTCGTTGGGTACGCTTTCATCGCTGGTCGAGTTGTTTGCTCTGGCCGATGAACAGTATCAACAGTGCCCGCCTATGATTGTTGATACCGCAAAGCAGTACTCGGTGGTGATGAAAACCACCAAGGGCGACATCAAGATGAACTTGTTCGCCGATAAGGCCCCTCTGGCGGTAAACAGTTTTGTCTTTCTGGCCAGGCAGGGTTGGTTCGACGACGTGCCCTTCCACCGCGTTCTGCCAGGGTTCGTAGCCCAGGCCGGCGATCCCAGCGGTTCGGGCATGGGCGGCCCTGGTTACCAGTTTGACAACGAAAACGCCGAAGCGGTTTTTGACCGGGCCGGTCTGCTGGCGATGGCCAACAGCGGCGCCAACACCAACGGCAGCCAGTTCTTCATCACCTATGACGCCGCGTCGGATTTAAATGGCGGCTACACCATTTTTGGCGAGGTGGTGGAAGGTATGGATATCGCAGAGAGCCTGACGGCTCGCGATCCTGCCAGTGGCGCGGAACTGCCCGAACCAGACCGGATCATCAGCGTCAAGATCACGGAGAAATAAGTGGAGAGACCTCCTTTCCGACTGCATGTTGGCTCGCTGTTGCAAACATTGATGAGCGGGGCCGGTTTAGCACTGTCCATCCTGGGCGTGCTGGCCGGCCTCGGCCTGGGAATTTACCTGAGCAGTCAAGGTGCGCTATTCGATGACGCCCGGTTGGACTCGATTTTTGGCCTGGCCTGGGCCTCGGGCATTTTTGGGCTGGCGGCACTGCCCTCGTTGGTTCTGGCGGTGCGCCGCCTGCTGGCCCCGGACCGGGCACAGGTGTCTGCGCCGGGGCGTTTCCGGCTGGCGAGCCTGCTTATGCTGGTGTGGCCGCTGGCGCTGGCGGGCGGGTTTGCCGCTCAAAAATCCGGCGCGCCGCTGTGGGTGTTCCTCCCTTTGCACACCCTGGCAACCATCCTGCCGTTGTGGTGGATGGTTGAGTTCAGCCGCCGCGGTTTGCAGGGCGGCACAGCGCAGCGCGGTTGGGGCTCGTTCAACTTTGCTCTGTTTGTCTCCAACCCCCTGGCGGTGATTGTGGAATTGGTGGGTGGCATTGGCGGCCTGATGGCGATCGGTGTGTTCTTGGCGTCCAAACCCGAAATTGCCACTCGCCTCGAGCAGTTGCAAAGCGATATATTCGCCTTGCAAAATGACCCGGCAGCTCTGCAAGAGTTGTTCATGCCGTTCTTTTCTGACCCAATCATCTTGCTGGTGGCGCTGGTGGCGATTGCCGGGCTGGTGCCGCTGCTGGAAGAGTTATTCAAGCCGCTGGCGGTGTGGGCCATGGGCGGCCGCAAGATCACCCCGGCGGAGGGTTTTGTGCTGGGGGCCATTGCCGGCGGGGCTTTTGCCGTGCAAGAAACGCTGCTCTCGGCGCTCAGCGTGGCTCCTGAAAGTTGGCTGGGTGTGATTGTGGGTCGGGCGGGGACCGGCGCGTTGCACGTCACCACAACTGCCTTGATGGGACGGGCCATTGCCGAAGTTTGGAACGGTGGAAGCTGGCTGCGAGCGGTTGGAACCTACCTGGCGGTGGTCTTGATGCATGGCGCCTGGAACACCTTCAGCGTGCTGTCCGGATTTGGACAATTCTTTACCGATTCCACCTTTTTACATCAACTGCTGTTCCTGCTGGGGAAGGCCAGTGTGGTGTTCATGGTGCTGCTAACGGCGGGATTCTTGCTCCTGTTGTGGTATTCGAACCGCCAGTTAAGCCGTGCGGCTGTGGTAGAATCGATGGGTATTTCAGCGCCCACGGTCATGAACGCTCCGGAGGAGCCTCAGGAAGAAGGAACATTGGATGGAAGTAATTCAGAACGTATTTGAGTGGTTTATCAATTTTGTCCTGCACATGGACGAGCAGTTGCCCATCATCATTGGGCAGATCGGTGGTTGGACCTATCTGGCTTTGTTTGTGGTGATTTTCATCGAGACCGGTGTGGTGATTATGCCCTTCTTGCCCGGCGATTCGCTGTTATTTGCGGCGGGCGCAGTAGCAGCCAACCCGGAAACCGGCCTGAACACATGGGTGTTGTTTGGCCTTCTAGCCACGGCAGCGGTTTTAGGTGACACGGCGAATTATTGGATCGGCCATTTCATCGGCCCCAAAGTGTTTACTCAAGAATCGCGCTTTTTGAAGAAAGAGCATCTCGACCGTACGCACGCCTTCTACCAGAAACACGGCGGAAAGACCATTTTCCTGGCGCGTTTCATCCCCATCATTCGCACCTTTGCGCCTTTTGTAGCCGGAATTGGTAAGATGAATTACGGCTATTTCATCAGCTACAACATCGTAGGCGGCATCGTGTGGACCGGGTTGTTCCTGACGGCCGGGCACTTCTTTGGCAATCTGCCGGTGGTCAAGGAGAACTTCTCCCTGGTCATCATTGCTATCATCGTCATCTCGCTGTTGCCGGCCGTATTCGAGTACATCAAAGGCCGCCGCGAGAAACCCGCTCCTGCGCCGGTGGAGTGATAGGAACCAGATCGACGCATGAAACGCGAGACCTTACAGCGCATCCTTCGCACAATCATCTGGGGGCTAACCCGCACCACCTATGAAGGGCTGGAACACCTGCCCAAACAGGGTGGGGTGCTGATTACCACCAATCACATGAGCCGCCTGGATACGCTGCTGCTCTTTATTAACAGTGAACGTCTCGATGTGACGGCGCTCGTTGCCGACAAGTATAAAAAGTATCCCCTGTTCCGCTGGATTTTGGAAATAGGGGGCATTATCTGGCTGGACCGGGAGAACGCCGACTTTGGCGCGATTCGCGCGGCGGTGGGCGCTTTGAAGCAAGGGCTGGCCCTGGGCATAGCCCCCGAGGGCACGCGCAGCCAGACTGCGCAGTTGCTGGAAGGTAAGTCGGGGGCGGTGCTGGTGGCGCTCAAAGCGGGCGTGCCTATTGTGCCGGTGGCCATTGCCGGGTCGGAAGTGGTGATCAAGAAAGCCCTCACCCTGCGCTTCCCCAAAGTGACGGTGCGCTTTGGGCCGGTATATACCTTGCCGCCCTTGGATCCCGCCCGGCGCAGCGAACAGATGAAGGAATACACCGACGAGGTCATGTGCCGCATCGCCGCGCTGCTGCCGGAGAAGTATCACGGGTTCTATCAAGGCCACCCGCGCATCAAAGAGCTGCAAGCAGAAATGCAGGCTGCGGGTCGGTGAGTAAACAAAAAAGAGTCCGGCGGGTTTTCAAAATCCGCCGGACTTTTTTATTTGCCGAGCAACGAACATTTATTCTATAATAGATATGTAACTACTCACGCCAAATTCGGAAGCTTTTATCAACCGCTGAACAGTTACAAAGATTCTGTTTGTTGTTTCTGGGAGGGATCATGACTGCATTGATGGACGGAAAAGTTGCCCTGGTGACGGGGGGCAGTTCGGGCATTGGCAAGGCCACGGCCCTGGCGTTTGCGCGCGAGGGCGCTCAGGTAATCCTGGCCAGCCGCACGCAGGCCACAGGCGAAGCCGCAGTGGCCGAGATCGCAGCGGCTGGCGGTAGTGCGCTTTGGGTGCAAGCCGATGTGTCGCAAGCCGCGCAGACGGAGGCTCTGTTCAATCAAATTATGGCTAACTACGGACGCCTGGATTATGCCTTTAATAACGGTGGCAGTGGCGGGCGCGGCGGCTGGCTGGCAGACATTGAGGAAGCCGACTGGGATCTGACTATAGACGGTTTCATGAAAAGTGTTTTTCTGTGCATGAAGCACGAGATCAACATCATGCTCAAGACCGGCGGCGGGGCCATCGTCAACAATTCCTCGGTAGATGGGCTGCGCGCCTTCCCCTGGGACCCGGCGTATTCGGCAGCCAAGCATGGTGTAGTGGGTTTGACCAAGTCGGCGGCCATGCAGTATGCTTCGCGGGGCGTGCGTATCAACGCGGTCTGCCCCGGCTGGATCTTAACTCCCCCGGTTGAGGAAATGCTGGCCCGCGACCCCGGCGCCCAGGAGCGCCTACTGACTCACCAACCCATTGGCCGCCTGGGCAGACCCGAGGAAGTGGCCGAGGCAGTGCTGTGGTTGTGCTCGGAGCGGGCCTCGCTGATGGCGGGGGTAGCCCTGCCGGTGGATGGCGGGTATACGGCGGTTTAGCGGCAGTTCCCTGACGAGTCACAGACGGGTTCGGGCAAAGGACACTGCAATTTGGCGGCTGGAGAGCGATGGAACACCAACGCGTCATCCAACAAAATAACTGCCGCTTGCACCAGGGTATCTTTGTTAGCATCTCTGCATCCCAAGACAACTACATCGGCGGCGTTAGGAAACGAGACCGGTGATTGAGCCATTGGCAGTACTACGCATTTTGACCCATTGCTGCCAATGACCTGTAGGATCATCTGAGGGTATGCGCCCATTGACTCAGAGGACGTACGCCCTAGGCATGGTAAACCTCCGATCTCGAAAAAGCGCGGGTAAAAGGCGCGCCCTTGCAAAATGACAGCATCGGGCTCATCGATAAAAGCAAGTAGATCGGATTCCTGCAAACCAGCAGATTGCAACGCCCCTGTTTTGAGCGCAAGTTGAAGAGTTTCTTCATCTGTTCTTTCTGGATAGTGCCGGGAGACGAATTTATCCATTTGGGTAGGGCCTAATCCCAGCAAAAGCAATCCTCCGGCGAGGATGACAGCCTGGATGATTTGGGTGTTCCGTGGCGAGCGGGGCTCAGAAAAATCTACGCTCGCTGCCGGGTTAAATTGCCAGGTAAATAGCTGAGTGAGTCCCATTGCAAAATAAAACAAGACAACCCAATCTACCGGCACCAGGTAACGGGCACCGGAAGTTCGTCCGAGCGCGTTTGCCAGGTAGTAAGTCAAGAGCAACAATAACGGCAAGAGGCCTCTCAACCGGTTTGTTCCCCAGGCGCCGGCAAGTCCTACCGCGATAAAGAATAGGTTGATGGCTACATGGACTAGTTGACCGGGTGATAGATAACCGTCCCAGTTGATTTTCCAGTACTCAGCCGATAAGGCTGTTGATAAATCAATCCGGTATGGCGAGGTCGGAAGAATTAAAACGGCACCAACCAGGTTGTGGAAAAAATGAGCCGGCACAAATTGGGACGCTTTTGGGAACCCCTCTATAGGTTTATCGTCTGGGTTGGACGCGGGAGCGGGCGTTTGGGTTGGCTCTTCTGGAGGATCGACAGAATAACGTGTTTCTAAGACTGCTTCAACTTTTGCGATGATGAAAGGTTTGCCCTCTGCGGTTCGGTTCAGAATGAACCACGGGCCAATTACCAAAAGTAAACCCAAGGTAAATGCGCTGATGGCCAGAAAACTCAACTTCCACTTTTTCCCAAAAGTGAAAGCGATGACCAGGATGATGACCGGCGCTAGGAGCAGCGTGTTAGTTCGAGTGAGGATGGAAACGCCGGCAATGCCTCCAGCCAGGAGCACTAGCCACATGCGTGACAAGGGTTTTTTCAACCATAGAACCAACATCAGAGCAAGCAGGAGGATTTCAAATGCGGTTGGCACTTCCGTCATCATTAACCGTGAATTGGATACCTGGATATTCAACGTGGATGCGATGGAATTGTATTCTTTCAAGGCGATTAGAATCGCCGCCAATATGCCTGCGCTCCGGCTGTGAAGGGATCTACCCAGAAAATAAGCCATCACTGGCATCAAAGCCAGGAAGGCGGCTTGTATGCGGACAACGTGAGCGTAGTCTTGCCCGCCGACCAGGTGCAAGAAAAATAAAAAGAACATATAGAACGGCTTATCGTGGTACTGGTTATTATTGATGCCCTGACCGATCAGCGCGAATTGGGCTCCAATGTCATGCAGGGCCGCATCCGAATATGGATAGAATACGTTGTTTGGAAGGAAAGGTCCAGGCGCAAAGTGGCTGCGCGGGATATCAATTGTTGTCCAAAGATAAGCGCTCATTCCCCATATACAAACTGCCACAACAACTTCAATCCACCAAGATTTCCGAGTCGATGTACGAGATGGACGTATTCTGTCCAACAAAATGTAAATGACCAGGCTGGCCAGCAGGGCAGGCGAAATTTGAACTAACAACAGCGGCGCGCCAGCTTCGTTCCAATAGCGATCGTCGGGAGTCAGGCCTACCCGTGACCAGGCAACAAAGCCCATCATGGAAAACAAGATGAATACAAAAAAAGCCAGTGCCAATCGAAAAGACCGATTGTCTAAGCCCTTATGAACAATTTGCTCGGGCAAATTGGGGAAAGCCAAAAATAAGGCCGTCTGGAGACAAATCAAGCCAGCATAGATGACTAAAGGCGTAAGACGCACGTAATAAACCAGAAAATGTTCTGAAATACCGGAAGGCGGGGTGGTTGTCCAGACCCATGCTGCCAGAGCACCTATGCATCCTAGTATAACCATACCGGTGCGAGGGCCGGGCGAGAGGAGCACACTCAACCATCGGGCAGGCTTTTTGGAATTACGGACGCTTTGGTAAAACAGCCAGCCAAATGCCAATGCGGGCAATAGCGCAGCCGCCAGCATCGCTAAGCGCTGCGGCGAAAGGCCAAACAGAAATTGCCGTTTGGCGTCGGCGGGAATCGACACTAGCCAGATAAAGGCTGCTATACCTTCCAGAACAGGCAACAGCAGCACGATAATGTTAAACCATCGCAAGTTGAAACGCCGGTTATCATTCATCTGTGTATCGTTTTTGGTTTTCAATAGGCTCCTTTGCCAGAAAGAACCGTGGCTGCTGTGTGCATCAGAATATAAATATCAAGCCAGACGGACCAATTTCGAACGTAATAGGAGTCAAGCTGCACGCGATCAGAATATCCCACATCGTTCCGCCCTGATATCTGCCACATACCTGTGATCCCCACCTTTACTTGTTTATAAAGGTTGAAGTAAGTTCCGTAGTATGGGATTTCTTCCGTAACAATCGGGCGCGGTCCAACTAGGCTCATTTCGCCCTTCAACACGTTCCAAACCTGAGGCAGTTCATCGAGACTAAACTTTCGTAAAAGCCAACCGATTCGGGTGATGCGCGGATCGTGCTTAAGCTTGCGAGAGTTGTTCCATTCCTGTTGGGCTTCTGGGTTGGCAGAAAGATATTCCTGCAGCACCTGTTGGGCGTTTTGAACCATTGTGCGAAATTTGAGAACTTTGATGGTGCGCCCATTGTGCCCAATTCGTGGATGGGTAAAAAAAGGATTCCCTGATGAGTCGAGTAACACAAGCAGGGTAATCAACGCGAGCATAGGAATCAATACTGGCAAAAGGGCAAAGGTGATTCCAAGGTCCAGCAGACGTTTTGCGAACTGCTGCCTTTTGCTCAACAAGTTCTGGCGAATCTCCAGACCTAAAACACCACCCATATCGTAAGGGGTTACCCAGATACTCCCGATGGGCAGTAAGTCGGAAAGCAAGATTAAATGCGCAAAATGGGTGAGGGGCTCTTCAATGGTTCGGTTAATAATTTCGGGGGCAATTTCATCCTTTACGAGAATGGCGGTATGCACATCGGCTACCGTCCCATTTCCGTTGTCCGCCAAAATCTCGGCAGTTGTGAAAAAGGTGACCCCTTCGGGTAGATGAGTAGAATCGCCAGGGTCTCCAATGATAACCCGGGGTTTCAAGCCAATTTGAGGGTTTTTCTGTAAAAACGCGAATAAGCCTCGGCCGCGCTCTCCGAATCCATAGAGAGCAACCGGTTCACCCCATATGGGGGTGCGCGAGGCGAGAGAGCGATACACCTCTCGGCCAACCGGAATGAGGAGAAGTGAAAGGATCCAGGCCAGGCCGAATGCGGCTCGAGAAAACGCCTCAGCGTTGCGTACATAAAAAGAGATGGCTGCCAGGCCCAAGAACATGAAAGTCGTTGCCAGTGAAAGCCGGCGCAATTCCTCCACAGGGCTGATCCCAATGGCCGGATACAAACCGGATGAAGTATACAATAATATGAACAACGGCACTAAGGGGAGCAGCCGAAGGTAATACGCCGGTTCGAGGGTAGGGTTTACGAGTGACCATACGCCGATGGCAATGCCCGCAGCAAGCAGCAGACAAATTACATCAACAAGGACCAATTGGATGCTCATTCCAAACCGGATGTAACCCGATTCTGCTCGTTTGTTTTTTGGGAGAGAGGGTGTGGTTTGGTTCATCTTGGCGATCTATTGTGTCCAGTAGGAAGAGTGAGCACTGAGTTTTTGCTTGAGCTTCAGAGGTAACCGATGATGGTGTTTCCCCATTTGAAAGGCAATGATTTTAACAACACTTTCACTTGCCAACCGCACCAACCAGCGATATTGTCTATTCTGAATGAGCTTTCCTGCTGCTTGCCTGACAAATGCAAAACCTTCTCCCTGGGTGCGCCCCCCACGGAGCATATTTCCAGCCTGGTAGAAAAAGGCGCCGATATCGAAGTAGCGTCCGAATAGCTTCTGATAATTATACTGATGCGAGTGGTAAACGGCTGCCTCAGCCACATACGCTACCGAATGGCCCAGGTGCAGTAATCTCGAACACAACAGCATGTCTTCATTAACAATCACCGTTTCGGAGAATCCGCCCACTTGGTCAAAGGCCTTGCGCGTTACCGCGGAAGCGGTGTTGGAAAAGAAGAACGCCTTAATCCCTAAGCGATCGACATCTTCCAGCTTGCGCAGAAAGGATTGCTCGGGGTAGTTGAAGGCTCTGGCATATTGCTCTAACGGATTTGCATTGGGATAAGCGATCTGCCGGGCGTAAGCTGCGGCGGATAGGCCGTTTCTGAGGGGCTCGGTCAATTTTTCCAGGAATTCGGGGTTGGTTGGGAGTGCATCCTGAGTTAAGAGTACCACAATCTCGCCGCTTGAAGCGCGAACCGCTTGATTGCGGGCGCGACCGTGGCGAAAATCCTGCGGGAGAACGGACATTACGGTGAGGTTCTCTCGCTTTGCAATGTCCGCGGTGCCATCTGAAGAGGTAGTGTCGATGACAATGATTTCATCAGCCGGCAGCGTTTGTGTCCGTAAGGCTGTTATCAGGCTGAGTAGGTGGCTGGCGGCTCGGTAGGTGGGGATGATAACAGAGATCGTCATCTTACGCACTTGCATCCTCGGATTTTACCATACGCCTGTAAACATCGGTGAGACCACGAATATGACGCTCCATTGTAGCGGGTGCTTCCCAGTAACGAGCGAAGGCGGCTTGGCCGAGCTTTTTTGCCAGGTTTGGGTTGGTAAGCAGGCGGCTTTTTTCCCATAAGTCTTTTTTGTCACCCCCCCGAAACCATAAACCGGTCTCCCCATCTTCAACCCACTCTCGTGCTGCGCATGTATCTGGGACAATTGCCGGAATGCCCATTGCGGCTGCTTCGAGCACTGCCAACCCTTGAGTTTCATACAGTAATGAAGGGAAGATGACGGCGCGGGCTTTAATTAATTGCTCGATGACTTGCGGATGAGGCAGCCAGCCGGTGATTTCGGCGTCGGGTAGGATTGTTTGAATTCTTTCCCGCAAGGGCCCATCGCCTACGAATACCAATTGGCTGCCATCGAATTCGTCCAATAGCAGCCCGCCTTTCTCTTCTGATATTCGCCCGACCACCAGAAATTTGTCGTTTTGGGCCACATCAACAGGTTGAAATTGGGCTACGTCGATTGGATTGTCAACACGAAAGATGCGCGCATCTTCAGGCAAATAGGGTTTCAGCAGCGCCCGGCTCAGTTCAGAGACGGTGATAAACGTTTTTATTTTCGTGGGAAGCCCTCCAAAACTTTGCTGGATTACGCCACGGGTGGCGCGCCATAGTTTCTGGGGATAGTTGCGCGCATCGCATTGGCTCAACCAGCAAGCCGGTGAGAGAGCTTTCAGGTGGCAAAGATTGTGCTGAGGGTAATTGAAAAAAGCGCCATTGGGGCAGGCGGAAAAGTAATCGTGCAGCGAACAAACCAGGGGGAAGTTGTGTTTTACCGCTGCCCTGACCACGCTGCTGGAGAGTGCCTTGGTCCACCCGTGCAGGTGAACGACCGTGTCTGTGGGGTCAAATTCTTTGAGCAGCGCTTGGAATTTCTGCGCGGCAAGCTGATTCCACCAGCCGTTGGCAGAAGCTCTCAACCGATTGGGATCGTTGAGAATTTCATGCTGCTCGGTGCAAAACACCTTGAGTCCCGTCTGGTTGAGAAGCGTGGAATCGATGGGTTGAACCGCGGTGAACAGGGTGACATCATAGTCGGCTTGGGCCAATCCCAGGGCCGAAGAAAGGGCCACCTGGCTGGCGCCGCCATTCACATACGCAAAATCGTTGAGGATGATAATGCGGGTCATGGGCGATTGTTTTGCGTCTGCCAGGCTTCGGGCAGGCGGAGAGCGATTTTGACCCGCTGAGGAAGCCGCGCGCGAAGGAACGGCAGATAGAAGACAGCGCAGTATACCCAGGCTTTCCAGAGGAAGGGGTTTTGCGTGATTGTTCGCCAAAACCAGAAACGCGCCATCCGATCATCCCCGGCTTCCAGGCATATTCTGCCCTTGATGTAGGATAGGGATGCGCGAATGGATCGTTTGTCGCGGCGATTGAGAGATGGGTCGGCTGCGAAAGCTTTTTCAAGAACACGGTCATGACTTTCCAGCCAGCGCTGGTAATTCGATGTGAGTTTACTCTCTCCAGAATACTCATAAAGGACCCATGCGCCGGGTATCGTTTGCACTCGGTGGTTCCTGACGAGACGAATCCATAGGTCCCAGTCTTCGCAGGGATGGAGAGTGGCATCGAACTTCTCTATCGTATCCAGGCAACTCTTCTGAACGACTGCCCCGGAGGTGATCACAAAATTGGCATGGAGCAAAGCCCGATAAGCATTCTTGAGGTCTGGTTGCGGCACAACGGTCCAAAGAGTGTGGCCATTTTCATCCACATATTGGGCTCCGCTGCATAACAAGCCCACGGAAGGGTGCGACTGTGCTTCTTGGGCAGCTCTATCCAACATTTCGGGCAGCCAGCGGTCGTCTGCGTCCAAAAAAGCCAGGTATTGTCCTTTCGATTGCGCAATCCCATAATTTCGCGCCGCGGCAACACCGCCATTCGGTGTATAGAAATACCGAATTTGCTGCTCAAATGGCTTGAGGGCGTCTGCGGTGTTGTCTGTAGACCCGTCGTCAATCACCACAATCTCGTAATCCTGCCAGGTTTGTGCCAGCACGCTTTTTACCGCCCGAACAACTTTGTCGGCTCGATTGTAGGTTGGAATGATTACTGAAAAGAAGGGCGCGCTTGGCATGGAGTTAGGTTAGCCCGATCGATTGGAAAAGCTGTTTGAAGCGCTGGTGATAGGTGTGATCTTTCAATGCACGTTGGTGACCTGCCTCGCGGATTTTCTCGCCGAGGTCGGGGTGATCCAGGTAGAAGCGCACCTTATCGAGTAGTTCAAAAGCGTTCCGGTAGGTGAGCACTTCTTTGTCTGGCTCAAAGAGTTCGGTAAGTTCATCGCAATACCCTGTGCAATACAACGCGCCGCACATGGGTGCTTCGAACTCTCTTAGGTGAAGGTGCTGAACGACCGGCAGCGATGGATCGTGCCGCTCATATACCTCAAGCACCCCCAGGCTGATCTGGCTGCGGCTATACAAAGCAATCAACTCTTCATCGGACACCGGCGCGTGGACGTGTCCAGGAAACGCCGCGGCAACCTTTGCCCTGAAGTCGTGCTCTGCCAACTGCGCCGATGCGCGCAGGCGGGCTTGTGGCGTGGCAGACAGGGTCGATAACAAAAGATATTTCCAGCGTTTGGCAAACGCGCGCCAGCGACTGCGTGAGCCATGCTGCCATCCGGGACCGTAAGCGTGCGCGTCTACGCCGTTTTGTAATAAATGCGCGATGTAGCGCGCTCGTTGGGCGTAATTTTCCCCAACAAATGAGACCGGCACGGTCCTGGGGACGTCTACGGGGTGGAAGTATTTGGGGTTGGAAGCCATTGGCCACCAAACCGGATTGGCCTGAACGGACAGGAACTTCTCCCGGGCATCCTTCTCGGAGTGCAGGTTGAAATCGAAATGCGGCGAGAGATGTTCCACTAGATAAAATTGGTGTGCATTATTACAGGAAAAATTGCAGGTTGGCACGCTGGTTTTGCGAATTTCTTCAATCACAGCGGGATCAACCATTCCATCCATCAGGTACGCAAAAAAAAGGTCAAAGGGTCGTTTTTCGTGTTCCCGGCGAAAGGCGTCCAGTAACTGGGTCGAAAAAACTTCTTTCATCCGCGTGTTCTGAGAGGCGAGCGCATTCCAACCCAGGCGGCTTGAAAAAAGAACGACATCATGTCCTAAATCCAGCAGCGGCTCGTAAAGGTTCCGTCCCCAGGTCTGGTTTCCCTTGATCTGAGCATTTGCGGCAAAGTCGATCGTTTCAAAAATTCGCATGATGGTATCTCAATGGTATTCTACCTGAGGTGATCGCTCCTGTTAAGGAGCACCACCCACAGAAAGTAAAGCAGCGAAAAGAGAATGCTTGCGAAAACAACGCCGCTGAAGCCGAACAGAAATGCTCCAATGAAGTTGAGAGAAGTTCCAACTAAAGCGGTCACAATTTTAGGCAGGATTAGCTGCCTGGGGGTCAGTTTGGTCATCACAATCAGCGAAGCCATTTGCCCGCTAACGAAGAGACCGGAGGCAAACAGCATCCAGGGCAGGTAATGGGAAACGACCCTGTATTTTTCTGCAACCAGAATGCCAAAAATAGGCGCATGTAGCCAATAAGCCGCGGCGGTCAAGATGGCGGTGGCGCCCAGCGAGCATAACACCAGCCAGTTGACGCGTCTCCGGGCGGAGTTCCAGCGGGCCAGATCTGTTCCGTCGCCGGCCAACTTAAAGAGATATGGGGTAACGAACTGGGTTACCGCACTGGAAAGAAGAATCATGGGATAGTAACCAAGCTGATAGAGCGCGGTATAGAATCCCACATCCTGCGTGGAGGCGAACGTGTCGAGCGCCCACCGGTCTGAGGTCATTTGCGCCCAGGCGAATAGCCCCCAAAAAATAGAGGGCGAGGCATAAGCGAGGGCCATGCGGAGCCATTTCCCCGGAGCCGAAAAGCGGCCCAGCTTGATGAAAGTTTGTTGCCCGGGAAGAGAACGCGAGAAAAACCATAACTGAGAACCCAGTACCAAAAGGGCTGACGCTGCATAGCCCCACATGGCTGTTTCGCTGGACGCGCCAAAAAGTAGGATGGCCTCCGTTGCCAGGAGATAACGCAGCCATTGCGATGCGCTTTGGTGCAAAGCGACAACCACCCGGCGGCGGGCCGCAGTCTGCAAGGCGTCCAGTAGAATATTGGTGCCAAAAAGGATGATGAAGAAGGTGGTTGATAACGCCAACCCACTGACGGGGCGTTGGTTTGTCAAGGTGAAGACCAGAGAAACACCGCCGCCAAGGATCAATTCGGCGACGACGATTCTTTTTGCCAACCAAAACGTGAATTGCAGGAAACTGGTTAGTTCTTCTTTTTCTTGAGCAATCACGTAATAGCGGGTAAGCGCTCCCGCGAAAGGGCCAATGACAAGCTGCTGCGCCAGGGTAAAAACAGTCATTGCCAGGGACAACTCGCCGAACAGAGCAGGCGGAAGAACCTCTGTTAGCAGGCGCACACCGACCAGGCTTCCCAATGCTAGAAAGGCCTGGCCAAAGCCCACGATCAGGAATTCTTTCCCCAAAGAGCGGACAGACGATAAACGAAGAATAATTACCTCTCAAAAGCAGATTTATCGCAGTATATCACAGGCTCTATCGGGCCTTATTCCTCGATTTCAACCCCTTCCAGCGCCCGGCGCAGCATTTCGGCGTGCCGGGCGCGTTCTTCCACGGGCATGCGCGCAGGGTGCGAGCCGTAGAAGTGGTCGTTCTGGTAGCGAGGGGTGATGTGCAGGTGGTAGTGCCACACGTCCTGGTTCCCGGCGGGCTCGTTGTGCTGCCGTGTCGAGACGCCGTCACACCCGTAAGCCAGCTTCATTGCCAGGGCCAGGCGCTTTGCTGTGCGGTGAATATTCAGGATGCACGCCACGGGCAAGTCAAAAATATTCTCGAAGTGCTGGTTGGGAGTCACCAGGGTGTTGCCGGGGTTGTTGGGGTACTGGTGCGCGCTGATGAAAGCCGTTACCGACTCGTCTTGGTAAAGGACATCGGATTGTTCCGACCAAACCCGCGGGTCGCGGACTCCGCGAATCAACATGCAAAACGGGCAGGCATAATCTTCGGGGGCGTGGTTGTACACAGGCTATAGCTCTTTTGTGAGGAAGTAGCGCTGGTGCCCGGCGGGGAAGTTTTCCAGCACGCCAAACACCTGGTAGCCATATTGTTGATAGAACCCCGGCGCCTGGAAGCTGAATGTATCCAGGTAGGAGTGTTTCGCTCCGCGGCGCTTGCCTTCTTCTTCAGCGAGCGCCAGCAGCCGCGCCCCATAGCCCTTGCCACGGTGTTCGGCCTGGATCCACATCAGGTTGATGTATAGCCAGTCCCAATAGGTCGCGCCGATCACCCCGCCGACCATTTTTTGATCCGGCCCGCGCAGCACAAAACACAGGTTCTTGCCCTGGTCGTCACCGGCTTGCTCGGCGTTGTAGTCAGAGATGCCCTGCCCGATGATCTCCCAGGCAGGTTCTTCCATATACTCGATTTCAAATGGGTCTTCCATGACCTTCTCCTTGTTCGTTTTGGAAATCCGAATTCTTAAAATAAGTGTCCGGATCGAAAATCCTCCCCACTCCAATCTGCCGCCCGTCGATGTCTTCAAAAACGAATTCGTACGAGCCGTAATCCGTCTGGTGTGGAGCAGCCAGGATTGTCACCCCCTGGGCTTTGTATTCGTTGTAAATTTCCTCAATTCCCTCCGGGGTGGCCGTATCGATATAGGCGTCGAAACCCGCCCCGTAGCGCTGCGCGTTGCTGCTCACCTCGCCGTGGCGAGCCTGGACGATGACGAACTCGATCTCATCACGGTAAAGGGTGGCGAAGTTCTCGACCTTGTCATAATGCTTGGCCGATTTGAATCCCAGTTTTTCCGTGTAAAACTGCACCGTCTTGCGGATATCGTTGGTTATGAAAACGGGGCACAAGTTGACGAACTTGGAATCTTGTGAGGGCATAGTGAGTAAATTTCCTTTTCTCCGTCGAGATCTTACCTGTTTATCAAAGACATCTTTCGGAAAGTTTGAACCGTATTGTTCTGATATTTCACCACATCAATCTCCGAGACGCGCCCATGGATTTCAAACTCCTCGCAGTTCCAGTTTTCAATTAATTTCAAGCATCTTTCTGGGTCTCCATCATTTCCTATGGTTATATGGGGAATGAAGTCGATATCTAGTCTGCGATGAGGCAGCA
>CAZMMI010000007.1:0-26888 GCA_964567255.1 uncultured Anaerolinea sp.
ACCGGATAGGCCACGAAGGGGCCAAGGATGGCCATGTTGAACAGGTTGGCGCCCAGGACGAGCAAGCCGCCATCTTGGAAGATGAGGGCCTGGATGGCAACCACGCAGGTCATGACCAGCACAGCAGCCCAGGGGCCGAGGAGGATGGTGGCAATCGCCGCGCCGAGGAGGTGGCCGGAGGTGCCGCCGGTGACGGTGAAGTTGAGCATTTGGCCGGCGAAGATGGCGGCAGCGAGGACACCCATGACAGGCACCTGGCGCTCGCCCAGGTCACGGTTTACGCGGGCCAGGCTGATGCCGATCATAATGACGGAGACGATCCAAAAGATGATCGAGACAGTGACGGAAAGAAAACCGTCGGGAATGTGCATGGGCAGGGGGGCGGCAAACATTTCATTGCTCCTTTATGGTGTCTTTGTTGGCACAGCCCGGACAAACTCCAAAGAAGGTCACATGGCTGGTGTCCAGAATGAAGCCGGTTTTTTCCTGGATGAGCTCATAGAGCGGGGCCAGTTCCTCGTGGTTGATTTGCACGGCGTAGCCGCAATGGCGGCAGTAAAGATGGTGATGATGGTGGGCAGCGGACTCGTAAACGATGCGCCCGCTGCCTACGTGGGCAATTAATACCAGGCCTTGCCGGGCAAGGAAGTCCAGGTTGCGGTAAACGGTGGGTTCGGTGAGGTTAGGGATGATCTCGCCGGCGCGTTGGTGGATTTCGGAAGGCGAAAGATGGCAGCCGCATTCTTCGAGCACGCGCAGAATGGCCACGCGCTGCGGGGTCATGCGAAATCCTTGGGCACGCAAGGCGAGAAGATTTTGTATAGAGGCAGGTTCGCTCAAGCAATTCGTCCTTATTGTAAATAGTAACAATAGTACTATATCACGGTAAGGTAGAAATTGCTATATTTGCAGATCTATGTATAAGGTTTAGTTTGCTCGATTCTTTATTTCCACAGCCAGGCGTTCAATCTCGGCGCGGAGTTCGATGGGCTCGATCCATTCCTGGGGGATGACGCTCAGACCCAAGGCTGCGCCGAGCAGGTTGCCGGTGATGGCGCCGGTGGAGTCGGAATCGCCGGAGTGATTGACCGAAAGAAGCACGGCGGCGCGGAAATCGGTGGGGTGGACCAGGGCGCAGTAGAGGGAGATAGCCAGGGCTTCTTCACCGACCCACGCGCCGCCCAGGTGTTCCACGGCTTCGGGAGAAGGCGGGACGGCAGAGTTGGCGGCGAGGTTCAGCGCAGCCTGGACGGCAGCGGCGGTTTCTTCGCGCCCGGTGTGGCCGAGAAGGAGCAGTTGGGCCAGCCGGATGGCGGCGGGGAGATCGGAGCCGCGCAGGAGGGCGGAGACCAGACAGGCGAAGAATCCGGCGGAAAGGTAGCCGGAGGGGTGACCATGGGTGAGGGCGGCCAGGCGGCAGCCCATTTCGAAGGCGACCTGGGGCTCGAAAAGCAGCCCGGCGGGGGCGGCGCGCATGATGCCGCCGCAGCCTTTGCTGTCGTTGAGGGGCTGGGCCATGCTGCCCACACGCCCTGAGCGCAGGGCCGACAGGCAGGTGCTGCCGGGGGCGCGCAGCGCCCACATCTCGGGCAGGGCCAAGAGGCGACCTTCGAGTACCTTGCGGGAGGGGTCGAAGCGGCCGGATTGGGTTTGAAGCCAGGCGCGATAGGCGCGGTGGACGGTGGGAATGGGGTCGGAGTTGGGCAGGGCCAGGAGGAAGCCCTCGGCGGTGAAGAGGGTCATCTGGGTATCGTCGGTGAAGCGAGCGATGCCGTGGTCGAGTTGCGCGTAGCCGGTGAGCCCGGCGGGGCCGAAGTTGGCGCGGATTTGGGACAGGGAAAGGAATTCGATGGGCGCGCCGAGGGCGTCGCCGATGGCGCCGCCGAGGAGACAGGCGAGATGGGGGGAAAGAACGGTCATGGAGACCTCGAAGACAGCAATTTTTGCAAAGCAGAAGGGGGCTGGGCATCATGCAGTCGCTGAATGATTTTTTCGGCGCATGCGACGGGAGTCAGTTGGGAGGTGTCGACTTCTACATCGTACAATCCGTGAGCGTGGACCAGGGGGAATTGAGCCGCGGCCTGGCCCAGGGTGCGATCTTTGCGGGAGCGCTCGCGCTCAATAAGCACCTCCAGGGGGCAACGCACCCCTACCAGGTAAGCAGGCAGTCCGGCGAATAACTCGGCGCACTGAGCCACCCAGGCAGGCTCGACCAGAACGTGATCGGCGACGACGCAGATGCCCTGACGGGAGAGCGCAGCAATGGCATGGTGCATGCCAGAGAACAGCCAGCGGCCTGTTTCTCCGGGCTGAACGGCCAATCCGAGGACATCATCCCACAGCGGGCGGTCGAGGTAGCGTTTGGGGAGCATCCAGATGAATTTGTCGATCCCGGCTTCCAGGAAGGGCGGATCAAGGCGATTCTGTAATTCGCGCAGCAAGGTAGTCTTGCCTGAACTTGAAGTGCCGTTGAGGAGGATGATAGTGCCGGGAAGAATCATGGATTCATTATACTCACGAATGAGAATGGGGGTGGCGTGGAAAGATGTTAAAATAGACGAACCGTACACGAACAGGAAACTAATAAACGAATGCCGGGTTGCCGTTCTTGAAATAGGAGAGTTTCTCTATGAAGCAGACATTGCGGGCGGTGTTGGTGGGCTGCGGGGGCATTAGCCAGACGTGGTTGAAGCCGATTGGGGAGATCGAGGGGCTGGAGATGGTCGGGCTGGTGGATTTGCGCCGCGAGACAGCGGAAGCGCGCGCGGCGCAGTATGGGCTGAGTGGCGTGGAGATTGGCGCCAGCCTGCCGGTGATTCTGGACCGCACCCAGCCGGACATCGTCTTCGACTGCACGGTGCCCGAGGCGCACGTGGACGTGACCCTGGAGGCACTGGGGCGGGGCATGCACGTGCTGGGCGAGAAGCCGATGGCGGATTCGATGGAAAACGCGCGGCGGATGGTGGCGAAGGCCGAGGAGAGCGGCAAGCTGTATGCGGTGATGCAGAACCGGCGCTACCAGGGTGAGATTCGCGCGCTGCGGGACTACGTGAGGGGCGGGGAGATTGGCCCATTGACCACGGTGAACAGTGATTTCTTTCTGGGGCCGCACTTCGGTGGGTTCAGGGATGTGATGAAGCATGTTTTGCTGGTGGATATGGCGATTCACAGCTTTGACCAGATGCGCTTTTTGACCGGGGCGAAGCCCGAGGCGGTGTACTGCAAAGAGTGGAACCCGCAAGGCTCGTGGTACAGCCACGGGGCCTCGGCGGTAGCGGTTTTTGAAATGAGCGGCGGGTTGGTGTATACCTACCGCGGGTCGTGGTGCGCGGAGGGGCTGATGACCAGTTGGGAGTGTGACTGGCGCTTGATCGGCACGCGGGGAACGGCGCTGTGGGACGGCGGGGAGAAGCTGCAAGCCGAATGGGCTGTACACCCGGCGGGCGGGTTCTTTGCCGATAAACACGCGGGCGCCATTGCGCCTTACACCGGCGAACAAGTGGGCGGGCACGG
The DNA here is from genome assembly GCA_964567255.1 of uncultured Anaerolinea sp. Taxonomy (GTDB): domain Bacteria; phylum Chloroflexota; class Anaerolineae; order Anaerolineales; family Anaerolineaceae; genus Anaerolinea. Next base: position 3,514 of record CAZMMI010000007.1, read on the forward strand.
CGGGTTGATTCGTGATTTTGTGGATTGTGTGCGTGAAGGGCGCGTGCCGGAGACCGTATGCACCGACAACATTCAAAGCCTGGCGATGGTGTTTGGGGCGCTGGAGAGCGCAGAAAGTGGAAAACGGGTGGAGATTGTGGTTTGAACAAAAAATCTGGGCACATTGCGCGCCCAGATTTTGTTCGAGTCGTGTGTGGTTTTGGGTTAGATGCCCAGTTCGGAGCGGACGCGCATGAAGCGCAGGATGTCGTCTCGGGAGAGGGTGCCCAGAACCTCGCGGTCCTGAACGACGGCCAATTGCGGCTGCTGGTTGAGATCCATCTCGCGCAGGGCATTCAACAGATCGGTATAGGGGGTGACCGAGCGAAGCTGTTCGACGGGGATCATGACCTGGCGCGCGGTGAGGAAGGGCCACTGGCGTTGGGGGAAGGACGCGATTTTGGCTAGCGTGAGCAGCCCGCGCATCTGACCGTCTTCGTTCACCAGGAAGCTGCGCTTGCCGGTGTTGAGGATGCGTTCCTCGATGATCTGGTTGATGGGGGCCAGGGCCGGCACAGAGTCCAGGTCGCGGCGCATGACCTGAGCCACGGTGACACCTTCAAGCGATTTCTGCATGGCGGCTTGTTGGAAGGCCCCGGCGGCGGCATTCTGCAGGAACCAGCCGATGAAAGCCAGCCACAGGCCGTTGAAGAAGTTGCCGGTCACGGCAGTGAAAATGCCAACGCCGATGAAGCCAAAGGCCACCAGTTGGCCGATGGTGGTGGCGAAGCGGGTAGCGCGGTAGGGGCTGCCGGTGATCTTCCACACCACCGAGCGCAGGACGCGCCCGCCATCCAGGGGGAAGCCGGGGATCATGTTGAAGACCGCCAGGATGAGGTTAATGCGCATCAGGTACTCGCTGGGGGCCGCCAGGAAGGGGATGGATTGGTCCAGCAGGTAGAATATGCCAAACAGGCCCGCCAGCAGCAGGCTGGTGAGCGGGCCGGCAATGGCGATGCGGAACTCTGCGCCGGGCGAACGCGGCTCTTCGGTGATTTGGGCCACGCCGCCAAAAAGGAACAGCGTCACGCTGCGCACCGGAATGCGCTCGCGCAGGGCCAGAGCCACATGGCCGAGTTCATGTAAGAGTACCGAAGCAGCGAAAAGGATCGCTGTAACTGCGCCTAAGATCCAGTAATAGGCCTGCGGAATCTGCGGGTAAGCGTTGGGAAAGTAGCCGGTGGCCAGCGACCAGGTGATGAGCCCGGCGATGAGGAACCAGCTAAAGTGTAGATTGATCGGGACATTCCAGACCCGTCCTAGTTTTATACCTCCGTCCATGGTTTCCTCCTATGTTGTCAATACCAGTAATTTGTTGTTACTGTTCAGAGACTGGTATGCGTGGTTCTAACATTTCTGGCTGAACAGTTTTATTTAGATAATATATATCCTATTTCTGGCGCCGGTTCAAGGTAAAACAGAGTGATCTTATACATTTCTTATACCGGTGTATAATGTCGCAAGAGGGCCAAATACTATGACAGAATTCACTTTTGCAATCCAAGAATTAATCAAAGCCGGAGATTGGGAGACGCTGGCCGCAATGCTGCGTAATACGCGGAAATCAGCAGATTTGCGCAAGCAAGCGGCGCTGGCCCTGGCGGAGATCCAGGCGCCGGAAGGCGGAGAAGCGCTGCTGGAGGCGATTTTTAAGGATCCCACCCAGGAAGTGCGCGATGCAGCCTTTGAGGCTTTGAAGAACCTGGTTGGGCCGGATACTTCGCGACTGGCGATGGAAACATACGGGGAAGAACCAGCGCCGTTGGGCGAAGACCTGGAAGAGGCGACTCCTGAAGCGGATAATGAAGATTTGGAGGACGTGAGTTGGGATGCCACAGATGAAGAATCTTCTTTTTTAGTACAACGATCCATTGAAGTTGGAGATGTCCAAGTATTGGCGGACCTGTTGCGAGATACAAGAAAACCGGCGGCTTTACGCAAGCAGGCAGCGCTGGCTCTGGCTGAGCTCCAGAAACCCGAGGGAGGAGATGCGTTACTTGACGCGATATTTAAAGACCCAAGCGAGGAAGTACGCGATGCAGCTTTAGAGGCATTAAATGACCTGGTTGGCCCGGACACAACACGGCTAGCAGTTGAAACATATGACGAAGAGCCGGCGCCATTGGGCGGCGCCACGGAAGAGGAGACTCCCGGAACAGAGCACGGTGACTTGGGGGGAGTGCGATGGAATGCGGCGGATATGGTTGGATTGTCGAACATCATCAGCGCTGAGAATGACCCGCAGCGACGGATCAAGGCGGTGCGGGCGATGGGAGCGATCGCCCATATGGACGCGGTGAATTACCTGGTGTACTTGGCCTTGTGGGAAGAAGACGACGCGGTGCGCAAAGCAGCCTATGATGCATTGCAGAAGCGCTATGGGGATGATCTGGATACCTTCCTGGCGGAGGAACGCAAGGCACAACTGACTTCTGAAGGAATGACTGAAGAGGATATTGTTGAACTGGAGGATGAGGAGTCCGAAGAGGAAAGCCTGGATGTGGTGAAAAAACCAACTACGGCCCTCCAATATCCTGCGCCGGTCAAGATGGCGGCTTCTTCGCCTGTGATTCAAGAAGAGAATCCCGGAAAGGGCTTTCTATTGGCACTGGTGGGGGTGGTGGTCGTGGTTTTGATCCTGTACCTGATATTTTTCGCATAAGAATCATGGAATCTTTAGGGCAACCGATTGCGCAGGGGCGAACCGCGCAAATCTTTCCGTGGAAAGATGGGCGCGTGGTGAAACTGTATTTCGACTTTATGAATCCTGACGAAGCGGAGTATGAGGCGCGGATCAATGCCGAAATGCACGAGGCCGGAATGCCTGCGCCCGGCGGAGTGGAGTTGGTTGAGGTGGAGGGACGTAAGGGGGTTTTGTTTGAGCGAGTGGAGGGGCCGACCTTGCTGCAAGCGATGGCGGCCAAACCCTGGCGGATTGCTTACTACGCCGACATGATGGCCGATTTGCACAGCCAGATTCACCAGGCATCTCTGGGCTGGCTGCGTGACATTCGCGGCTACTTCTGGTGGGCGATCGAGCATGGGCCGGAAGGGCTGCCGGAAGAGCAGCGCCAACAGGTGTTTGATCGATTGAAGCAGTTGCCTGAGGCTGACGGAGTGTGTCATGGGGATTTCCACCCGGAGAACATTGTGCTTTCGGGGAGAGGGCCGGTGATTTTGGATTGGGTGACAGGCTGCCGGGGACGGGCGGCGGCGGACGTTGCTCGCTCGTGTATGATGTTCAAGGTGGGCAAGCCAACAGGCGCGATGAGCCCCTTGTTAGAATTGGGCCGGCGTAAGTTCCTGGAGCGTTATCTGAAAACCTACATGCGCAAAACCGGGTTGAGGATGGCAGAGGTGGATGAATGGATGCCGGTGATTGCGGCAGCGCGCCGGCGCGAAAATATCGAAGGCGAAGAAAGCTCTTTGCTGGAGATGGTTGCGAACGGATTGGCGCACAGCGCATAAAGCAAGACTTACGATCCAGGCTGAACTGTTGCCAGAAATCAATGCTGCGACCTTACACGGAGCTAACGGAATTAGCATTTTTGTTATGGTATCGCAAGACTAATTTCGATCACAGCGTTGTATAATCACTTGTAGGATGGCTCTTAATTATGGGATTCGTAGGTAGAAAAGTACACGTTTCTAAAGGCAGCGAGGGAAAACGGAACAACCCGCTGGTCGACGACGTCAACCGAAGCCTGAGAGAAGATTTAGCTAATTTTCAGGAACCGGAGGACGACGGTCGTTCAGCAGTTGATATGTATCCCGATGAGGAGCTGCTGGAACGTGAATCCAATGAAATCCCAACATTGCCGGAAACAAAGGATGACAATCCGTCATTAGCGGGTTCCGTGAAGGGTTGGTTTGACATCCAGAACACGATCCATACCTATCTACAAAAGTCGTTCGTCCGTGATTGGAAAGTGACTGCCAGCGTAAACGGTTTCCGCCTGGCTTTGTGGCAGGTGGCTTATAAAGATGCCGAATACGAGCAGCAGTTGTGGACGATGTATGATGATTACTTCCAATCCCTGACGTTCCTCTCGGCTAAAACGAATAATACGCGCCTGTATCTGAAGCGTTACCCGGAATTGGTACAGTTGCGCGAGGCCTGGGAAGAACTGCTCCACAAGCAGAAACGGGTGCTCACCCGGTTCTCGGTTGCTCCTGATGAGGTGATTGCTTACGATGCCGAAGAGCACCAGGCAGCGGTGGAGAGAGAGCGGCGGCGGCGCGAGTTGGAAGAAAACCAACGCCTGGTTGCCACACGCAAGACGTTGGGAAAGACGCTGGCGTGGGTGAATTCAATTGAACGAAAAGAAATCATCACCCGTGGGGCGAAGGTGTTGTCACTGGACTCTGCCCAGCGCACCTGGGCGATTCGCTTGCGTGAGATCTCTGAATTAGAATCGGCGGAAGTTCGGGATGTTGACAATATCATTTCGATGATGAATCATCTGGACAAGATGATCCAGAACGCCCCGTTGAAAGCATTCCGCGTAGCCGAAGTGGAGCGTGAATTTTACACCTTCACCGAGCTGCAGGATGAATTAGCAACTTACCAGCGCAGCGTGGTGCCAAAATCAGATTATGCCCAGATGCTGATCATGATTGAGGATAAGGTACCGAAGTTGTGGGCGACTGGTGAGTGGGCTGCTCTGGAGAAGGCTCTAGACGAAATCTCTGAGTTTGTAAACAAACACGAGATGTTGGTGCGGTCCGAGTTGGTTATTCAAAATAAACGCAACTCCTATATGGGAGATGATCGCGGCAATAAGACCTCGATTTTGTCGCCGAAAGTGGCCTCGCTGGGAACCATCCGGCAGTTTATGCCGTTGGTGCGAACGATGGTGAGCGCGATCGATGCTCGTGACACCTATATGGCAGGACACTCCGACCTGGTGGCGCGTTATTCGGTGCTGATTGCGAAGAAACTGGGTTGGGCAGACGAGAACATTAACGAACTTGAAATTGCTGCCCTGTTGCACGATGTAGGCAAGGTGAACATTCCCGAGGCGATTCTGACCAAGACTGAACGCTTGACCAACCAGGAATGGGAGACGATCCGCTTGCATCCTTATTATGGGGCGAAGATTGTCAAACCGATTGAAGCGCTGTCACCGGTCATCCCTTGGATCTATCATCATCAGGAGCGATGGGATGGGCGTGGGTATCCAGACCGGATTGCCGGCAAGAATATCCCGCTGGCGGCACGAATTATCTCGACGGCGGAGGCGTTTACCGCGATGATCGCGGGCAACTTCCACCGGCCCTCGATGACCCCGATGCAAGCGGCAAAGACCGTGTTGAGCGAGAAGGAAACCGCTTTTGACCCCGAGATTGCCGAGGCGCTGCTCGAGGTGATTGACGATGCCGATGAGTCGAATGCCGGCTCCGGCGTTTCGAACTCGCTGGGCGTTCTTCCGCTAAAGGATTAACCGCTGCCGGGCTTTAGATCGGCATTGTTTTGCCCTCGACCTTCACCTTCTTGGTGATGCGTTCGCGGATGAGCCCTGCCAGTTGGCTGATAGAGTGAGAGATGAAGGCTTCGCGATCGGCCAGGTAGAAGGGAATACCGCGCGTGATGGAGCGGGAGATCAAAGAAGGATCGGGAGGAATAAGAACGTCCACCGGCTGCTTGAGCTGAGTGGAGATTCGATCTTTCTCAAGGGGAATCTTCTTATCGTACTGGTTGAGCGCGAAAACGATTTTTGAACGGTCTATTTTGAGCTGATCGCAGACATTCAGGAAGAGCAGGGTGTTTTTCAACACGGCCAAATCCTGTGAAGCGAGCAGCACGATGGTATCGGCAGTATCCATGGCGCTCAAGGATACGTCGTTTACCACGGTGGGCAGGTCGACCACCGTGAAGTTATACAAATTGCGCATGAATTCCAAAACGCGTAGGAATTGATCGCCGCGAATTAAATCGTAAGCCTCGACGCGGTTGGGCGATACCATAACGTGCAAATTGGAGGGCGTGTGATTGAAAATGACCTTGGAGAATTCTTCCGGCTCTAAACCGAAGAGCTGATCGGTGAGGCTGAGCACGCTGAATTGCCAGTTGATGTTGAGGAGAATAGAGATGTCGCCGAATTGAAGATCGGCATCCATCAGGGCCACTTTCGCGGATTCTTGGGCCAGGGCTGAGGCGATGCTGGCGGATATGAGGGAAGAACCGGGCGTGCCTTTGGCGCCATACACCAGGACAACCTTGCCCAGGTTTTCTGAAGCCTGAAGTATGAATTCCTGGCCAATAGTGCGACCGGCTTGCCGTTCGCGCATTTTGAGCGAGGAGATACCCGCATTATAGACGGCAGCAATTAGTTCTTCGCTTTCCGGAGGTTTGGCGATGAAATCATTGATGCCTGCCAGGAGGGCTTGCCGCATGGTAGCAGGGTCGGTGTAGGCCGAGAGGATGATGATTTTGACGTGAGGGACGATGCTTTGCAATTCGCTAATGGTGTTAAAGGCATCCTCACCATTAAATTTAACATCGGTGACGATTACGTCGGGTTGTAATTTCTTGGCAAAGGCGACACCGGTCAGCTTATCTTCCGCTTCTCCGACAACCGAAAAGTCGGGGCGAGCGGATAAGATACCACGGATCGTGTTCCGCACGATGATGGAATCATCAATCAATAGAACTTTGATTACCAACGGATTGACCATGGTTTCCCTCTCCATCAATGGTTCTGAGTAACTGCGCGAGAGGCTCGAATTTGAGGTGTGTGGGGCGCGAAGTGTTTTACACCCCCAAATTCAGGGGATTTTCCCACCTTTTGAGCAGTCACGATTCAAAATATTATATCGCAAGAACGAAAAAGCACAGTAAATTTCGGGTCATTGGGAATCGGCGTGGTAGGTGCTCTTCCGTGTCTGCCAGGGGAGGTATAATTTGCAACACAACTTCAACCAAGTGGTTTCAAGAATATCTACTATAATTGTTCTATGATTTGAATGGCTCCAAAGGGACACTGAATTGCGGAGCCATGTTTTTTAGTTAAGCATGGCCTAACGGTATCTCTAGATGAGCTACCCCAATGGGGGGGTATGCGTATAAGAGTTTGGATTAGCCGGATCACGGTTGTCGCTTTGATTGGTATCCTCTGCTTGAGCACCAATCTGATTGCGGCTGCGGACGGTGGGCCGGAAACTGACCGTTACGATACTGCCTGGCCCGGGGGGCGAATCCCGATCCCATCTCTTTACATTCGGGTCAGCGCGCCGGACGTGCTGCTTACTACTCCCTATATCACGATTGTTGCCGAGGAGTCGCTTTCAGACGCGCAAATCTACGCGGTCTATGGAACTTACGGAGATCAAACCTTCCGCTGCGAGCGTGAGGCCTGCCGGATTGTGGTTTTCGAGAGCGCAAAATTGTCGGTGCGAGCCCGTTCCACGTTGGGCGATGAAAGCCAGGAGTTTACCTTCGCTGTCAATGTGACAAGATCGGAAAATTTGTACACGGTGCGAGTGGTGAAATCGGGGCCACCGGATACCGGTGATGCGTGTAGCGATGCGTGGATAAATGTCAATTCCGGTGGAACCGCGATGTGGCAGTATTCAGCGAATACGGTTGAGGAGCTGCATACCGAGAACCCATTGTACTTGCTGGCGGCGCGCCTGATTCAAAATGGGCTGGTGGATGCCAGTCCTTGCCCGGCGGGCGGGTTGTATAACAGCAAGTCGGCCAACGCCTGTGGGATCGAGGTTTCGCGCAAGGCGGTGAACGAATGGCAAAATCGATTTGACCGGGTAATTTTGGCGGCGGCGCGGGATGTTGGAATCCCGGCGAAGGTGTTAAAAAGCCTGATCGAGCAAGAATCACAGTTTTGGCCGGGGAATGTGCGCTCGGAATACTTTGAATACGGACTCGGTCAAATCACCGAGCAGGGCACCGATGTTGGCCTGCGTTGGGATCAGGATTTGTACGGCGCGGTCTGCGACGGACTGCTGTTTGACTGCGACGGGTTTTATGCCAGCCAATCGGATTTCTCCCAAGCAACCTTGCGGGGTGGGCTGATGCGCTGGTTTGACGCTACCTGCCCGACTTGCGAATACGGGGTGGACATTGCCAAGGCCGAACGGAGCATTAAACCGCTGGCGCAAGTCATTCGGGCGAACTGCTACCAGGTCGGGTACATCATGGAGAAGCGAGTTCCCCAGGCGAATTACGAAACCCTGTGGAAGTTCACCTTACTGTCTTATCATGCGGGGTATCAGTGTTTGGATGATGCGATTGCCAAAGCCGCCCGCACCGATAACCCGTTGACCTGGGAGGGCGTGGCGTTCCATCTGAATGATTGCCCGGCTGGGGCGTATTATCTCGATGAGTTGTGGCCCCGCTTAATCACCTATCCGCGTGGCAGCCAGGTGGCGCTCCCAACACCGATTGCGGCGACGCCCATGGTGTTGGATACGCCCACGCCGAAGCCAACCGCGACACCCAGGCCGACTCAGATGCAGACCCCTACGTCGACGCCGGTGTCCATGGTGAACGGAAAAGTGAGCGTGGTCGTTTTTGTCGATTTTAATGAAAACAACCAGTACGATGACGGCGAAGCAGTGGAGAATGCCGAGGTGATGGTGAGGTTCTACGATAACACCACCTTGTCTATCCCGGTGCGGTATGGGTTAGGCGAAACGCTGTTCTACAGTAAGATCGTCGGTCGCAACGTATATGTAGAGCTGCGCTCGTTGTATCGCGGCGCGGAGACGACCATTCCCGCGGATGGGCAGGTCATTGTGGTTTTCCGGCTGCCCCCGCCTGATTTACCGGTGATTTTGCCATAGGGCTTCCATGCGATGAACGACGAGACGACCCCCGAGAAACCGCTCCTGCCGGAAACAAACCCGGAAGCGACTCCTGCCGATCAGCCGGTAGAGTCGAGCATGGAGCTTGCCCCGGGATGGTGGGAGGTGTTGCTGGATGAAATGGGGCAACTTCCTGGGGAGGAAGTGTTGCCTTCGCAGTTGGAACAGATGATGGCCAACGAAGAAGAGCCGCAGTTCGACATTGAAGAAGAATTGGGCTCGTTTGCCTTTGATGAAGATCGAGTTCCTGAGTCGTTGTGGGATTTGGCGCCGGGATTGCGGACGATTGCAGATAATGAGCCGCGACCCGCGCTGCCGCCTGAAACCGATGAGGATCTGGCCCGCGTATTACCCCCCGCCGAAGATTTCAGGCCGGTGGATTTTACGCCCGAAGAGCCTAAATCGCTGCCTTCGGCAGGGCCGGAGCTTGAGCCTGGCGCGGAATTTTCTGAAGAGGATATTCGTTCCATTTGGGAGGTTGTGCCATCCTGGTGGAAAGTCTATACGGCGGAAGACTTTGCCCGTTCTGTGGAGCCGGACGAGCTGAGCCTGGAACAACCGCCCGAGCAGGCAGCCGACGATTGGGTTACGGCTGTACCGCAGCTCAGTGATTACCCAGAGCCGGATGAAGTGGAGTCGCTTTGGGATTATGCGCCTGAACTAAAGGAGCATCTGCAACCGGAGAACGACGAACCCAAGGCGCTCCCGGCGAGCGAGGATGGTATCGCGCTTTGGGGCTTGGAGGAAGGCGAGCAAGGAGCCGAAAACTTGCCGGAGCTGTCAAACCAGAGCGCCGATGCCGACAATCCGCTCATTTTCAGCGAGGCTTTCTATCCAGAGGACGAGGCCGATCTGCAGGCTGAGAGCATGGATTTAAGCCAGATCCCGGTAGTATCGGAGGAAGAATTCCCGACCGAGGACGAGACGACGGCAGAGTCGGTGTGGGAGGCAGTACCCTCCTGGTGGCAGGTGTATGCGGCGAATATCGAGGAAGAAAGCGATAAAGAAGAGGACGAGAGCCGGCTCAGTTATTTTGATTACGAAAGTCTCGATGAGGAAGAAGGACCCTTGCCTGTTCCTCCGGAAAATGAGGAACGCATCCAACTTTCCGAGGAACTGGTCAAGTATATTGAAGAAACGCAGGAGAAGATTGATGCGGAGTCATTGGCCGCCACAGCCGCCGGAGAAGAACCGGAAGAAGTACCGGTTGTAGCGCAGCCTGCTTTTGTGCCCAACGTCGAGATACCGGAGGAATTGCAGGAAGAGCTTGAAAAAGAAGAGGGAGCGCGACCGCGATATGCGACTCTGCCGTTCGTGCTGGCCTCGGCGGCTGCCGTTGTGGTGCTGGTGTTGCTCATGTGGATGGGCGGAGGAGCGTTGTTGCGCGCTCTGAACAGGCCGCCGGCCATTGAAACTACCGCAGTGCCACAGGCAACAGTGGGGGCTGGCTATCCTAGCACGATCGAGGAGCTGCAAGCTGGGGCGTATGATGCAGATGCCAAGCCGGTGGGGTTGGAATTGAAGACCGGCGTGGTTTTCTCTTTGCAAGAAGGGCAATTGGTACAGGGACGCTGGGAACCCAAATCTCCCGAGTGGCTGCCAGGAGCCGACCTGGTGAAGATTGTGGCGATTCCGTGGAAGGATGATTACCAGACGCTGGTTGATTCGCTGCAAGCCGGTGATATCGCGCGGCTGGCGATGTCGAATTGGATCGTAGAGCAATATCAGGTCCGGGAAGTGTTCATGGCCCCGCGCACACGCACGGATTTTCTGAACGACAAAAAACTATCGTTGGTGGTGATCTTTAGCCGGAGTGATGATGCCGACCGGTGGGTGATTCTGTTGGACCGCACGCAGTAATCCCGCTGGTATAATGGACGAATGTCCAAACGATCACTCTACAGCGCAGTTTTCTTTTCCGGATTGGTTACGCTGGCTGCCGAACTGGCGGCTTCACGGCTGCTCGAAAACCATTTCGGCACCAGTAATTTGATCTATGCCAGTATCATCGGCTTGATCTTAATCTACCTGACCGCAGGATACTTTATCGGCGGGTGGTGGGCCGACCGCTCGCCCAAGCCGCAAACGTTCTTGCAAATCCTGGCGTGGGGCGGGTTTCTCATCGGGCTAATCCCGCTGGCCTCGCGGCCTGTGCTGCGCCTGGCGGCAGAGGCGTTTGACCAGTTGGCGATGGGCGCGTTGATTGGCTCGTTTGTGGTAGTGATGGTGTTGTTCATCCTGCCGATCACGCTGCTGGGCATGGCCTCCCCGTTTGCCATTCGCCTGGCAATCACAGACCCGGCGCAGGCGGGGCGGGTTTCGGGGCGCATTTACGCGATCTCGACGCTGGGTTCCTTCATCGGCACCTTTCTGCCAGGGATGTTGTTGATTCCGCTGGTGGGCACCTACCGCACGTTTCTGGTGATCAGTGGAATGCTGGTGCTGGTGGCGCTGTACCTGCTGGCAAAGAATTGCGGGTTGCGGACCGCCGTGGTATATACCTGGATGCCGGCAGTTTTAATACTGCTGGCGATTTTTGGAACACGCGGTTTTGACAAAACGACTTCCGGACTGATTTATGAGAGCGAGTCCGCTTATAACTACATCCAGGTACTAGAGGAAGGGCCTTACCGCTTCTTGCGGTTGAATGAAGGGCAGGGCGTGCATTCGATTTACCATCCGACCGAACTGGTGTATGCAGGGCCGTGGGAGCAGGTGCTGGCGGCGCCGTATTTCAATTCTGCGCCGGTGAAGCCTTCAGACTTAAAGAGCCTGGCGATTGTGGGCCTGGCGGCAGGGACAACGGCCCGGCAGGCAACGGCGGCTTATGGGCCGATTTTGATCGACGGGTTTGAGATTGATCCGAAGATTGTCGAGGTGGGACGCAAGTATTTTGACATGAACCAGCCCAACCTGAATGTGTTTGTGCAGGATGGACGCTACGGTTTGGCGCAGAGCGATCGTCGTTACCAGGTGATTAGCCTGGATGCCTACCGCCCACCCTATATCCCCTGGCACTTGACTACCGTGGAATTCTTCCAGACTGTGCGCGACCATTTGACGGACGATGGAGTGGTGACGATCAATGTGGGGCGGGCGCCGAACGACCGGCGTCTGATCGAGGCGTTGACCTCGACCATGCTGACCGTTTTTCCGAGCGTGCATGTGATGGATGTTCCAGACACGTTCAACTCGATTATTTACGCTACTGCGCAACCGACAGACATCAGCAACCTGGATGCAAATCTGATGCTTCTGCGCGCCGACCCTGGTACGCATCCACTGATTTTGCGTTCGGTGGGGATTGCGATGGCGAACCTGCAACCGGCGCCGGCGGCGGGGCCTGTGTTCACCGACGATAAAGCTGCCATTGAGTGGTTAACCAACAATTTGGTGCTGTCTTATCTCTTTGCAGGCGATTTGGAGCTGCTTCAATGAAAATATCGCTCGAAAAAACCGGCTGGTTCTTGATCTCGCTGGCGGTTCCAATCTTTCTGTTGATGACGGCAATCCGGGTGTTGATTACGCCCTTGTACCCGGAGATCGAATATCGAATGCCGTACTTCCCTAAGGATAATTACGGGTTCTCTTTTGATGAACGAATGAAGTGGGCCAAGATCTCGATCGATTATTTGGTGAATAACGAGGGATTGGAGTTTTTGGGGGATTTGCGCCTGGCCGATGGGCAGCCCTTGTATATTGAGCGCGAGTTGAGCCACATGCTGGATGTGAAAATCCTGGTGAAGAACATGATCAGCGCGTGGATCATCCTGGGGGTAGCCCTGGGTTTGGCGGGGATTGCCTCCTGGCGAACCGGCAAGCTAACCGCTTTCCGCGCGGCCTTGGGCCGCGGAGGGAAGTGGACGATTGGTTTAATTGTGGTGATCTTAGCGGGCGTGGCAATCAGCTTCAATTGGTTGTTCACGGCCTTTCACAAGCTGTTTTTCACGGGGGATAGCTGGCTGTTCCTGTACTCAGATTCCTTGATCCGGCTGTTTCCGATGGTGTTCTGGCGAGATGCGTTCATCTGGGTGGGCGCGTTGACGGTGCTGGGGGCGGTGATTTTGATTTGGGTTGGGAAGGGGACAGAAGAGAAAATCAAGTAAGAATTTGGTGCACAGGAATTCCCTCACCCTGGCAAGGCCAGGGCAACCCGCGCCGTCGAAGCCCGGCGCGACCTCTCCCGAAGGGAGAGGTGGAAGAGGTGGATCTTTACTGTAGAAATAGAATGGAAGCAGCGAAATGGAATGAATCTTAAAAAAAACACCCCGCGCAAGGCGGGGTGTTTTTTGTGTGTTAAAACGGATCCCTAGACAATCGCCGGGGGATTTTCCTGGTCGGCGTTGGGATCGAACAGGTGCATGTTGTCCATGTTGAAGATCACCTGAACCATCTCGCCAATCTGGAAGCGGGTGCGCGGATCGACGCGGGCCACATAGCTGTTCTTGCCGCTCAACAGGTAGAGGAAGATTTCGTTACCCATGAGCTCGGTCACGTCCACCTTGGATTCAACCGGGGCGGCGTGGATACCGGGAGGCGCAAACGTGGGGTTGTGGACGTCCTCAGGGCGAATGCCGAAGATGACATCCTTGTCCACGAATTTGGCGTACTTTTCCATCTTGTCTTCGGGAACCTTGACGACAAAGTCGCCCGAATCGACGAGGAGAGAACCGCCCTCTTTGCGAAGTTTGGCAGGGAAGAAGTTCATGGCGGGCGAGCCGATGAAGCCGGCGACGAAGAGGTTGGCCGGGTGATCATACAAGTGCTGAGGTGTGTCGAGCTGTTGTAAAATACCTTTGTTCATGACGGCGATGCGGCTGGCCATGGTCATGGCTTCCGTCTGATCGTGCGTCACGTAGATGAAGGTGGTTTGCAGACGCTGGTGCAGTTTGCTGATCTCGGCGCGAGTCTGGACGCGAAGTTTGGCATCCAGGTTGGAGAGAGGCTCATCGAAGAGGAACACCTTTGGCTCGCGAACGATGGCGCGTCCAACGGCGACACGCTGGCGCTGACCGCCGGAAAGCTCGCGGGGTTTCCGCTTCAGCAGACCCTCGATGGTCAAAATTTTGGCAGCTTCCTCAACGCGGCGCTTGATCTCATCTTTAGGGACCTTGCGGAGCTTGAGGCCAAAAGCCATGTTGTCGAAGACAGACATGTGCGGATACAGCGCGTATGACTGGAAGACCATGGCGATGTCGCGATCTTTGGGGGGGATGTCGTTGACGACGTTGTTCCCAATCAGAATCTGTCCCTGGGAAATTTCTTCCAATCCAGCCAGGCAGCGCAGGGCGGTGGTCTTGCCGCAACCCGATGGTCCGACCAGGACGAGGAATTCCTTATCCTCAATCTCGATATTCAGATCATTAAGCGCGACAAAATCTCCAAACTTTTTGGTAACATGGTCATATGTTACACTAGCCATAACAATGTTCCTCCTTCCGAAACGAATATAGTGGTTTGATTATAGACTAAGTTGTCGGAATAGCCAAGTAAATTTCCGAACAGAATTTGGAGGATAGCGACCTGAAGAGAGACCATCCACGAATGGAAAACGAATAAACGAAATACCGTGTAATTTTTTGGTGTTCAATGGGAATCGGCACAGGCAAACCTTATCACGGCAATTTCCAGAGATCCATTATTCTCGCTTTGCGGGTATTTGGCGTAAAATAAGACTCTATGAGCGACGACGTTACCCCCATTCGACAGCAGTATCTTGAAATTAAGCGCCAATACCCGAACGCCATTTTGTTTTTTCGTTTGGGTGATTTTTACGAGACCTTTGACCAGGACGCGGAGACGACCTCGCGCGAACTGGACCTGGTGTTGACCTCGCGCCCGGTGGCGCGGGGAACGCGCGTGCCGATGGCGGGTATTCCGCATCACGCGGCGGAGAACTACCTGGCGCGGTTGATCGAGAAGGGCTACCACGTGGCCATCTGCGAGCAGGTGGGCGAGCAGCCCATCAAAGGGCTGTTCCCGCGCGAGGTGGTGCGGGTAGTGACGCCGGGCACGCTGATGGAACCGGCTTTGCTGAAGGGCGATCAGAACAACTACCTGGCGGGGGTGACGGTGGTGGAGAACCGCGCCGGGGTGGCGTATGTGGATATTACCACCGGGGAGTTCGCCGCGACCGAGCTGCAGAGCGAGGATATCCTCTCGGCAGTGCGGGCAGAATTAATCCGACTGGGTGCGGTGGAAATCCTGGCGCCGGAGGGGTTGGAGTTGAACAACGGGCTGCCGGGCCACCTGACCCGTTGGCCGGCCTGGCGTTTTGAGCCGGCGCGCTGCCAGGAGGCGATTTTGAGTCACTTCCAGGTGGGGGCGCTGGACGGGTTTGGGATGCGTGGAATGACGATGGCCGTGCGCGCGGCGGGGGCTATCTTACAGTATTTGCAGGAGACACAGCCCGCGGCGCTCAAGCTGCTGGTTGGGCTATCCACTTACAGCCTGTCTGAGTTCATGGTGCTGGATGCGGCCACGCGGCGCAATCTGGAACTGACCGAGACTCTGCGCGACGGGCAGGTGGAAGGCTCGCTGTTGAGCGTGCTAGATCACACCGTTACGCCGATGGGCAAGCGCCTGATCCGTCAATGGGTGAGCAAGCCGCTGCTGGACCTGGGCACCATCCAGGAGCGGCAGGAGGCGGTGGGGCACCTGGTGGAGCAAGGCATGCTGCGCGCGGAGCTGCGCGCCAGGCTGCGACCGCTGGCCGACCTGGAGCGGCTGGTGAACCGGATGATCTCATTGCACGCGGGGCCACGCGACCTGATCGCTATGCGCGACACACTGCGCTGCTTGCCGGGCTTGCGCGGGCTGTTTCTGCAAGGCTCCGGGCCCTTGGAGCACATCGTGGCGAGGCTGCACGAGTGCGGCGAGCAGTTGGCCTTGCTCGAAGCTGCTGTTGCCGATGAACCGCCTGCCACGCTGGCGAATCCGGGCGTGATCCGCTCCGGCTATTCGACCGAACTGGATAACATCATCGAAGCCTCGCGGCACGCGCGCGAGTGGATTGCCAACCTGGAGGCGGTGGAGCGCGAGCGCACCGGGATCAAGACCCTCAAGGTGGGCTACAACAAGGTGTTTGGGTATTACATCGAGATCAGCCGGGGCAGCGCCGACCAGGCCCCCTCGGATTACATCCGCAAGCAGACCCTGGTGAACGCCGAGCGCTTCATCACCCCAGAGATGAAGGAGTATGAGGCGCTGGTACTGAACGCCGAGGACCGCATCCGCGAGATCGAGGGGCGGCTGTTCCGCGACCTGTGCGGGCAGATTGGGGGAGCCGGGCGGCGGCTGCTGGAGACCGCCCGGGCGCTGGCGGAGCTGGACAGCCTGGCTTCGCTGGCCGAGAGCGCCGCGCTGGGGCGCTACGTGCGGCCCGAGGTGACGGCGGAGGACGTGCTGGACATCCGCGATGGGCGACACCCGGTGGTGGAGCGCAGCCTGAAGGGCGAGCGTTTTGTGCCCAACGACGCGCTGTTTGAACCGGGCGAGATCGTGCGGGTGATTACCGGGCCGAACATGAGCGGCAAGAGTACCTTCCTGCGGCAGGTGGCTTTGATTGCGTTGATGGCGCAGATGGGCAGTTTTGTGCCGGCGGTATCGGCGCGGATTGGGTTGGTGGACCGCATCTTTACGCGCATTGGGGCGCAGGATGAGATCCACGCGGGTCAGTCTACGTTCATGGTGGAGATGATCGAAACGGCCAACATCCTGCATCATGCCACCGGGCGCAGCCTGCTAATCCTGGATGAAATTGGGCGCGGGACGAGCACCTACGACGGCGTGTCGATTGCCTGGGCGGTGGTGGAATATATCCACAACCATCCGGGGCTGCGGGCGCACACCCTGTTTGCCACGCATTACCACGAACTGACCCAACTGAGCGACTTGCTGCCGGGCGTGCGCAACTACAACGTGGCGGTGAGCGAGGCGGACGGCAAGGTGGTGTTCCTGCACAAGATTGTGCCGGGCGGCGCGGACCGCTCCTACGGCATCCACGTGGCGCAGTTGGCAGGGATGCCCAAGCCGGTGGTGCAGCGGGCGGGGGAAATCATGCGCGCGCTGGAGCAGTCCTCGGGCAAGGCGGTGAAGATCAACCCGGAGGCGGCGCAGCAGATGGCGCTGTTTCCCGAGACGAACCCGATGGTGGAAGAGTTGAAAGAGATCGACCCCAATTCACTGAGCCCGATCGAGGCGCTGAATAAGATCTACGAGTGGCAGAAGAAGTATGTGAGCAAAGGAAAATAGGAACAACCTTATGGCTCTTCTCTCAGTTTTAGTTTTTCCTGTGCTGCCAGTGCATACAGACTTTCTGGGTAATTTCTCCAAACAAGCCAGTAAGAAGTAACTGCTTCACTTTCGTTACCTTTGATCTGGTTGGCTAATCCATGAATATAGATTAGCTCGGCGCAAGCATAATTCGATTCATCTAAGCAAGCTTCTTCCATTAATGGCCCGATTTCCTTATCAATCTCGTCAAGCGAACCAGTCTGAGTAAGTTCGGCCATGGCTCTTTCAAAAATTGGCATGTCCGGCCAGGGCCAACCGTAGTTTGAGTAAAGAGATGACAGATCACTTGCAAGCTCATCTTCAGCCTTGGTAATATCATTAAGATTCGCCAAATAATGATTTGCGATATACATCCATTTACCATTATATTGAGAGGAGTTATTGCTGAATTGAGCCAATCTATCATGTGCCGCTTGGGTATTACCGGATAGGGCATAAAACCGCCCTATCTGAAATAAGAGCTCCTGGTAAAAGCGATAATCGGTGAGTAAAGTTAATGCCTCATGTGCTTCCCAATCACCCTCATCTTTTTTGTTAAGGAGCGAGATCCATTCTGGTCGAGCTGCGGACGCTTTTTCCATGTAAGCAAGAACATCTTGTTTGTTTTGAATAGCGTCACCTAGATCCCATACACGAAAAAGGCAGGAAAGATCATAAGCGTCGTCTGGTTCTGGCATATTCTTTACGAGAGCTTGTTGTTGATATTCTCCATTTTTCCAATGGAAAGAATATTCTATGCTCCACCTACATGTGAAGGGGTTAATAACATTTGATGCTTGAATCATGTCTGATGGTTGGTTGTTACCCGGTATATATTGGACATCATGCATAAGACCCTGCGTGACGAAACAAAATCGATCCAAGGGAATATCGATACCAACGGTTCCTCTGGTCTCACTATTGGTATTCGTTAATAAAGGCATCCATAGATCACCATCCATTTGATAAGAGCACAACCAGGATTCGGCCATTGCGTATGCCGGGCTACCATGACTTGACACTTGGAAAATGCTTATCTCTGGATTCCTCCCTGCGGTTGGTGGGTTATATAGAGCCTCAAACTCCACTCCCCAATAAGAAATCCAAAATCCACCTACCGGTTTCACAACAAAAGCACCTTCTGAATTTTTATTGATTGACAGTACGGTACCGCCCCCTGCCCCTGAGCCGGTCTTGTCCAACCCAGATACGGCATTATGTACTGTAACTATCCACCAATCCGGTTGACCATTAAAAAGGCTGGAAGCTTCTTTCAGATCAAACGTAAAGCCCGTATCACCTAACTGGTGAAAGGAGTCCTTGATTAACTCAGGTTGTTGATTTAGGACGGTTTGAAGCAATATGGCAAGATGCTGCGTTGCTTCCTGCTGCCCCGCTGTCGCTAGATCAAAAGCGATTTTCCATTCTATGTCTTGTCGAAAAGGCACATCAGGATAGCGAAGAATTACTTCTTGTTCGGTGAGGGCAATTGCACTTTTTAACGAGTTAATCCCGGACTGGGCATACATCCAGCCAAACTCCTGGTTGATCCTGTTCCATTCCTGATCCAAAATAGAAACGGTATCTAATGCTCTTTGTTGGTCCCAATCGGCTAAACGATACCTTCCGGGATCATTAATAGGCTTCTCGATCACGTATGTTGGTAAAGGAGTTGCAGTTGGCGTAGAAGTAGGCGTATTTATTATTGTTGTTGATGTAAGGGTTGGGAATTGATTTGCTGTTAAGGTCGGCGTTGGAGTCGAGCTTAGCCGAGTTGAGGTGGGTGTAATGGTAACAGTTGGTTGTTGTGTGACTTCCGATAATGATAAGGGCGTTGGTGCTTGATCTGTTAGGCGAGAGGAACAAGCAGCCAAGAGTATTACCACAACGAAGATTTTGACGATTCTAGGTACGGTGAGATTTTTCTCCATGATCACCTTGTCAAAGTATGGTTATTTGAGGAGGAAATGTGTTTCTAAGAGTATATCCCTTCCTGTCTAACAATAGGGAGCGCAAATTGTGCGAAGATATGGAAGAGATAGAGAAGGAGATCTAACGGCCCTATTTTTCTACTTAATTGGTAAAATCGAGCAGGTGTAACAGTGATTTCAGAAATAAGCCACCCTGTTTCTGCGTAAATGATCGAAACGGCCAACATCCTGCATCATGCCACCGGGCGCGGCCTATTAATCCGTCGGGCGATGTGACCACGGGCACTTTTGGCAATTGCTCGGATTGGTATAATACTTTTAGCGAAGTTTGGTGTTATCTATCCACGGAGGCCATAATCCTTGGCGAAACTTCCGATTCGAGACGGTGTTAAAGGTATAGACTCATCTGAACCGGCGGGGCTTTCAGCGCTGCCGGAGGATGAGGTGATTGTGCGCGCGTCGCAGGGCAGCGAGGATGCTTTCACGCTGCTGTATGAGCGCTATGTCAATCGCATTTACAACTACATATACTACCGGACAGGAAACCCGGCGGAGGCGGAGGATTTGACCTCGCGGGTGTTCCACCGGGCGCTGGCGCATATCAACCATTATTCGAACCGGGGGGTGCCGTTCTCGGCGTGGTTATACCGCATTGCGCACAACCTGGTGGCGAACTGGCACCGCGACAACAGCCGGCGCAACGAGGTGCCGCTGGAGGACCAGACCGGGCTTTCGCACAAGGGCGAGCATCCCGAGCATGCGCTGGTGACCACCGAAGAGATGGAGAATCTGCTGAAAATGATCCGCAAACAGCCCTCCGATCGCCAGCAGTTGTTGATTTTGAAGTTTGTGGAAGGCATGTCTAACGCGGACATTGCCGTGATTATGCGGCGCAGCGAAGGCGCAATCAAGAGCCTGTACCACCGCACACTGCTGGCATTGCGAGACGATTTGACCCAGCATGAGACGCGGGAGTGAAAGGGGATTTGAAGATGTTGAGAATAGTGACGGATGGCGCGGCAGATATGCCGGCGGGTTGGGAAGAAAAATACGAGATCCATATTTTGCCGCTGCGGGTGAATTTTGGCGATACGACGTATATCCAGGGCAAGAATTTCAGGCTGGAGGATTTCTACCGGTTGGTACGCGAAACGCGCATCATCCCAAAGACCTCGCTGCCCTCGCCGGGGCAAGTGATGGAGTTTTACCGCAATATTGCCAGCAAGGGCGACTCGATCCTGTCGATGCACATCACCAGCCGCCTGTCGGGCACGTTTGCCACGGTACAGATGGCTGCGAAGGAACTGCGGGATGAGTTCAACATCCACGTGTTTGATTCGGGAGCGGGCTCGGCGGGACTGGGTTTCATGGCTCGCGAGGCGCGCCTTCTGGACCGGGCAGGGGCTTCGTTGGACAGGATTGTTCAACGAATGGAGGCCATTCGCAAGCGCTGGACGGTGCTGTTTACCATCGACAACCTGGAATTTGCCTATCTCAACGGGCGGGTCGGGGTTATACAGAACCTGTTGTCTTCAGTCTTGAAGGTTAAACCGATCATCGTGCTGCGAGACGGCCTGCTGGAGATGGCGGATAAGGTCCGCACCCGGCACAAGGCCATTGATCACATTTTGAACCAGGCTCGCGAGCGGTTGGGCGGAAAGCTGGCGGACGTGGCAGTGGTGCATGCCGCCGACCCCGAAATGGCGAAGGCTATTTTGGAGAAGGTGCGGGGCATGCTCAATGTCCGCGAGTTGATTGTGACCGACTTATCCATCCCGGTGGCGGCCAACCTGGGGCCGGGGACGATTGGAATTGTGGCGTATCCGGTAGAAGAGGAGAGTGGGCGATGAGCGTGACGAATGCCGAGGCCATTTATCAATTGGAGCAACAGTTACAGAATTCCCTGCGGCGGGTGCAGCCGGATCCGCGGTTCGTAGAGCAGTTGCAATATCGGCTGGCCAACCCCGGGCCAACTTTATCGTCTCCGCGCACGGCGGGGGTGGGCTTGCTGCTGACGGCGCTTGGGATCACGGCGGGGGTGCTGTTGTTGTGGTTGTTGGGAAGGTTGAATAGAGAATAATAAGAAAGATCCGCCTGGCGCAAAGCACCGAGCGGATCTTTCTTTTATGCGCATGATTTACTGTTGGACAAACGTGAAGTTGAGGGTGAGGGTGACACCGTCTTTGACGATGAGCACACCGGCAATGTTGGGCGGGGTGACGCCCCAATCGGCCATCATGATGAAGGTGGTGGCTTGCCCGGTGAGCTTGCCGTCCTGGTAGGTGGCGGTGACATCCCAGGTGGCCGGCAGGGTGGTTTCGCGAATGGCGAGGTCGCCAGTCATTTGGAAGGAGAGCGGCTGGCCTTCTTGAGGGGCTTCAGGGAAGCCGGACAGGCTGGTGACGGTGAATTTCGCCAGGGGGAAGGCGGACGATTCGAGCCAGCGCGTGCGAATGGCGTTGTCGCGGCGAGAGCTGTCGGTGGCCAGGGTGCTGATGTCAACGGTGAACTCGCCGAATTCTATTTGAGAGGGGGTAGCCGGGTCGAACTGCAAGGAGCCGGAGAGCTGGCTGGTGGTACCGACGGCGGTTGCCAGGCGATTGTTTTCGCTCAAGAAAGTCTCTTCCACCGAGTACTGGGCGAAGGACTCTTCAGGAACGAGAACCAGATTGACCATGCCGCTGGAAGTGACCGGCAATTGCGCATCCGGTTGGACGGTGGCGGTCGGTTCGGCAGGGATGGCGGTGGCAGTAGCGGCTGGGGCCAGAGTCGACGTGGGTAGCTCGACGGCGGTGGGGGCCGGGGTGGGTGTTGTGGTGCAGGCGCCGAGGGCCAGAACGAGGATTGTAGATAAGGCCAGTATTTGAGTTCGCATGATGATCTCCTGTGTATTTCGTGCGTATTACAATATAAGACAATATTTGTCTGAATATAAAATGAATATCGGGTTAGAATCTTCTTAATGTCTGCTCGGGCCAGGAATCGGGAAATGAGTTTGCAGAATCGAAAAGCCGTTATGGCTAGGATAGGTGTATGATTTTGATAAGATGATTTGGAATTTCTCGAAAAGGAATGTATGCGCGCTTATCCGTTATTAATGCTTGCCTTCGTTTGCGGTCCTTTGATGATCATCGAAGGATTGTTGATCCTTGTTTTGCGACGGAAAATCGTGCCGATGCCAAAGCGAATTTTGGATTGGATCGGACTTTTGGTTCCGGGAAAACGCGGCATCACCCGGACGGCGGAAGAGCCGGAGCCCATCCAGGGCTTGCGCACTTATGGGTACGCGGCGCTGGTGTTCGGCGTGTTGATGGTGGCGGCGGCGGTGGCGAATGTGGTTTGGATGGCGAGGTAGGGAAGCGATACGGGATACTTGAGGTCAAATAGAGGTTAAAAAAGAAAACCCTAAGGGTCGAAGAAGACCCTTAGGGTTTGTTGAATCCTGGCAAACTATTCGTTCCAGAAGTTTTTAGCGGCCATGGCGGCAATGTTTTTGCCGATGCTGATGGAGGCGGTGGCGGCGGGCGAGGGGGCGTTGAGAACGTGGATCTGGCGGGGGGCTTCGCGGATGGCGAAGTCGTCGAGGAGGTTCCCCTGCGGGTCGAGGGCCTGGGCGCGCACCCCGGCGCCGCTGCGGTGAATGTCAGCCTCTTGCAACTCGGGCAGCAGGCGCTGGAGGGCTTTGACGAAGGCGGGTTTGCTGAACGAGCGGTGGAATTCGCCGATGGCGGTCTGCCAATACTTGAAGGCCATCTTCCAGAAACCGCCATAGAAGGCAAACTGGAGCAGGTCGCCGACGGAGATGGAGGTCATTTTGTAGCCTTCGCGCTTGAAGGCCAGCACGGCATTGGGGCCGGCCTCCACACCGCCCTTGGCCATGCGGGTGAAGTGCACGCCCAGGAAGGGGAAGCGCGGGTCGGGAACGGGATAAATGAGGTTTTTGACCAGCCCGTGCTTTTCGGGGACTAGCTCATAGTATTCGCCGCGGAAAGGGATGATTTGCAGGCCGGGGTCCACGCCGCACATGCGCGCGATGCGGTCGGATTGCAGGCCGCCGCAGTTGATCACGTTGCGGGCCTGGATCTCACCAATGGGAGTCTCGAGCACAAACTCATCGTTGAACTTGCGGAAGCCGGTCACGCGGGCGCCGGTCTGAATAACCCCTCCGGCGGCCTGGACGTGTTTGGCGTAAGCGTTGGTGACGCCGGTGTAATCAACGATGCCGGTTTGGGGAACATGGATTCCGGCAATACCGGTGGCGTGAGGCTCATACTCTTTGATTTCCTCGCCGGAAAGGCGGCGCAGGCC
>CAZMMI010000007.1:26988-34847 GCA_964567255.1 uncultured Anaerolinea sp.
GTGGCCATGCCTACGATTCCGCCGCCGATGATGGCAACGTCATAAGTTTTAGACATGGGCTGCTCCTCCGGAAAACTCAAGATAAACGTTCGTTGTGGATATTATAGACCGAACTGGTCATGAGAGGCGCTAAATTCACCGAAGATCACCCGATTGGCGGAGTGGCTTCATCCGTTTCGGCAAGGGCCTGGAAAGCGCCGCGCAAGGCCGGATACAAGCCGCGGTAGGCAGCATACAGGCGTTCATACTGCCCGGCGCGAAGCGGGTCGGGCGAGAGCGGTTCGATGAGCGGCGGAGTCATGGACTGTGCAGCAGAGGCGACATCGGGGAACAGACCTGCTCCGGCGGCAGCGAGGATGCCTGCGCCCAGGGCGGCGGCTTCGACGGTCTCGGAGCGGGACACAGAGATGCCGGTGACATCAGCGATGATTTGGCGCCAGAGGAGGCTGCGAGAGCCGCCGCCGGAAGCGGCCAGGAGGCGCGGCGACTGGCCCAGGGCAGCGCCGATGCCCTCCATGTGCAGGCGCAGTTCGAGGGCGATGCCTTCCAGGATGGCGCGGTAGAAGTGGGCCGGGCCGTGGATGCCGCGCCAACCGAGGGTGAGGCCTGCTGCGGAAGCATCCCAATAGGGGTTCATGACGCTGTTCCAATAGGGCAGGACGAGCAGTCCCTGAGCGCCGGGCGGAATGGACAGGGCTTCGGTTTCCATTTGCTCGGGGGAGCGGCCCGGGGCGAAACGCTCGAGGAACCAACTGATCGTATACGTGCCGCCCAGGAGGACCGTTTCGAGCAGGTAGGAGCCGGGGATTCCGGCGGTCATGGTGCGGAAGGCGCGATCCACGGTGTATGTTGAGGAGGGCGTGCCGGTGACGATGCTGGTGCCCAGGCTGAGGCTGGTCTGGCCAGGTTGAACGCAATTGAGGCCCAGGGCGGACGCCTGACCATCGCCCAGGCCGGTGATCACGGGCAGGCCTTCGGGTAGGCCGGTTTCTTGCGCGGCCTGGCGGGTGACGTGTCCGGCCAGTGCGCCCGGCGGCAGCACGCGGGGTAAGCAGCCGGAGGCAAGACCGAGGGTTTTGAGGGTGGGTTCATCCCAGGCGGCTTGGGGCATGTTGAAGAGACCCAGCGGGTCGGCGCTGCCGAAACCGGTGACGGGCTGCCCGGTGAGGCGCAGGTGAAGGTAAGCCAGGGTGTCGGCGAAGAGGCTGGTGGATTGGAACACCCGCGGCTCGTGGAGGCGCAACCAGGCCAGCTTGCCGGGGATCAGGTTGCCGGAGAAGGGCTTGCCGGTGGCCTGATGGAAGCGGGGGCCGTCCAACTGCCGTTCGAGTTCTGCCAGAAGGGGCCGGGCGCGCTCATCCATCCACAGGATGGCAGGGCGCAGCGGGCTCAGGTCAGCATCGAGGGGCACGAAGGACTCGCGCTGGTGGGCAACGCTGAGGGCAGCCAGGCGGCGCGGATCGATCTGCACAACGGATTTTCGTATAGCCACTATAGCAGCCTGCCACCAGTCCTCGGCGGACTGTTCGTGCCAACCGGGATGGGGCATGTCGACTGCCAGGGGGGCACGGCCTTCGGCGATGATCTTGCCGCGCACATCCCAGACGATGGCTTTGCAGGCCGAGGTGGAGCTATCCAGGCCGAGAACCAGGTCGCGGGTCATGCGGCTGCACGGTCCAGGGCGGCTTCGGCGACTTCGTCCAAAATGCCCAGTTCCCAGGCCAGATCAAGGATGGTATAGCGGGTGCGGTACTGGGGGCCTTTGACCAGCGCTTCCAGCCCTTCGGCGCGGGTGCGGTGGATGGAGTCGAGGGTGAGCGGCACGCCGGCTTCTTTCATGGGTTTAAGGATGCTGGCGGCGGGCGGCGCGTAGGGGGTGACAGCCTGCCAGAGGGCATCCCATTGCTTCAGGATGCGGGTGAGATAGGGGACGAAGTCCGCGTCGGGGATGCGCTTTTTGCGTCCGGCTTCATCGAACAAGGCGGCGGCGGGGCCATACAGGCGGCGGTTTTCTTGCTCGAGCTGTTCGAGGGAGGCGCGGCGGCGCAAAACGGCCTGGGGATCGATGCGCGTGATATCGTAGGCGCGCATGACTTCGTAGAAGTGCAGCATAATGCCCGTCCCAACACCCACCTGGGCGCCGTGGAAGTTCTTGGGCAGGTCGCGGACGTGGTGAAGCAGGTCCCAGAAGTGGGAGAGGATGTGTTCTGCGCCGGAGGAAGGCGAGGTTTCGCCACCCAGTACGGTCATGGACAGGCCCGAGATGAGGATGGCTTCGGACAGTTCGTGGAGGGCTTGCGGGTCGCGGGCGCGGATTTGGGCCGCGGCGGCCAGGTAACGGGCCTCGTTGGAGGCGGTCATCTGGTAGGGCACGGGGCAGAAATAAGCCCCACGGATGAAGTTGGCCAGGCGCCAATCGGCGTTGCAGATAGCACGAGCAGCCAGGTCACCGATGCCGGCGTGGATCATGGGCATGGGGGCCTGGGTTTGGATGTCCACATCCATGAACACCGCTAAAGCCGGGTTGAGGAGGTGGCTGATCTTGACATCCTGCTCGGTGATGGTAGCAGTGATGGAGGTGTAGGCATTCATCGAGGGGGCGGTGCCGTAGGTGATGTGGGGCAGGCCGGTGCGGGTGGCGACCCACTTGGTGATGTCGCAGATCACGCCGGAGCCGGCGCCGATGAGCAGCTCGGTGCGTGGGTCGACGCGGGCGGCAGCCTGGTTGCAGAACTCGATTTCGGAGTCCAGCAGGGCGCCTGGGGCGCCGAGGGGCAAGGTGGAAACATGCCAGCGTGAGCTTTGCAAGGGGCGCAGGACGTGTTGGTCGACGAGTTCCTCAATGACGCGGTCATAAATGACGCACACGCGCGTCACTGGACGGCCCAGCAGGCGTTCGGCGGTGGCGGGCAGCGTGTCGATCAGGCCTCGGCCAACCTGCATGTGAGCGTAGGGGACGGCGTGGGGTTTGCCGCAGACCGGACAATCGAGGGTGAGGTCAGCCAGGGAGGATGAATCGCGCGAGAGAAAATCGGGGAGGTCGTGAAGGATGTTCATAAGGAAATTGTAGCACATCCATTTTGGAATTTGCTGTAAGCTTAAGGCATGGACGAAATGCCTTTGTATCAAAAGATTGCGGAAAGTATTCGCCGGGAGATTCTGGAGAGACGTTTGAAACCGGGCGACCGGCTGCCTTCGGTGCGGGATTTCACCCGGCGGTGGAATTGCACGCCGGGCACGGTCCAGCGAGCCTATCAAGAATTGGCGCGGCAGGGGTTGCTGGTTAGCCGAGCAGGACAAGGTACCACGGTGAGTGGGCCTTCCATCGAGGCACATGCCCAATTACCACTGCGGAAAGCCTTGTTGGTCAACCGCTGCGAGGCGTTTCTACTGGAGATGATCACCGGAGGGTATGAGTTGGGCGAAATCCAACAGGCGGTGAGCATCGCCATGGACCGCTGGCGCAGCGAAGGGGTCGCCGAGACCGGCGAACCAGGGGTCATGCTGCGCTTTTCGGGCAGCCACGATTTGGCCTTGACGTGGATGACGGGGCATTTGGATGAAATTTCACCTGGATTGCAACTGGAGGTGACTTTCACGGGTAGCCTGGGCGGGCTGATGGCGCTGGCTGAAGGGCGGGCTGATTTGGCAGGGTGCCATCTGTGGGACGTGGAGACGGATTGCTATAATTTGCCATTTGTGCGCCGGCTGCTGCCGGGCAAACGCGTGGCGCTGGTGCGGCTGGCCCAGCGGCGGTTGGGGTTTTTGATCCCGCCGGGAAACCCACAGGGAATTCGCGGGCTGGAGGACCTGGCGCGGAGCGAGCTGCGTTTTGCCAACCGCCAGGCGGGTTCGGGAACACGCGTGTGGTTGGATGCGCGGTTGGGACAGATGGGTATTTCGGCTGGGCAGATCAACGGTTACCAGCATGAGCATCTGACGCACAGTTCGGTAGCGCGGGCCGTGGCCGAAGGGCAAGCGGATGTAGGGTTGGGGTTGGAGGCGGCTGGGCGGGCGCTGGCGTTGGATTTCATCCCATTGACCGAGGAAGTCTACGATTTGGTGATGCCCGAGACGCTTTTGTCGAACGAGGTTGTGGAGCAGTGGCTGGGCTGGTTGCGCAGTGAGGCGGGAAGAAAAGCAATTTCAGCTCTACCGGGGTATGACTCCCGGCAGAGCGGCGAGGTACTGTGGGTCTGACCCCCTCCCGGCCTCCCCCATTTTTGCAAAATGGGGGAGGAGGAAGAAATAGCCGACATTTCCATTTTTTCTAAAGGGGGGAGGAGCAAGTCTAATCCGCGTTTACTGGATCGGAGGCGGGGGTTGGAATGGCGCCGAGGCTACCGTGTTTGGCGACGCGGGTGTAGAAATACAGAATGGGCAGCGAGAGCAAGGCCGAGGTCGCGAGGGCGGCGCGTAGAGAAAAGCGCTTGCCGATGGCGCCTACGCCGGGGCCACCGGCTACTTGCCCGAGTGCGTTGGATTGACCAACCAGGGAGATGACCGTGGCGCGGGTGGCGGGTTCGGTGGATTGCACCAGCCAGGAGTTGTATAACGGGCCAATGAGGCTGCCGAGCGTACCGCGGATGAGCAGCACTGTCACGGCCACCCCAAAGTCGGGGGCAAAGGCAAAGATCGCTACGCAGACCGTGGAGAGGGCCGTTAAGACCAGTAGATAACGGGCCGAGCGGCTGGGGTCCTTCCCGGCTTCGACCAGGCGCTTGTGGGCCAGGGCGGTGATGCCGATGCCCAACAAGGTGCCGGTTACGCCCAGGATGCTAAACCAGGCCACGGGCTCCAGATTGCCCCAGGCGGGGAAGGTGATGTTGGTGAGGAGGTGGGCGTCGCCCAGGCGATCGAAGCCCTCGGAGGCCGCGCCGATAAACAGCTCGACCACCAGCAGGGCCGCCAGGATGGGACGGCGGCGGATGACCGCCAGCCCGGCCTGGAGAGTGGTACCCATGTCTTTCAAGCTGCCACGCAAGGTGTGCTCGCGGGGGCGGGGCGTGAAGGCGGTTTCGGGCATAGCAAACAACAGAAACAGGCCGATGCAGAAGATGATGGCGCCGCCGACCAGGATGGGCAGCGGCAGCCAGAGGGTCGCCAGCACGGCGCTGAGGGGCATGCCGATGAGACTGAGCACGCGGTTGATCTGCCCAGACTTAACGTATACACCGCTGACCTGCTCTTCGCCGACTTCGCCCGCCAGCCAGGCCTCAGTGGCGCCGCTGGTGAAGGTATAGCCGAAACCCCACAAGATGTTGCCAAGAAGGATTGCCCAGAAAATTGGGATGGCGCCCATGACGATGAAACCCACGCCGCTGATGAGCGTGCCGATGATAATCGACAGGCGGCGGCTGAAGGTGTCTGCCACCACGCCGGTGGGCACTTCGAAGAGCAAGATGGACCCCTCCAGCACGGTGCCGATGAGGACCAACTGGAGGGGGTCTAGTTTGACGGTCTGCACGAGATAAACCGTCATGGGGGTGAACATGGCCGCATAGGCGAGCGCCGTAGCGCCTTCGATGATGTAGTAAACTAGAGCCGCCCGGCGGCTAGAGTTGTTCACCGGCTTCCTCCCGTTCAATGGCCAGCGCATCCATGGGCGGGGTGGGGCTTTGGCGGTCCCACATCGACCGGGCCATCTGAATAGGGTTGGTATGAATGCCGTACTTCGTGAAGTGCTGGCAGATGCGGGTCACGTCGCGAGCGAAGATATCCCAGGCTTCCTTATTTTGCCAGGGATTGACCGCCTGGGGGAAGTCGATGATGACGGGCCGGTCGTTCCAGAAGAGCACGTTATAGGCGGAAAGGTCGGCATGGATCACGCCGAGGCCGAGCATCCGTTCGATGGCGTCGACGAGCTCATCAAAGACGCGGCGGGCCTGCGAACGGTTGAGGCTGGTTTCGTTGAGGGCCGGGGCGGGCATATCCAGTTCGCCGATGTATTCCATCAGGATGGCGTTGGAGCCAATGGTGACGGGTTGGGGAACCGGCAAACCGGCATCTGAGAGCACCCCCAGGGCCCGGTATTCGTAGGCCAGCCAGGAGGTGTGCGAAAGCTCCTTGCCGTAGGAAGTGCCCTTGCGGACGGCGTGGAGTTCTTTGTCGTTGGTCACGGCTTTTCCGTCGGCGTCCAAAACGGTGCGACCGGCGCGGTAGCGGGCGTCGTTGCGCAGGTTGCGCACGGCGCGAGGCCGGTAGAGTTTGGCCACCAGCAGGTCCAAATCCAGGGAAGGATGAGGCTGGCAGACGTATACGTTGGCTTCTTTGCCGCCCTTAATTCGCCGGACAACATCTTTGATATAAGCGCCCTCGTAAAAGGGGCCGAGGAAGGTGAAGATCCATTCCCGCTCGTGGCGCGATGCGCCCAGGGTGGGGTTGAAGGCTTCTTCGGCGCCGAGCACCTGCAAAGGGTTGTGCTGGGCGATTTCATCGAGGACGGCATGTTGGCTGCGCTTGCGTGGCCGGAAGCGCGGGACGCGCGGCCCCTGGGGGTCGTAGGCGTCGTCGAGGTATTCATTCAAGTCTAAACGAGACATAGTTGTATTGAACTCACAATCCTGGTGTCACAAAAAAAGGCTTCGGTTCGATAGGCACGGTTGTGAGCGCTAGTTAAAGAAAAACCGCGGGGCATCAAGCACCCGCGGTGTCACTTCATAGAAAGAAAGTGATTTAACCGTTCAGGAGGCGCTTCCATGCCAAACCAACTGTGCCGGAAAGGACAGTAACCAAGCGAACATATTGTTTTTTGGCTGACATGTGACACCTCCTTCCTTTGTTTAATCTTTCAACAAGTTGATCTTAGCGGATTTGACACAGATTGTCAAGATCGAATTCGCACGGTGGCTTTGACCCGTTTGCGGTTCTGCAACCACCAGGCGACCGTGTCGGCCAATGATTCGGACAGGCGGCGAGCTTTATACCCCAGATGGGTGCAGGCTTTGGCCGAGCTGATCTCTGAGTTGCTGACCAGGGTTTCAAGCGAATAGCGAGTGAAACGAGGGCGGGTTTTGGTGACGCGATAGTAGATTTCGGCAAAGCGGGCCGCGAACATGGCCAGGCGCATGGGGATGTTGACTGCGGGGGTGTGGATGCCGGCGGCTTGCTGGACGAGCTGCTGGATCTGGGTGACGGAGATGCGCTCGCCGCCGAGGATGTAGGTCTCGCCGGTTTGGCCTTTTTCAGCGGCCAAAATGTGCCCGGCGGCTACATCGCGGACATCGACGAAGTCGAAGAAGCCGTTGATGACGATGCCAATGGAGCGTTTCATCCAGGTGAGGACCATTTCGCCCATCTCGGAGCGGCGAAAATCGTAAGGCCCAAGCACGCCGGTGGGGCAGACGATGACTGTGTCCAGACCGGCTTGAGCGGCTTCCAGGACTGCCAGTGAGGCGGCAGCTTTGGTGCGGTCGTAAGGTCCGGCGGGGTTGTTGGGATCGAAGGGCAATGTTTCATCGATCACAACGCCGTCGGGTGGGCGGGTGATAGCGTGAATGGAACTGGTGTATACCAGGCGGCGCACACCGCACTGGCGGGCGGCTTCGATGACGTTGCGGGTGCCTTCCACGTTGACTTTATACAGCAGGGGGGCGTGATCTTCAACGATGGACACCAGGGCAGCCATGTGGAAAACCACTTCGACGCCCTGCATGGCGCGCACCAGCGAGGAAAGGTCGAGAACATTTCCTTCTACCAATTCGATCTCTAACCCTTCCAGGGAGGTGGTGTCTTCGCCGGGGAGGATTAACCCCCGGACGGGTTGGCCGCGCGCCAATAACTCGCGCGCAAGGACATTTCCCAAATGACCGGCAAC
This sequence comes from uncultured Anaerolinea sp., assembly GCA_964567255.1. Taxonomy (GTDB): domain Bacteria; phylum Chloroflexota; class Anaerolineae; order Anaerolineales; family Anaerolineaceae; genus Anaerolinea. The sequence goes on from CAZMMI010000007.1 coordinate 34,805, forward strand.
GCCTGTGATCAGATTCATTGGTTTCAACTCCTTAAATTTCACT
>CAZMMI010000007.1:34947-37132 GCA_964567255.1 uncultured Anaerolinea sp.
TTTTCTCCCGATGGAAGTGTTTGATTATTCTTCGGGGCGGTTGACCCAGCGCTCGAGCCCGTCGGGCGGGGCATAGTTGCGGATCTGATCGAGGAGGGCTTCGGGTTCGGGCGAGTGTACCAATAGGTGGCGATGTTCCGAATAGAGGAAACCTTCGTTTGAAGCGTGCTCGATGAGCGCGAGGAGCGGGTCGTAATAATTGAGCGTGTTGAGCAGGCCGACGGGTTTATGGTGCAGGCCAATTTGCACCCAGGTGAGGGTTTCGAAAAGCTCGTCAAAGGTACCCAGGCCGCCGGGTAGGGCGATGAAGGCATCGGCCAGCTCGCTCATGCGGGCCTTGCGGGTGTGCATGTTCTCAGAGGTCTCCAGGCGGGTCAGGCCGGCGTGGATGAGGGCGGGGGTGTTGAGGTTGTGGGGAACGATGCCGATGACTTCGCCACCGGCGGCGAGGGTACCATCCGCCACCGCGCCCATCAGGCCGGTTTTCCCGGCGCCGTAGACCAGGGTGATGCCCTGGCGAGCCAGAAGCTGGCCGAGGCTGAAAGCCGCATCCAGGTAAACCTGCTTCAAGCCGTCGGCGGAGCCGCAATAAACACAGATGGAGCGCAGTGAATTCGTCATCGTAACCTCATTTGACCCATAAAGTTGTTTCTATATTATAAAACGGCGCGAAGATTTGGACGGGGGAATAGCCATGGGCGCGGGCGTATTCCTCGAAGGGATCTTCCAGGTTGCCGGGAGTTTCGGGGGTGAGGCCTTCGTGCTGGACCTCGAAGCCGGTGAGGATGGCGGCGGGCGGGTCGGCGGCGAGGAAGGCTTCCAGATCGACCGGGGCGATGACCTCATACTTCTGGCGGCGCTCGATGGTGAGGAAGTTGACCGTGCGCCAGGAGAAGGGGCCAACGGCGAACATTTCGTAGGAATCCAGGCCGCCTTCGAGGGGCAGCATAGGCACGAGGGTGAGGATTTTGCCGCTGGGAACGTGCTCGGAGAGGGTTTGGGCGTACTGATGCACTTGCAATGGAATCCATTCTGCCGGGCGGGCCAGGATTTTAATACGGGCAAGGTCGGTAAAGAGGTTGCCCTGGAGGAGAATCAGGGCCGTCAGGGCAGCGAGACCCAGGGCTTGCCAGCGGAGCTGTTTGAGTTGGCTGAGCGCGGCGGCAGAGGCGATGACCAGGAAGGGCAGCGGGGCAAAGAAGTACTGCACCCACAGCGGGGTGGGGGCAAAGGCAGAGGCAAAGAGGGCCAGGAGCAGAACACAGAGGGTCCAGGCGGGCAGATCACGCGCTCGGGTACGGATCAATTTGATTACGGTCTGTGCGCCGAACCACATCGCGCCCACGTATAAAAACATGGTGGCGGGGTGTTTTAGCACCTCCCAATAAAAGTAACGGAACTTGGAAAGGAGGTCCATTTTGCCGCGGTGGCCCAGGTATTCGCGATACAGCCGGTTGAGGTTGATGTAGATGATGTTGCCGTAGATGAATTGCTGGGGGGCGAGTAGAAACAAAACCAGTATGGGAAGCATGCCGAGGGCAAATCCCGCTGCCAGGAGAAGCAGAGGACGAAGTTGGCGGCGGCCGTCACGGATCAGGGCGAAAAGGAGAGCGCCGCCCAGGATGATGATCACCACGGCATAGGATAGGCGCACCCCGGCTGCCAGGGCGGCGAACAGCCCGGCCAGGCCGAAGGTGCGGAAGCGGGCGGGCTGTTCGAGGCCGGATTGGAATGCGCGCCAGGCTAGCAAGCAAAAGAAACAGGCCAGGGTGTGGTTGAAGGCGCGCCCGTCGAGGAACTCAAGGGAGGGGTCGAGCAGAAAAGCCAGCACGCTCAGCGCGCCCGCCAGGAACTGGAAGAGTACGGGGCGGGCACGGAATGTATTTTTGACGGTCTGGTATAAAAGCAGCGCGGAGAGGAAGGCGAACAGGCTGGCGGCGGCGCGCACTGCAAGGAAGTCGTAGCGGGTGAGGGCCACGGCGAGGGCATTGACCACCAGTTGGTATGGCATGTGGTGGTAAGGGAAGTCGAGGTAGGGGAGCAGGCCTTGACCGGCGAAGAATTGCGCGGGGGCGACGAACTGATATTCGTCGTGGCTGAGGCCGGAGTCGAGGATGCGTGGGAGGATGAGGAGGAGGACGAAGGAGAAGAAGAGTGCTTCCAGGATGCGCAGCCAGGGAAAGTG
>CAZMMI010000007.1:37232-40624 GCA_964567255.1 uncultured Anaerolinea sp.
GATTATGCGACGGAAATTGTGCCATTGGTATTGGAACTGGAGGGGCGCGGGCTGGTGACGCGCACCTTCAGGCGGTTGGACCCTGACCGGCAGCAAGCCGTGATTGACGCGATCATGTCCGAGGCGGGCGAACGAGGCCCGGCTGAGATCAACATCAAGCAGGTGGCGGCGCGCGCGGGGGTTTCGGTCGGATCGCTGTACCAGTATTTTGGCAGCCGGGAAAAATTGTTGGAATTCAGCGTGGAATTGGTGACGCGCCTGGTGACCGGCTTATTCGATGGTTACGCGCCCATGCTATCCGAAATGCCCCTGTCAGAAGGCCTGGCAGCTTATCTACAAGGCGGAATGGAATGGGCCGAGAGCAGCGAGGCGGGTCTGGTGCGCTTTTTTGCTAAGGCGGCCTACCAGGGCGACCCCATGCTGGAAGAAAGCGTGGTCAAACCACTGGGCGCGGCGATGCGAGGTATGGTGGAAGCGATGATGGAGGCGGCGCAAGGGCGCGGGGAGCTGCGCGAGGATCTTGACCTGGAAGCGGTAGGGCGCGTGGTGAACGTGCTCCTGGTCGTGCTTGGCGATGCGCAATTGTTGCCGTACCTGAACAGCTACTTTCAGCTTTATGACGAGGCGATGACGCCCGAACGCGTACTATCGGCCTGCCTGGATTTGATCATGCGCGGCGCGCGAAGGGAGCCGGCGTCATGAAAATTGTGCGCGTGGCTTGGAAGACTCTGCGAGAAATGTGGCGGGAGCCACAGATCTTCTGGCTGCTGTTGTTGTTCCCGGCGATGATGGTGGGGATTTATTACATCGGCTATGGCAACACGGAGCAGGGAATGTCGCAGTTTCTGGTCTTGTGGGTGTGCAACCGGGATACCGGTCCGCGCGGCAGTGAACTGGTTCAGGCATTTCGGGGAGCGACTTATGAAGGCGCTCCGCTTTATCAGGTGCGCGAAACGGAGGATTGCGCGGCGGGAGAGCGGGCTTTGCTGGACATGCGCGCCGCCGCCATGCTGACCATTCCGGTCGACTTCAGCGCGCGGCTGGCTGGAGGCGAGCAAGCGGTGTTGGACTGGCAGGGCGACGCGCAGGCCGATAACTATGTTTTTGCCTACAGCTTTGCCGGATCGGTTATCCAAAGCTTTCTGGGCCAACCGGAAGGGGCCGAGTCACTTGTCTATGAGTTCGTGGGTGGGACAGGCGGCTTGAATGACTTTCAAATTGGCGTGCCGGGGGTGATGGTGTTTGGCGTGCTGCTTGGAGCGCTGGCAGTGGCGTTGGTTTTGTCCCGCGAGCGGGTGAACGGCACCTTGCAGCGGTTGAGGCTGGCGGGAATGGGCTCAGGCGACCTGATTGGTGGAATCGTGCTGGCGAACATGCTGCTTGGAATAGTTCAATCGGCGGCGGCGTTTGGGCTGGCACTGGCCTGTGGGTTCAACAGCCAGGGGTCGTTGTGGCTGGCAGGCGCTATTGTGGCCGTGGTCAGCCTGACGGCTTCTGGATTGGGAGCAGCGGCGGCGGCGTTCAGCAAGAACGACGGAGAAGCCAGCCTGATCGCCACGGGGCTGTTCGCGCCGTTCGTGTTTCTTTCGGGGGCGGTGTTCCCCATGCCGGTGGCGCGGCTGTTTGAGGTGGGCGAGAGGGTGATCCAGCCGTACGACATTTTTCCCACGGCCCACGCTACGAACGCATTGAAGCGCATCTTGATTTACGGAGAGGGCGCGGGGGCGGTTGTGTATGAACTGGTGATGATGGCGCTGCTCACGGCAGTGGTGCTGGGCATTGGTGTATGGCTTTACCGGAGGGTGATGCGATGAACAACGTCGTTTTGGAAGCAAAGGGATTAAGCAAGCGCTATGGAACACTGGTTGCCGTGCAGGACTTGTCCATGCAGGTATTGGAGGGAGAGGTTTTTGGTTTTCTGGGCCCGAATGGCGCTGGGAAGACTACCTCGATCCACATGCTGTGCGGGCTGCTGACGCCGGACGCGGGCGAGGTTCTGGTGCGTGGCAAGCGAATTGCGAACGGCGATTCGACGGTGCGGGCGCGGGTGGGTATGTGCCCGCAGAAGATTGTGGTTTGGGAGCGGCTGACTTGCCTGGAGCAATTGGTGTTCATCGGTGAGATGTATGGATTGAGCCCCAGCCTTGCCCGGCAGCGTTCGGAGCAGTTGTTGAAAGACGTGGATTTGAGCGAGCGGCGCAACCAGCTTGCCAAGACACTTTCGGGGGGCATGCAGCGGCGCTTGAACCTGGCCCTGGCGCTGGTGCACGACCCGGAGATTGTGGTGCTGGACGAGCCGGAAGCCGGCCTGGACCCGCAGACGCGCATCCAGGTGCGCGAGTTCATCCGCTCGCTGGCCCGGCATAAAACGGTGGTGTTGACCACGCACGACATGGAAGAAGCCGACCGCGTATCGGATCGGGTGGCGATCATTGATCACGGGCGGCGGCTGGTGCTGGACACACCTGAGCGGCTGAAACGGCAGGTGGGAGAAGGTGACACGGTGGAGGTGCGCCTGGCGGAAGCGCGAACGGACGGGCAGGCGCTGGCAGAAAGTTTCGCGGCGTTGAATGTGCAGGCGGGGTTGGAGGATGGGGGACAAATGGTAAAAATCCGCGCGTTGAATGCGGTGGGGCGGCTGCCAGAATTGCTGGGCAGGCTGGAGTCGCTGGGTGTTCCGGTGGGCGAAGTGAGCATCCGGCCGAATTCACTGGAGGATGTGTTCATCCAACTGACTGGCAGGAGGCTGCGAGAATGAAAGCGCTGCGGGTGGCCTGGATGTATTTGCTGGAATTTTGGCGCGAGCCGCAGCTTTTGGGGCTGGCGCTGGGGCTGCCGGTGTTCTTCGTTCTTATCACTGCGGTGGGATATGGCACGGCCCCGCGGTTGGCAACCTACCCGCTGGCGATGGTTGTTGAGGCCGGGTTGGAGAGTGAATTGCCTGATCGCCTGGCGGAAGCCCAGTATCCAGACGGGCGGGCAGTGTTCAGCGTGAAGCGGTTGGATAGCGCCGAGTCAATGGAGGCTTCACTCAAGGCGCAAAACGCTGTTCTGGGTGTGCAGGTGCGCATGGGCGCCAGCGGAGCGCCGGAAGTGGCTGTGCGCGGCGACGGAACGGCAATGGCCTTTACGCGGGCCAGCGTGCAATTGGAGCGAATCCTGGCAGAAAACACACGGCAGACGGTGAAACTGGCGGAAACGCCCCTGTCCTTGACCGGCGCGGCCAGCGATTTTGAACTGTATGCGCCGGGAATGATTGTTTTTGCGATCCTGCTGCTCATTCCGCAGACAGCCATGCTGGTGGGGCGAGAAGTGCGCGAGGGGACGATGACGCGTTTGCGCCTGTCACGCCTGGGGGCGGCAGAATGGCTGGGCGGGTTGACGATATCACA
>CAZMMI010000007.1:40724-43029 GCA_964567255.1 uncultured Anaerolinea sp.
ATGCCTGGATCGACCCTGCTGGAATGGGGTAATGTGCCGCTGGGGCTGTATGATGTTTTGCCGGCAACGCATGGGAATTTGGTGTTGCAGCAGGTGATGATTGGCGGGGCGGACCTGGCTTTGGTCTGGCCGCGGGTGGTGATCATGGCGGGGTTGAGTGGGTTGATTTTTGGGGTGTGCTGGTTGATTTTCAGACGGTGAGAGAATTTTACCTCATATCCTAACGATCACTTTTCCCAACCTTGGAGTTTAGCCTTTTGATATCACAAGCGATTCTGTCCCCTCTCCCACCGGGAGAGGGCTAGGGTGAGGGTGATTTTGGTCTTCGTAGGGCCGATATTTTCCCTCACCCGCGCCGTCGAAGCCCGGCGCGACCTCTCCCGAAGGGAGAGGTGAGGAAAGCATGGTGAGAAATGAAAAGGGTTAAATTCCAGGGAGCAGAAGGGAATTAACTTGTCAGTTAAGCCCAAGGCAGAGTATTATTTTAAAAAGACTTGAAGCCCTGGAGGAAAACCATGTCGCAGATTGGACCGAACCGTTGGATAGGACCGTTCCCGAAAATTGGTATTCGACCGGTGATCGACGGGAGGCGCAAGGGGGTGCGCGAGTCGTTGGAAGAGCAAACCCGGCAGATGGCCGAGGCGACGGCACGCTTGCTGAGTGCGAATTTGCGCTACCCCAACGGGCAGCCGGTGGAGTGCGTGATGGCCGACACAAACATCGGCGGGGTGGCCGAAGCGGCGCAGTGCGCGGCCAAATTTGCCCGCGAGGGCGTGGGCGTGTCGATCACGGTGACTCCGGCCTGGTGCTACGGCTCGGAGACGATGGACATGGATCCGCTCATCCCCAAGGCCGTGTGGGGCTTCAATGGCACCGAGCGTCCGGGAGCGGTGTACCTGGCGGCGGTGCTGGCGGCGCACAACCAGAAAGGGCTGCCTGCTTTCAGCATTTATGGGCATGACGTGCAGGATTCGAATGACCGGAGTATCCCGGCGGACGTACAAGAGAAACTGCTGCGCTTTGCGCGGGCCGGACTGGCGGCGGCGATGATGCGCGGAAAGAGCTACCTGTCGCTGGGCGGGGTGTCGATGGGCATAGCCGGGTCGATCGTGGACCAGCCCTTTTTTGAAGATTACCTGGGGATGCGTGTGGAGGTGGCGGATATGAGCGAGTTCACCCGCCGCCTGGAAGAGGGGATCTACGACCCGCTGGAATACGAGAAGGCTTTTGCCTGGACAAAGGCGCACTGCAAAGAAGGGCCGGATATTGCCAACAAACTGGAGAAGCAGCGCAGCCGGGCACAGAAGGACCAGGACTGGCAGACGGTGGTGAAGATGACGATGATTGCGCGGGACATGCTGGTGGGCAATCCGCGCCTGGCAGAGTTGGGCTATGCCGAGGAAGCGCTGGGGCACAATGCCATCGTAGGCGGGTTCCAGGGGCAGCGGCAGTGGAGCGATCACTCGCCCAACGGGGATTTCATGGAGGCCATGCTGAACTCGTCCTTTGACTGGAACGGCATTCGCCAACCGTACATCTTTGCCACCGAAAACGACTGTTTGAACGGGGCTTCCATGCTATTCGGACATTTGCTGACCAATTCGGCGGCGATCTTCGCGGACGTGCGCACCTATTGGAGCCCGGCGGCGGTCAAGCGGGTGACGGGGTTTGATCTGAGCGGCACGGCGGCGGGCGGATTCATCCACCTGATCAACTCCGGGGCGGCGACGCTGGACGCGACCGGGGCGCTGAAGCGCGGCGGGCAGCCGGTGATGAAACCGTTCTGGGAGATCGAGGAGGCCGAGGCGAAGGCGGCCCTGGCGGCCACCACCTGGTACCCGGCGGAACTGGATTACTTCCGCGGGGGCGGGTATTCGTCGGGGTTCCTGACGCGGGGAGAAATGCCGCTGACGATGGTGCGGCTGAACCTGGTCAAGGGGCAAGGGCCGGTGCTGCAAGTGGCCGAGGGCTGGACGGTGGATCTGCCGGATCAGGTCTACAACACGATCAACAACCGCACCAGCCCAACCTGGCCGACGCACTGGTTTGTGCCGCGTACCACGGGGCAGGGCGCGTTCCGCGATGTGTATTCGGTGATGGCGAACTGGGGGGCCAATCACGGGGCGTTGAGCTACGGGCACATCGGCGCGGACCTGCTGGCATTGGCGGCAGCGCTGCGCATTCCGGTGAGCATGCACAATGTGCCGGAGGAGCAGATTTTCAGGCCGAGCGCGTGGGGAGCTTTTGGCACGGCGGATTTGGAGAGCGCGGACTTCCGGGCCTGCAAGAATTTCGGGCCGGTGTA
>CAZMMI010000008.1:0-2232 GCA_964567255.1 uncultured Anaerolinea sp.
GAGACCCTTTCGAGCGCCCGCGCAGCCAGCCGGCCAGGGTTCGCCCCAGGAACAGTTCCACACCCTGCGAGAGAAAGCCACGATTGGACAGCATTTTCAAGGAGGCTCCAGCCGCTTTGAGCCAGTGCCGCTGCGCCAGAGCGCGATCCCCGGCCTGGGCGGCGTCCAGGGCGCGGCCGTACCACAGCCAGGCCCGCGCCTGAGGAAGCAAATCGCGGCAGCCTTCCAAAGCGGGAGGCAGGGCGGCGAAGTAATCGCGCAAGTAGCCTTCGGCGCGGGCCATGTCGTCGTATTCCTGGTAGATCAAGCGAGCGCGGTCCAGACCCAATTCGAGCACTTTCTGTGGGGCGGACCAGGCGGGGGAAAGCGCCAACATCTTTGCATATTGCTCGCGGCCCTGCTCGAGCTGGCCCATCTGGATGGAAGCCAGGGCTGCTCGCCGCCAGAGGACTGAGGTGCCTTGCGTGCGCAGTTCGAGCAGTTCCTGCGGGTCGCCCTGCCACAGCGCCGAGGCCTTTTCCAGCAGGCGCAGCGGGCGGGTGATCAACTCATTGGAGGCCTCGCGGCGCAGCTTGCGCTCCCAATCGCTGACGCGGAACAACAAGAGCGCATCGGGGATGAGCACGAACTTGCCCAGGAAGGAGACGCGCATCCAGGTATCCCAATCCTCGGCATAGTCCAGCCCCTCGTCGAACATACCCGCCTGGAGGAGCGCGGCGCGGCGGACCATAGCACTGGAGCCGCCCCCCGGCACGGCGTCGCCCAGGAACAGGCGGCGCGTCCAGCTAGAAGGCTCTTCGACCACGCCGGAATAACGCTCGACGGGCCGCCCGCTGGAACGGGCCGGGTTGCCTTCTTGATCGATATAACGCGCCACGCAAGCCACCAAAACCACGTCCGGGTTTTGATCTAGAACCGCCACCTGGCGCTCGATCTTCTCGGGCAGCCACAAGTCATCCGAATCGAGGAAGGCCAGGTACTCGCCCTGGGCCGCTTTAATCCCTGTGTTGCGCGCGCCGGAGTGTTTTTTGTTCTCCTGGGGGATGTAACGGATGCGATCCATGTAAGGCGCAAGAGCCTGGCGCGTGCCGTCGGTGGAGCCGTCATCGACCACAATGACCTCGACGTCTTTGTAGGTTTGGGCCAGGGCGCTTTCCACCGTCAGGGGGACGGTCTTTTCGCTGTTATAGCTGGGGATGATGACACTGACTTTCGGCAAAATCGGCTCCTTGTTCAACGGCGCAGCAATGATTGCAAGGCGATGGACACCACCCCGCGGTTGAGCAGCCAGCGCGGATCGCGGGCCAGGCCGCGCCAGACAACGCGGCGGACGGCGGGCCAATCCTGACGTTGATGGCCACGAAAAGCCTCGTGCAGATAGGCCCGGCCCAGCACCTGCCCGGCGCTCAAGCCCGGATAACGCATTTTACCCGGCAAGGCAGGAATGAGCTGGTTCAAAAAGGCCGCCACGGCTGCTTCGGGCTGCCCGTCGCGCAGCAGGCGCAGGGCGGTGTGCTCCAGGTGGCCCTCGAAAAACTTGCGCTCGCCCAGGGGCGGCTCGATCTCGACGGCCCGAGCCAAAGCCTGCCCGCCCGCGGAAAAATCGCCCAGTTCAAAGCGGGACATGGCCGATTGGAGGTAGATGCGGCCCACGGCTTGGTCCGCCAGCGCTGCGGGGAAGCGCTGCGGGTTGGCGGCGGCATTCTTGCGGATGATGTACTCGGAGCGGTCGATGTAGTAATCGCTGGCGCGTTTGCGCAGCTCGCGCTCGGTGCCGTAGGTGCGGTAGAGGGCCAGGATTTGGGGCAGGCGCACGAACGGCCCCAGGTTGGAGAGGCGAATCCACAGGTCCCAGTCCTCGCCGATGCCCTTGTGGATGGAGGCGTCGAAGCCCCCGACCTGCTCCAGGCTTTCGCGACGGATGAGGGCGATAGAGGGGTTGATGGGCGAGCCAAAGAGGATGTCGGAGCCTTCCTGCACCAATCCGGCCTCGCCTTCCGGGCTGCCAATGGTCTGGTGGCCCCACCAGGTGGCCGGGTGGCCTTGCTCGTCCACAATGCGGGCGCAGCCGTAGGCCATGACGGCCTGGGGGTAGCGCTGCAAGGCCGACACCTGCACGTCCAGCTTGTCGGGCGTCCAGGCGTCGTCGCCGTCCAGAAAGGCGATCAGCGAACCGGCGGCGAGCTTCAGACCGTTGTTACGCGCCGCGGAGCGCTCCTGGTTGTCCTGGTA
>CAZMMI010000008.1:2332-6235 GCA_964567255.1 uncultured Anaerolinea sp.
GAGCGCATCGATCAAGACAACCACAGCTTGCTCGGCATCTTGCCAGGCGGAAAGCTGGATTTTGACGGCGTTGCTGAGATACTCGGCAGCCAGATCGGGGCGATTGAGCCACAAAGCGTCCAGCGAGGCGGCAATGCAGGCCGAGCGCATGAAATGCGCTGCGAAGCGCGGCTGCCAATCCAGCCCATCGGGGAGATGCTCCATCAAGGCGCGGGTGAAGGCCGCCGGGTCACCGGTCACCGGTTCGGCGGCCCAGGCGATGAGCGTGGAGAGGAGGGGCGGGGTTTCACCTTGCGCCAGGGAAGGGTCCAGGCGCAGGGCTTCACCCAACAAAGCCCGGCCCTCCTCGAACTGCCCGCCGCCGTATTCCCGCCCGGCAACTGAGACACGGGCAGCGGCTTCGGCGCGGCTGCGCAAGCGCAGGGCCTGTTCGGGCAGGTCGGAGCGCTCATACAGGGCCTCAAACACCTGCAGGGTGCCCCGGCTCTGCTTACCCACGTCGCGCACAGCCTGATCGGCGTGCATGCGGTAGGCACATACCACCGCCTGCGTCCAGTTCATCTGGCAGCCAGCCACCGCCAGGCGCAGCCACAAGTCCAGGTCTTCGGCCCAGGACAACCCTACTTTGAAGTCGCCCACGCGCTCGAGCCAATCCTTGCGCAGCAGGACCGAGTTGGTGATGATAGCCGCGCCTAACAAGACCGTGGAAAGGTCCAGGTTTGGCTGGAAGACCCAGGGGCGGCGTTCGGCCAGCCAAGCGCCCTGCCAATCGATGTAACGGAAGCCGCCCGCCACCATGCCCAGGGTGGGGTTCTCGTCCAACTGGGCGACCTGAAAGGCCAGCTTGGCGGGCAGGAACAGGTCATCGGAATCGAGGAAGGCCAGATATTCGCCGCGAGCCACTTCCAGGCCGCGGTTGCGGGCTGCGCTGACGCCACTGTTTTTCTGGTGAAAGTAATGGATGCGCGGGTCGGGAATGGCGGCTACCACGCGGCGGGTATCGTCCTGGGAACCATCGTCGATGACCAGCACCTCAAAATCGGCAAAGGACTGGCCCAAAACACTGTCGATGGCAGCCGGGAGCAAGTCGGCGCGGTTATAGGTAGGCAGAATGACGCTAACTTTGGGGCGCGGGGGCCGGACAGGATCGACTTTACCGCTCACTTTTTAATCCGCCGGAAAATATAGACTTCGTCCTTTTCTTGCTCGGATTGGAAGGACTTGACCAGCTCGAAGGCAGGATGCTCCTGCAGCCGCGTCAGGAGATCATCGTCCAGGCGGCTGACCAGGGCCTCGCCGGCGATATCAAAGACGCGCTCCTGACGGTAGATGGTCACCCAATCGCCGGACCCCACGCGGGAGAGCAGTTCGTCCACGCTCACCTCGGTCTCGGTCCAGTGGTAAAGCTCCTGCACGTCCCAGACATAGCCCCGCTCGCGCACCAAGTTTTGGAAGGTGGGCTGGTTGAAGCTGTGATAATTGCCCACCACCCACCAGCGCTGCCGGAACCAGCCCTCAGTCGATTCCTCTATGGTATCAACGGTGTTGAGGGTCATTTGCATGTTGGTGGGGCGCAAATCGGCGTCGGACTGGACCCAGGTGAGCCAGCGGGGCAGGTCGGGGCCAAAGCTGAGGCTGGCCCAGAAAAGCAGGTGCAGGGCCAGGAGGTCCGTCGTTGCAATCCAGCGGGCGCGGGCGCTCTGCTTGAGGAAAGCAACCAGCGCCAGGGCCGCCAGCATGCCCAGGGGGATGAAGGCGGGAGTGATGAAGCGGGTGTTGATGTTGCGCATGCCGAAGCCCACCGCCAGGTTGACCAGCGCGCAAACCACCAGCATGGCGATGGCGTAACGGGTCCAATCACTGAACAGGCTGCGCGGCGCACTTAGCACGACCGCCAGGCCCCAGACCAGACCGCCGATGAAAATGACAGCGCCAGGCCAGCCTGTTTGGCTGAGGAGCACCCCGGCATAGGTAATGGCCGCCTGGAAGAAAGACTCCGATTCCATCGTGTGGAGGGTGAAGGCGGGCTGGGTGGCATACTCGAGCATGTCCTCGTAGCTGAGGAGGTAAAACGGACCAGCCACAATCAGCGCGGTTACCACCGCCGCCAGGAAAGGCAGCAGGATGGCTTTACGCTTGCCCTTCTCGCGCGCCCAGCGCAGCGCCAGCCACAGGCCCCACAACGCCAACGGTCCAACCGCCGACACGGGGAACTGCTGCTTACTGAGCAGGCCCAGCCCGGTGGCTGCTCCGATGAAAATGCCGCCCCAGAAGCTTGTTTTTTGGCCGAACAAGATCAAGGCCAGTAAAAGCAGGCCTACGGAGGCAAATAGGGCCGGTTCGCCCATGACCGTCTTGGACCAGAAGAAAACCAGCGGGGCCGTGCCAACCAGCAAGATGCCCAGGGCCCCCGCCCAGCCGCCGGAGAGCTTTTTGCCCACGCCGTAGGCACTGAACAGGAGCAAGAGGAACCAGGCGATGTGCGCGAGGCGCATGGCGAGGAGCGTTTTACTGCCGATCAGCGCGCCTAGCAAGCTGGTGATGAACACCAATGGAGGAATGTGATGGGGAATGGCGTAGACGGCCCCCCAGAACATGCCGCGCAGCAGGTCGCCGCGATTTTCGATGAAATCGAGCCAGTCGTAGGTGGCGTTAGCATAGACGCTGTCATCCCACTGGTTGGGGAGGGGCTGGCGCAAGACGTGCCACCCCGCTGCCGCCAGGATGGCGGCAGCAAACAGCACAGCCAGCAAAACGGGCCAGACGGAAGGCCGGGCTCGCGCAGCGAGCCCGGCTTGCATTTTGTTGGAAGGGTCAGAAGTCATGAATGGTGTTTCACTCCGTAGGAAATCCGACCGTTTAGCGATAGGACATAAATTCGTCCAGGTAGTAGATGCCGCGCGTGCCCGAATCCAGGCCTCCCGAGGGGCCAAAGCGGATGCGATCGATCCGGCGGGTGTCGTTGTCGATGTTAGTCAGCGAAACCGGCGCGCCGCCATCCACCGAGAGACTGACCAGACCATTGTTCGCTCCGGCGGCAGTCGAAGCGCGCCATTCCAGGGCAACCTGATGGGGGGCATCGGTGAGGGTCATCCAGGCGGTGTTATACCAGGTGCTGCCATCATTGCGAATGTTGGCACGCAGCTCATAATGGCCCGAATAGTAGCGCAGCTCGATGCGTGCGACGATCGTAGACGTTCCGGTGTATCCGTAGAACAGGTAGTGGGCGTTCCCGCTGCGCATGGAGATGGAATTGGGGTCGAAGCGGAAGCTGGCCGCATAATGCCGCTCGGAAGCCGGGCTGTCATCGGTCAGATAAATGGTGGTGCTGTCGTCGATGACGACCTGAAGGCCGTAAGTCCCAACGAGTGCCGCCGCAGGTGCAGCCGAAAGGTCGCTGCCATCTGGAACTGCCATCGTCCAGGCCGAAAGATTGCCTGCCTCGAAGCCGTCAGAGAAGATCAACTGCGGGCCAGAAGTGGGTGTCTGGGTGGGAGTGGCGGTGGGTGTGAAGGTAGCAGTGGGCGTTAAAGTAGCCGTTGCCGTAGGTGTGAAGGTCGCCGTGGGCGGCACATCCGTCGCTGTGGGTGTTGGCGTGGGCGGTTCCGGCGTGGCCGTATCGGTAGGCGTAGGTGTAGCCGTATCCGTTGGCGTGGGCGGAACTTCGGTCGCGGTGGGCGTAACTGTGGGTGGCTCCGGTGTAGCCGTGTCGGTTGGCGTGGGGGGCACGTCCGTCGCGGTAGCGGTCGGTGTTAGCGTATCTTGCGGAGTCGGCGTCACCGGGGTGGCAGTAGCCGGTTCGGGAGTCACGGTCGGCGTTTCGGGCGTGGCGGTGGGAGGCTCGACGGTGGGAGGCTCGATGGTAGGCGTCACCGGCGTAGCGGTAGGGGGCTCGGAGGTCGC
>CAZMMI010000008.1:6335-10786 GCA_964567255.1 uncultured Anaerolinea sp.
GGTCGCGGTGGGCGGCGCCTCGGTCGCAGTAGGAGTAATGGTAGGCGGCTCGGGGGTGGCCGTGTCGGTTGGCGTGGGGGTTTCGGTCGGGGTGGGCGTTTGGGTGGCCGGTTCCGAAGTAGCCGTGGGTGTGGGCGTTGAAGCCGTGCCCGCGCAGACCTGGACCAGCGGCTCGACCGCAGCCACAGCGCGGATCTTGATGCTATCCAGGTAGATGGGGGTGTCATAGGCGTAGACGCTGGCGAACATACCCAGCGTGGGAATGCTGTTGACGAGCTGAGACTGCTGGACGCCATCGATGCTGAAGGTGGCCTGACCGGGGAGCTTGCGCAGGGTGTAGGTATGCGCGGTGGTCACGCCACCGGTCGGGAGCGAAAGGATTTGCATAGACTCTTGCCAGGAAGCGCGCGCCCAGGCATAGAAGTTGTTGCTGGTCTTCTCAAAGACGAGGAAGTCGCTGCCATCCGGCGGAGCCAGTTCCAGACCCCACCAGGCAAAGCGGGTGTTCGAGCCGGTGCGCAGGCGGGCGGTCATTTCCACCGAATTGAGCGCCGTTCTACCCAGCAGGTTCGCGCCGCGCGGAATGACCGCCTCGCCACTGGCAAAGGTGGCGCTGCCGCCGGTAATGTTCCACAGCGTTGTGTCGAGGGCCGGGCCGTTGAAACCGTCCCAGATCCAATAAACGTTGGCCGGGTTGGCGGGCGGCGTACCGGCAGACGGGTTACCGTAGTAGAGGATGTAGTTACTGTCGACCGCACCAGCCGCCAGAGGGGCTTGCAAGCGGAACCAGATTTCGGTGGTTGGCGAATTGAAGGCCGTTTCGGCAACCCGGTCGATTTGGACATAGTTGCTGCCATTCAGCCAGGCCACGCGCAGATCGTTTCCATTGACGAGCAGCTTGCCCGCGGTGGTGAGCGCGGCGGTGTCGAGGGTGACGCGCACGGAGTAGCCGGCGGGAAGCACCTCGGCGCTCGGATTGGTAATCAACATACCGGCACGATAGGTCCAGGGGCCTTCGACCCCGAGCATGAAGCTGCCCGTCTCTTCACCGGGGCAAACGCCGCCGGGGGTGCTGGTTGCCTCGGGGGTCGGCGTGGGTGGAACCGGGGTGGAAGTGGCGGTGGCGGTCGGCGTGAACGTGGCGGTAGCCGTGAATGTGGCAGTCGGAGTAAAGGTCGGCGGGACAGTCGTTGAAGTTGCTGTAGCCGAGCCGGTGGGTGTGTGCGTGGGCGTCGGTACGGTAGCCGTAGGTGTGGTCGGGGTAGCCGTGGCGGTGGGGGTTACCGGGGTGGGCGTGGGGGTGGGAAGCGTGCCACCGGGGCAAAGGCTGACCAGCGGTTCCTGCGCAGCGCGCAAGGTGGCTTTGACCCAATCCACGCGCATCGGCACCGAGAAGCCGTACATGCTGACCGAGAGCGGGCTGCTTGGCGCGCCGCTGGTGATGGCGGCAGCCTGGGATCCATCGATGCTCAAGGTCACGCCGCTGCCGTACCAATCCAATAGGTACGTGTGCCAGTCTGTCAGGCCAGAGGCGGGACGGGTGAGGCTGCGGGTGGTGTCGGAATAATTGCTGCGAGCCCAGCCCCAGAAAGTGCTGGAGGTTTCCTCAAAGACAATGAAGTTGGCGCTGTCGTTGGGGCTTTGTTCCATGCCCCACCAGGCGAAGTTGCCGGCTTGATCGAGGCGCACGCGCATCTCGAGGCGGGCATTGAGCATGGTTTGATTGCTAATCACGCTGCTGCCCGCGGGCAGGTACAACTGTCCGCCACTGACCGAAGGCGAACCAGCGCTGACATTCCAGCCGCTGCCCAGGGATGAGCCGTCAAAGTTCTCCCAGAAGGCATACACATTGGCCGGGTTGGCCGGGGCAGCCCCGGCGGAGGGATTACCGTAGAACAAGAAGTAGGCGCCGTCGGAGGTGTTGGCGGGGATGGCGGCCTGAGTCTTGAAGGAGATGACGGTATTGGGGGCGTTAAAGGAGGTCTCGGCCAGGCGGTCCAGTTCGACCAGGCTGCTGCCGTTGACCCACACCACGCGCAGATCGCTGCCATCGACGCGCAGCTTGCCCGCGGCGGTGAGGGCGGCGGTGTCGAGGGACAGGTTGACCGTGTAACCGGCGGGGATGGGGGCAGCGGAGGGGTTCTGGATGAGCAAGCTCTGGCGGTAGGTCCAGCCTGAGACCATGTTGACATTGAAGCTGCCGCTTTCCTCACCCAGGCATGCGCCAGGGATGGGCGCGGGCGTGGTGGCAGGAGAGTAGCGCACTTCCAACTGCGAGGCCGTGCCGGTACGGATTTTCATGCCCGTATCCGTGTAACGGTATTGCTCCGCGCTCACGGGGGAGCCATCCAGCAAGACCTGCAAGTCGGCGATACTCCAGGAATCGAGACCGGGCAGGCTCACCTCGATGGTGGTCTGCGGGTCCACAGCGCCGGAGATGGAAGCAGCGAGGATCGTCTGCGCGCCATTGTTAGTATACGAAGGCGTTACTACCGCAGCGCTGCGATCCACCCACCAATCGTAGATGCCCACGGCGTTGGTCGACCAGACCCGCGGCTTGGACAGCACCCGATTGAGGTAAGCGGAATGCACGCCGCTGTCGTTGGATACATTGTGCCCGTAGAGGTTGATGAAAGCGCCCTGGTCGTAGAGGAAATCAACCGCGGCAATCGTCGAGCTGACGTTGTGATACTCCAGCGATTGGCCCACGCTGCCGTTCACGTACCACTCGCTGGGAGGCAGGCTGAGCTGGGAGAACTGCTTCCCGGCAGTGGTGTTCGAGACGGTCCAATGCGGGAAGAGGCCCAGTTTTTGCTCTCCGGCGGCGGTCACGCCCAACTGGCTCAAAATATCATAGGAGCCTTCGCGAGTGGACATGAAGGCAGGCGAAACCCAAATGCGCGGGCAGTTGCCCGCCACACCGCAACCCACCCGGCCGTTATCCAGGCCGCTCAGCCAGCCTTCAATGTCCTGGAAGGAGGTCTGCAAAGAGGCCAGGCCGTAATCATAGCCGCTGGCGTAACCGGCGGGAGTGGTATCGAGGGCTTCGTCCGGGCCCCAGTGCCAGTACTCATAGGAAGAAGGCGGCAAGGAGGCCGTTGGGTTGGGCAATCCCCCATTGTGCGAGCCGATGGTCGCACCGTAGAGCGAAACAGCCCGCTGAACGCTCTGCACGGTGGCGGCTTTTTCAGCCTCGCTCAATTGCGGGTCCGCAGAGCCTGCCCGCAGTACGCCGGTGGTGAAGTAGTAGTCACCCTTGACGCCCAGGGAGGCCTCATAAGCAGCCGAGCTTTCGATGGAGGTGATGAGCTCGGGGAAGTTTTCAAAGTCGTGGCGCATGTTGAAAGCTGCATCGTAGGGGAAAGGCCACTCGCTGAGGGTGAGCATGGGCACTTGCAGCGATTCAAAAGCCCATTGGATGGCTTCGCGGAAGATCAGGTACGAATACATGCTCACGTCGAAACCGCCGTGACCGATCAAGGGCTGGAGCAGGCTGTAGTACAGGAAGCGCCCGTTGCCGTAGGCCTGGGTCGCCAACACGGGGCCTTGCCCACCGTTGGCCAGCACCTCGGCCCCGTTGGCCGCGACGCGCCAGACGTAATGCTGAGTGATGTAGAAAATCTTCTCATCGGCAGTCTGGGGCAACGACCAGGGAATCGTCCCGGCGGGAATGTGGGCGGTCAGGCGGTGGTCGCCGGTGCGGGTAAAGTTCAAGTCCAGGGCCCAGTTCTGCAGGGTGTTAGTGGTGCTGTTCAGGCCCATCTCCGCGGCCAGGGCAAAGTTGCCGCGCGGGGAGCCGTCGGGGTAGCGAGTAAAGGAGGAGGAACCGGCGAACAGGAATCCGCCCGCCTGCACGTAGCTGCGCAGGGGCGCGATTTCGTTATCGGCAACCGCTTCGGCTGCCAGGCTGATGACGATGGGGTAACGGGGGGAGCCGTCGGAGTTGAGCAAAGCGCCGGCAGCGATGTCGGCGTCGGTGACCACAGCGTAAGGGATGCCGTCGGAACGGAGGGCTTCTTTGACCGATTCAGTGATTAGGGAATAGGTCCACCAGGGCTGCCACCACTGGTAACCGGTGGTGCCAGAGCCGGTGGGCGTGGAGCCGGAGGCAGGCATGGTAGCCAAAGCCTGGGTGAACTCGGAGACGTGTACCGCGACCATCGGCAGCGGGACCTGGGCGGTTTGTACCGCGGGCGCCTGGGGGGCGCTGGCAGAAACCGGTTGGAGGCCCGTGCTCAGGACCAGTACAACAATAAGAAATCCATAGAAGAATCGGCTAACGTTCATCCGTAACATTCCCCTTCCCTTCGACCTTACAATCACCTTACAGTTTCACCTTATTGTACAACATTGGGTTGTCTGCACAAACAAGAATCACCCTTTTTGCAACGAAGATGCAACGGTTTCGATATCGTTGAGCATATTTATATAGGGTTGGGAGTCAAATCCAT
>CAZMMI010000008.1:10886-33976 GCA_964567255.1 uncultured Anaerolinea sp.
CAAGAGAACCCGACTGTGGGTCGGGGTTTCCGAGCTGCCATTAGTTGAGCATGACGCGGGTAGGAAACCCGCGCTATGAAGAAGCGGTTGGTCTATTTGACCTGGAAGGATTGCACGCCTTCGATGACTCGGGCTTGATCGTTTGGATCGAGGGTGATGAAAAACGGCAGACGCACCAGGCGATCGCTGATTTCTTCAGTCACCGGGCAGTCGCCTTGCTTGCCGCCAAAGCGCAGGCCCATATCGGACAGGTGCAGGGGCAGGTAATGGAAAACCGCCTGAATGCCCAGTGATTTAAGATGCATAATCAAGCCCTGCCGCGAGGCCAGGTCGGGCAAAAGCATATAAAACATGTGATAGGCCTGTTCGCAGTGGGCGGGGATGACCGGCAGCCCCACCCCGTTCCGCGCGGCCCAATCGGCCAGGCCGGCGGCGTAGGTTTCCCAGATGCGTTGGCGCGTGCCCTGAATCTTGTCACGGTCCTGGAATTGGGCATACAGAAAAGCGGCCAGGATATCGGATGGCAGGTAACTGGAGCCAACATCGACCCAGGTGTATTTATCCACCTGCCCGCGGAAGAAACGGCTGCGGTTGGTGCCCTTCTCGCGGATGATCTCGGCGCGCTCGATCAGGGCGGGGTCGTTGATGATAATGGCGCCGCCTTCGCCGCAGGTGAAGTTCTTGGTTTCGTGGAAGCTGAGGGTGGCCATTGCGCCAAACGTGCCCAGGCTTTTGCCCTTGTAACGCCCGAACAAGCCGTGGGCGTTATCTTCGATCACAGGGATGCCGTGCCGGGCGGCAATGGCCAGGATGGCATCCATCTCACAGCCCACCCCGGCGTAGTGCACCACCACAATCCCGCGCGTCCGTGGGGTAATCAGCGCTTCCAGCCGGGCATCGTCCAGGTTCAAGGTGTCGGGGCGGATATCGGCGAAGACCGGTTTGGCCCCGCGCAGCACAAAGGCATTGACCGTGGAGACGAAAGTAAACGAGGGCAGGATGACCTCATCGCCGGGCCGGATATCCAGCAGCAGGGCGGTCATTTCCAATGCGTGCGTGCAGGAGGTGGTCAGCAAAACCTTGGGTGCCGGGAGAGCTGCCTCCAAAAGCGCATGGGTCTGTTTGGTGAAGTAGCCATCGCCGGAGATGTGCCAGCGGTTGAAGGCTTCGGTGATGAAGCCCATTTCGGTACCCAAGAGCCCTGGTTTGTTGAAGGGGATGGTAATTACGGTTTCTGTTCCCATATATAGGTCGCTGCCTCCGGGCCGGTCATTAATAGCAAGTCCAGGATAGATACGAACGGGTCGTAGGGTGGGTAAAGCTGGGGGTATTCGGGGTAACCATACTCGATAAACTCCAGGCTGATGCCCACCGCGGCCAGTTTCTCTTCTTCCAGATAATCTCGGGCCGAAGGGCCGGAGATGTAGTGAGTGGTGCCCAACTGGGTCAGGATTTCGACCAGTCGATCGGTCTTTGTGCCGTGCGCCTGGAGCGAGGACGAGCGCACAAATTCTGTCTTCAAGCCCAGCTCGCGGGCCAGCGCCACGGTCAAGTCGATGGTCAGGTCCGCCAGGAGGTGATCCTGGCGGCGGTAGAAAGGCTCGAGGAGAGGCGCATAGGTTTTGAAGTAGGGCGCAGTTTTATAGAACTGGCGCAAAATATCCCAGTGACTGGCGTTCCAGGCTTTGGTCCAATCGATTTCCACCTGATTGATGGGCACACTGTTCTCGACCACGCCCTGGGTGTGGACGGGGATGGTCAGCCAGCGCGTGCCGCTGGGAGTCTTGATGCGGTTACGGTTGCGCCAACCGTTTTTATCGTACTGCACGTCGTCGTAAAACACAAAGAGGTCCGCCTTCTGGATCTGGTGGAAGTAGCCTCGCCAGGGAATATACGAAGGCTGTAAGATCACGACATTCATGAATGCTCCTTCTCAGTCTCCGGAAATCCACACGGCGTTGAGCTGGCGGAAATCTTCCTCCAGCACGCCCATATAGAGGGCTGCGATGCGCTCACCGTGCAAGATGAACTCGTCGCGCAGGACGCCCTCAATCTGAAAGCCCAGGCGCTGATAAGCATGGATCGCGGCTGTATTGCGGTTGTGCACCGTCAGCCAGACTTTGTGTAGTTTCAGCGTGTCAAATGCCTCGCGCAATGCCAGGTATATCCCCGTGCGACCCAGGCCCGACCCGCGCATGTTTTCTTCGCCCACATACACCGACAGGCGCGCCGTGGACAGGTAGCGGTCAATGCGGTCAAGGATCACGTTGCCAACGTGCACACCGTTATTCAGAATTGCAAATGCGCAGACGCTGTCATCTTGCAGGGCTTGAGCGATCCATGCATGGGTGTGCTCGAGGGAGGGTTCGCGGCGAATGCCCAGGTTTTCTCTGACCAACGGGTCGCAAACCCAGCGGTACATATTGTCGGCATGGTCCGCAGAAAGCGGAACCAGGCTGACTGTGTTTTTCAAGACAAAGGAGTTAGGAGACATCGTACGATCCTTTATGCGCTACCGGATAAGGGTTGGGAATCTTCCTTCGCGCCAATCTGCTCTTTGACGACATAGGTAGGACGGTCCATGCTGCGGTTGAACATGCGGCCCAGGTACTCGCCAAAGATGCCCAAAGCAAAGAGCTGCGCGCCGGAGAAGATGGCGATGATGGAAGCCAGGAAGGGGAAGCCCGGCACGCTCTTCTCGATAACAGCCCGGACAACCACATAGAGCAGCACGCCGATACCAAAGACGGCCATCACAAAACCCATCATACTGGCCAGGCGCAGGGGGGCGGTGCTGAATCCGGTGAGGATGAGCATGGCCTGGTTGAAGAGCTTGCCGAAGTTGTAATTGGATTTGCCGATGAGACGCGGTTTGTGCTCGACGGTCTGCGCGCCGAAGCGGGTGGTGCCCCAGGAAAGGAGCACATCGAGGAGCAGGTTGGGGCTTTGAAAGCCGACAAAGGCATTGCGCAGGTCGGTGCGCAGGGCGCGGAAGGCACTGATATTGCCGATATCGCGAATGCCCATCGCGCTGGCCAGGGCGCGCTTGGTAAAACGGGACAACAGGTTGCGAACCAGCGAATGGGGCAGTTCCCTGGGAGTGCCGTAAACCACGTCATAGCCCTCATCTAGTTTGGCCAGCAGCAAGGGGATTTCTTCGGGGGGATGCTGCAAATCATCATCCATAGTGATGATGATGGGATGGGCGGCAGCGCGAATTCCGCACAGCAGCGCATTGTGCTGGCCAAAGTTGCGCATCATGCAGATGCCGCGCACCCAGGGACGCCCCGCGCCGAGCTGCTCGATCACCTGCCAACTGCGGTCGCGGCTGCCATCGTTGACCAGGATCAATTCGTAAACCCCGGCAATCTGTGGCAGGACTTTCTCCAGGCGCTCGACCAGCAAGGGCAGCGACCCTTCGCTGTTATAGACCGGAACAACAATGGTGAGTGCGGGCGTAGTAGGCGTCATTTCTGCTTCCATTCGTAGGGCACCCGGATGGGCGCATCGGTGCGAGAGTGGCGGATGCTGCCGCGGGCAGCCTGCCCGGCGTCGATGCTTTCATCGACTACCCGGAAGCTGCCCAGGCGCTGCCAGTTGACCAGCAGGCGGGTGCGGTCGGCGTCATAAACCTCGCCCCAGATCAGGTAAGCGCGCTGGCGCAGCGGCACCGAGCGGAAGTGGCACAGCATTTCGCCCGCTCCTTCGACTTGTGAGGGTGCAGCGCTGTCCACCAGCATACTGGCGATGATCAACGGCGAGCCGCCCTGCCCGTCCGAGATCGAGACGACAAAGTGAGGGCGCTCGACGACACCCTTTGTGGCGTAACGCACGCGCACGACGATATCTTCATCGGGCGCGAACCAATCGCGCTCCTTGCCCTCGGCGTCCAAGGTGTCGACCCCCGTAATCCACAAGTCCTGGCTGCCTTCGGCTTCCACCTTGCCGGCGGCCTCCAAAATGCGCTGCTCCTGGCTGTCCAGGTAGCCGCTCAGCACGCGCTGGGGGATGTCGTCCATCTTCACCTGCCCGCGCTCCAGCCAGACGACCCGGTCGCAGAGCTGCTCGATCACAAACAGGTTGTGGGAGATGAACACGGTGGTCTTGCCCGAACGCACAAAGCGGGTGAGCAGATCGTAACATTTCTGCTGGAAGCTCATGTCACCGACCGCCAGAACCTCGTCGACCAGCATGATGTCGGGGTCCACGTGAGCGGCGACGGCGAAACCCAGGCGGGCGAACATGCCCGATGAGTAGCGCTTGACCGGCATATCGATGAAACGCTCCAGCTCCGAAAAGGCCACAATCTGGTCAAAGCGCTTGCGGACTTCATTTTGGCTGAGGCCCAAAATGACCCCGTTGAGCAGGACATTCTCTCGCCCGGTGAGTTCGGGGTGGAAACCCGCGCCCAGTTCGATGAGCGATGAGAAGCGCCCAAACAACTGGATATCTCCTTCGGTGGGCTTGGTGATGCGCGAGAGGATCTTGAGGATGGTGGTCTTGCCGGCGCCGTTGGCCCCAATGATGCCCAGGGCCTCGCCGCGTTTGACGTCGAAGCTCACGTTGCGCAGCGCCCAAAAGCTGCCGGCGGCATCGGCGCTGGGCCTGCCCAAAATTTTGCGCCCCAGGCCAGATACCACCTCGCGGATGGAAGAACGAGCTGTGCCCAGACGGTATTGCTTGGAGATGTTATCTACATGAACAGCGATGTTGGCATCAGATGATGTCTGCAAAGCGGGCCTCGACTTTCTTGAAGATGAAATAACCGATAAAGAGCACCACCAGGGAGACCGCCAGGGCCAACCCCACTTGCCCAAGATCCGGCAGGCGGTTAAAGAACAGCACTTCGCGGTAGCCGTTCAAGATCACCGCCATGGGGTTGAGCATGTAGTACGGGCGCAGCCTTTCGGGCACCTGGGAAAGCGGGTAAATGATGGGAGAAGCATACATCCACAATTGCAGCAGGATGGGTACCATCTGGGAGATGTCGCGGTAATACACGTTCAAGGCAGAAGCGCCCAGAGTGAGGCCGACCATCAAGATGATCTGGATGAGGAACAACACCGGGATGAAAGCCATGGCAGGGGTCAACTCGACGCGATAAATGATCATCATGCCAATGAACACAACCAACCCGCACAGGTAATCGACAAAGCTGGTCATGATGGAAGCCAGGGGGAAGATCATGCGGGGCAAGTAGATTTTGGTAACGAGGTTCATGTTCTGCACGATGCTGGGAATGCCCAGACTCAACCCGCGCACGAAGAAGGTCCACGGCAGCATGGCACTGTAACTGAAGATCGGGTAGGGAATTCCATCGGAGGGAATCTGGATGAAATAAGAGAAGGCCACCACAAAGGCAGCGGTTAGCGCGATAGGCTGAAAAACGGCCCAGGCAAAACCAAAAAAGGACTGCTTATAACGGGCCTTGAGCTCTCGCCCCGACCAAACCCACAGCAGTTCGCGATATTGGGCTAATTCTTTGATACCGGCAACGAGGTCCATAAATGATTGTTGTCCTTACACAGTAGTCTTCGAGGATGCTTTAAATTGCCTTGCGTTTGCGGATCACCACCACAGCAGCCGTGGCGATGATCAACAACGCCGGGATTACACCCAGAGCGATCGCTACGCCCGGCGAATAAGGGCGGGTATTTTCTTCGGGCTCCCCAAAGTCGATCGTGGGGGATGGATCCGGCAGCACAGGAGTAGTGGTGGGCGTAGGGCCGACGGCTGCGGTTTGAGGCAGCGGGTCGGGGATGGCGGCAGGGGGAACGGATGCCGCGCCGGATTGGCCGTGCACGTACCAGACCGTGAAGGGCGACAAATTACGGTCCAGCCAGAGCACATGCAACTGGTTGCCCAGTCCCACCTTGATGCGCATCATTTCTCCATCGCCGGTGTAGGCGCGGACGGCGATATCTTGGGATGCGCTCCAGCCCAACCCATCCCAACTGGCGTGCAGCGGGCCGATGATGCTGACGGCATGCAGGATTCCATCGGCGTCAAAAGCCATTTCATTCCAACCGGCGCGGCCGGTTTCACTGAGTTCGGGGAATACGATCGTGGGTTGAGACCAGGTATCGCCGTCATCCAACGAGTAGATGTGATTGCGTTCAACCGTGGGGGCGCCATCCCAGAGGATGTGCACCTGGTTGCCACCATCCGTTTGGATATCGGGGACGATTGGGCCAAAGCCCTGACGGTAAGCGCTGTTGGCGCTGCTGTCGAACAACCAGGGCTCGCTCCAGGTCTGGCCTTCGTCATCCGAATGGGCATAGTAAGCCAGGCGTCCCGGCCAGGGTAAAACGTTCCACACCAAATGGATGCGTCCCGATTCGCTGACCGCCAGGCGGGGGTAAATACCAAATTCGTCGGGGCGCTGCAACCCGGCCGAAACTTCCACCTCGCGACCCCAGGTTTCACCGTTATCCTTGGACATGAGGAAATTGATGTTCTTGGTGTAGAAGTCGGCATAGGCCAGATAGAGATAGCCCCGGCTGTCAGAGACAAACGCATGCTGACCCTGCACCGGGGAGGCAACCGCCGAGGGCCTGGACCAGGCATAGATGTCACGAGCCTGGCTCACATGGACTGCGGTGTGCATCAAAGCCGAAATGGTTCCGCTTGTGCTGTAGACCAAATGCAGGTAACCATTGGGGGTGACGGTAATCTCGGGGAACTGGGCCGCCAGGCCCTCGCCCGCCACAATAATGTCGATCGGGCGGCTCCAATTTTCACCATCAAAGGAGGAGTGGTAGATCGTATCGCCCTCGCCCACCGGGCGCAGCGTGACCCGCTCGGTCTGGCTCCAGACTACATGCACCACGCCGGATAAATCCACGGCCAGGGCGGGCTGTCCCGCTTCGATGTTGGGGTCAGATAGGCGCACTGGGTCGTCCCAGGTGACTCCCGGGTTGGCGGCAGCCGGTGATTGGGCACCGGCCAGCAAGCCAGCCAACAAAAGACAACCCACAATTCGCCAGAAGAGAGACTTCATGATCTGATTTTTCCTGGTGTTCCTCACGCAAGGGAAGGAAAGCACTTAATTCCTTGCCAGTTGTGAAGCGCGGTAGGTTTCGATCGATTCGCGGATGAACTCGGCCAGCACAGGTGCAACCTCCGCGTTAGCAAGCTGGTTGGGATGAGAATCGGCGCCGTCCGAATATTCCGCTTTCAACGCATTGTAATCGGATTTGGTTCGATCGTCACCCGCTAAAAAACCGTACAGGTCAAAAACCGCCATATTGGGATGCCCGGCAGTGAATTCCGGGGAGGTCATCCATTCGGCCACCTCGCGGGCCCGGGCAGCGTCGGCGGGATTGGTTTCGGCCACGTTGAGGGGCGGGATGGTGAGCAGGATAAAGAAGCGTTCAGGGGTTTCTTCGATGCGATCGCGGATGGACAGGTAGTAGTCTTTGTACTGAGCCACCTGTTCGGCGCTATAAATGTAGTTGGCCGGGAAACAGGACTTCATCATAACGACTTCATACTGCATCAAACCGCTGAAGGCGTTGAGCGGCAGAGGCAGCCGGGGCTGGTTAAAAATGCGCGCCAGCCCGTCGGGGTCGGTGTTGTCGTTGGGGATGCTCAACGTGTAGCCGCGAAAGGCACCGTCGGGGCCGCTCAGGCCGTATTCGATGTAATCCTGGTCGGTCATGTGGATGCCGGATTGGGCAAGCAACTCGCGCAGGCCGCCCTGCGAGATGATGTTGTCACCGACCGAATGATGCAGGAAGATCAGGTTGGTGAATTCGCCCTGGTTGAGCGCAGAAACATTCTTTTGGTCGGCCAACACTTTAAGATTGCTGGAGGCGAAGTAGAGCTGAGTGGACACCCAACTGCGCAATCCCAACGGGCGCCCGCTGATCAAACGATAGGCGCCGACGCCAACGACAAACAGCCCCAACGCCAGGCCGGTGATCACCAGCCAAAGCGGAAGGTTAAATTTTAAGACACGAACGGTTTTCAACGTTTCCTCCGGGTACGGTTGCGGAAAAGAGCTAAACAGGTAATTACTCAACAGGTAGGGAACTTCCACCTCGGGCTGAGTAGTCACCTAAATAGTAACCTTATCCGAAAAGGTATCGAGATGTTGCTCGCAAGGGGGATTTCATCAAGCCGCTGATGAGAAGATAGGGAATGGCAACGCCGGCCAGGATGAGCAGCGGCTGGAAGATGATTTGGTGCGCCAGGATGAAGGGGGCCAGGTGGTAAATGGCGCGAGCGGTCAATTCAAGAACGAGAATGTGGGACAGGTAAATCCCATAGGACTTGCCCCCCATCAGGTACAGGGTCTTGGAGAAGGGCAGCTCGATGTGCTCAAAGGCAAGATAGGTCAGGATGAACAAGGCGGAATAGATTGTGGTGGAGAGGGTCAGGGCGGTGCCTTTCCAACTTTCCATGCCGCTCAGGCGCGCGCGCCATTCGGGCTCGAGAACCGCGGCCACCGCCGCCAACAAGAGAAGGCCCAACAATACCCATCGGTAGCGCTTGAACAACTGTCCGATGCGGGGTTGTTTTTGGGAAACCACAACTCCGGCGGTGAAGAAGAATATCCAGTTCAGGCACAGCCAGTCCGGGGCGCCGCCATAACTGAGCCAGGGCAGTTTGGCCTCCAACTGGTAGTAGCGCAGGGCCAGCAAGCCAAGCTGGATGACCGCGCTGACGGTCAGAACCAAATAGGGGCGGCGGCTGGCCCAGCGCACCAACCAGACCGAGATGGCCAGTAACTGCATCAGCACAGGCACGTAGAAAAAGGCTCCCACTGCCTGCCCGGCCAACAAGCGCAAGGGGTACTCCCACCATTGCAGCGGGCCGTCGCGGAACCCGGTCCAGACGAAGTAAATCAGCGACCAGATCAGGTAAGGGTACAACAAACCCAACAAGCGGGCACGCAAGGTGCGCCAGTTGAGGGTGCTGGTGGTGCCGCGCCCGGCGTAGGTCATGAACGCGCCGGAGACGAACAAAAAAGCGGGCACGCTGAAAACGGTGAGCTGTTTGAGCAGCACCAGCAGCCAGTACGAAGCGGAACCAAGCTGGTCAAAGTTGGGCGACTCGACGGGCAGGTAACGGTGAGCCCACCAGAACATGGCAGTGATGCCCCAGCCGGAAGCGTGGTTGGCGACGACCGCCTGGATGGCGAGGCCGTTGAGCAGGAAGAGTTTTCGGTTCAAGGTTGCAACTTTGTCAAACGAATTACCGAAATGCCCGGCGTCGATGAGAAACGGAGAGGTGGTTGTCAGGCAACCACCTTTTTACTTTATCACAAATTAGAGATTTGTCAGGCTGTAGGTGATGCCTGTATTTGCGTAAGGGTTGGAAAGGTGCGGATTGGAAACGTGCTCGTGGACACCCAACCCAGCGGTTTCAGCCAGGGCCAGGTAGCGGATGGAGTTAATGGAGTTACTCGGGTTTGGGCTGCCTTCCGGCTCGGCCAGCAAGAAATCGGCCATGACCGAGTCGATAGCGACCGGGTCAAAGGAGAAGAACAGGCTCTTGGGGGGCTGGTAGTCGAACGTCGACCAGGATTGCGGGCGGCTGTCTTCGCCTTCCAGGCAGCCAAACAAACCGTCGCCCAAAGTCAGCACGGTCTTGTAGCGGATGTGCGAATTTTTATACATATCCACCATCGGGTTGTAATCGGCGCGCCACAAGGGGTTTGGGCTGCCGCTATCATAGAGGAACGTGCGGTCGTGCATATCATAGGGTTCCAGAATGCTGCCGAAGTGGTTTTTGAAGCCCAGGGTCACACCCGCGCCGTGGTGGCGTTTCATGATCGGCATATTGATCAAGTAATTGGTGTTGGAAATGAAGTTGGTCAGGTAAATGGGGTTCATCGTCACCCCAGAAGGCGGGGCGAAGGTAATGCGAGTGTCGTTTCCAGCGGTCAGCAAGTCGTCTTCGCAAGAATTGGGATCTTCCCCAAAATTCACCCCGGGGTAAGCAACCCTGGTATAAAAGCGAGCCGGTATTCTGCGGCGGGCATCGAATACGAGAATGTTGCTGGCAGGGACGCCAAAATTCACGATCAGCGTGCGGAGCAAGGCATTGACCGGTTCGATGATGGCATCGATGTGCGGGCCATCATCCGAGCAGCCATTCGAGTCGCCTTCCACGTCGGTGTTATTGAAGTTGACCTTGATGGCAATCTTCTCCCCGGCCTTATAGTTGGGGATCAAGGTTTGCCAAGCATCGGTAAGATTAGATTTGCCGGTCAAGTTTTTCAGGCCGGTTTCCACCATGCCGTTGACCACATTCTGGTTGACCTCCTCCCAATAATAACCATCCTCGGTACTGAGCCAACTGGTAACATTTCCAGCACGGACGTGGGCCACACGCCCGGACAGGCCGTTGGGCGGCGGGACGGTGGGCACCACCGTGGGGATGGGGCTGGCCGTGGGCGCTACTGTTGGCGCCAAAGTAGGAGTGGGCTCGGGCGAACTGCGGGTAATCATGGGCAGGTAATTGGAGTGGGGCCAGGAGGTGGGAGTCTGCGCAACGGCGGTGCGAGTGGCTTCCTGGGCGCAGGCCACTACGCCACCCAGGCCGGCTAAAGCGGCCATCTTCAGTAAATCACGCCGAGACATTTTTTTGTTTTTCATTTTCGATCCTTTCAACTTCGTTGCCGGAAGATCACGGCAAACCAACCGTTAAAACTTGCTCAAACGCTCGCTGAGGGTGAGAAAAGCGCATCCTTCACCTCAGCGTAAGCAGTCACCAAGCCTCTCTATCTGCGAATCACAGGCAGATGCACAAAAAGGTCGGTAGCCAGCGTAAAAACCGGGCTGGTGGTTACCAACTCCTGCCCACTGGTATTTCCTACCGCCGCCACGCGGACATAATAGGTCTGGTAGTTTTCCAATCCGGTGATGCGATAAGAGCGTGTTTCGGGGGCCAGACCGGAAATGGAGGTGTAATCGGGGTCATTGGAGTTGCGGTAATCGACACGCCAGGTGAATGGTTCTTCGATGACACCTTGGAACGTCCAGGTTAAAAAAATTTCCTGGTCTCCGGGGGTGACGGACAGCGAAGCCTTGTTTTCCCACACCGCGCCGCGGTAAGCCAGCACGGCTTCGGCCAGCTTCTGCATGTAGAACAGGTCGCCGCGCTCCAACCAGGCGATATCGGCATAGCGTGCCAACTTGTCGGGAGTAGGCTGATTCAGGTACGTTTCGGCCATGAACAACTGGAACGAGTCCATGGGGTGGTTCATGCCGTGTTCCATGCCCAGGGTGGCTTCGCCGTAGGTGGCATACCAGTGCGGGGTGATGGTCTTATATTTGTCGAGCGTCACGCTGGCTTCTTCCAGGGCGAAATCGGCAAAGACACGCCCCAATTCGGGCACCATATCGCGGTAGCCGATCAAATGGGCCGAGGTGGTGCCGCGGTCGAAATCTTCAGGCACATCTTCGTAACCGGAATGGTCGAACAAGTCAAAGGAGAACTGGTTGAGGCGAATGACCTGACGAGCATCGTCATAAGAGCCTCTCCAGTCGTAGTTGTAGATCACGCCCAGCCAGATATTGAGTTCCTCGAGCCCTTCCAATTGCCACTTGGGGTTGGAGGAAAGCTGGACGATGCCGGATTGGTAGAGGTAATGGGTGTACTGTAATTGACCCAGCCGGGCTACCATCGCTTTGGCTACCAGGGCGCGGCCCAGGTTGCTAGCGGCAGAATCGCCCACCCGATCGGCCATGCGCACAAAGCCCACCATTCCGGCAAAGTGGCGGTTGGTGTTGACCACCGCCTCGCGCCGGTCCTGGTAGCCCTGGAACCAGCCCAGGCTGGCCCAATCCTGTTCGCTCATGTCACGATTCAGAGCGTTGACCGCCTCGCTGTAAGCATCGGGGGGCGGCGTTCCACCCACCGTCTGGTAGAAACGAGCCAGCCCGTAGAAACTATACAGGGGCACATCCGTCAAGAAGACGTTGTCGTTCTGGTACCACCAGTCATCCAGCTCGGCATCCATGTTATCCCCCACAGTGGGCAGCCCGGCGGGTCCGCGCGGCGCCCCCAGCCCGAAGTCGAGGTTATACACGTATTCCGGCTTGAAGTTGTTCCGCTCGGAAGACATATAGCTAATCAAGCTGTTTTTGGTGGCGCCATCCGGCAGCGCGTCGGCCACCTCCGACAGCGCATAGAGCGCATCGGCGGGGTTGGCCCAGTAGATATCGCCGCGGTAATCCACATTGGGCACCTGGTCGGCATACACCCAGGGGTCCATGTGCCCAGCACCTACCAGGCGGGTCACCTGGTTTTCCAGCTCGGCTTGCAGGTCCGCCGGGACCGTGCCGCCGCTTTGCGGGATCAGGCGTTGGGGGTCGATGTAATGAGACACATCGGTGACCGTCCAGGAGTAGCTGTCGCGGTTGTCAATGCCTTCGATGGGCCCGAACTGGCTGGCATAGCCGCTTCCCTGAACGGCGTGAGAAAAGACCGGGTTCAACAGGGGCCGGGCCAGCGAGAGGATGGGCGGCAGAGGCGCAAACTTGGTGCCTCCGGCAGCGCGCACCGTCTCATAAGTGATAGTCTCGGTGATGGTGGCGTTTCCGCCGGAATACGAATAGGTTTCGGCCACATCCGCGGGGAAGTAGGCCAGACGCGGCGCCCAGAATTGGATTTTTTGCTGCACGCCGGTAGGCAGGTTGTTGTACCAGCCTTCGGTTTGTGAAGCGGGGAGATGGTCGCGCCCGTAGAGGGGCAGAATGGCAATACGCCCGGCTGCGCCGCTGAAGGTCACCTCCACGCCGCCCTCGCTGGAGAGCTTGATGGCGGTGGGCTGGTTCTGGAAGACCAGCAGGATGGGCACATCCGCCATGTAAGCATCGCTGAGGAACGGCGCACCGTAATCTAAAATCCGCCGGGTTTCCATGACATGGGTGTTGTTGCCCATCCACAGCAGCAGCCAGCCCTGATCCAGCGCGGTCAGGCTGGTGTTGCCGGTGCCCAAGGTGGCGTACTTGCGCGTCCCGCCGGTCGAATAGGATAAATACTTCGGTCGGACGGGAACCTGACGTTCCACAATTTGATCACCTGAAAACTCATACTTGATCACGTTGCCCGCGAACAAACGCAGGGCGCTATCGGTGGTCTCGGCCAGCACCGCCGGAGACAGGCGGCTGGCCCACAGGTTAACTGCCCCTCCGGAGGAGGGCGTGAAGGTCATTTTATTCTTGGCCCAACTGGTCGATTGGGCGCTGAGGTTGGCCGTGCTGCTGGCCAGGGTCTTGATCTTCCCCATGGGAACGCCCACCGGGCCGAGCATGACATCCCAGAAGGGCTGCACGCCGCCCTGCATGGACAAGGAAGGCCAGCCTGAGGCCGTCACGATGAAGCCTAACCCGGCAGTGCGCAAGTCATTGTCGGGCACCGCGCGCAAGCCCACCGAGCCGGCTTGCCACGACGAAGGGTTGATCGTTGTTTGCGCCTGCACCGGCTGAGGCGCCTGGGCCGAACGCCCAGAAAGCATGGCCAGCACCATCACCACTGAAATATACTGAAGCAAGGTTCTTTTCATCGAAGCGCCTCCTGCCTTAATTCGCAGAGCGCACGATGAGCTCGTACACGCTGATGTGATAGAACAAACCGTTAGCTACGGATACAGCATTGGCGCCGCCGCCCTGGGTGTTGTTGAACATTTCCGAGTTCGACTTGCCCAGGTTGATCTTGGTCCAGGTATTGTTGTTCAGATTGAACGCGCCTGTGAACTGGACGTTTTGTTCCTGGTAATGCATGGTAAAGATCAGGTTGTTGGTGCAGGTGGTCGCCATAGTCTCGTCACCGTGGCCACGTCCCTCGGAGGAATTTTCCACCAGCATATCCACCAACACCCGCGCATTCGGATCCAGCCGCCCCCAACCGATGTAAAAATCATCCTGGGGGAAAGGCGCGGACATGACCAGGTATCCATCCCGGTCGACGCAAGGCGGGGCCGAGCCGCCGTTCATGGTCTGGTACCAGTAGTGAATGATGGGCGTGCCCAATGCGCCAGTGGTTTCGTTGAAGCGGAACATGGTGATGGGCGTGGTGCTGGCGTTATAGGCGTTCAGCACAGCCATCTGCGCCGAAGCGCTGGGCGGGTCGGAAAGCGTATCCGGGCCCAGGTCACCCTTGTTCCACGGACGCACGTACACGTACCCACCCCACACCAACGGGTAATAATCCTTGAAGGCCATCGCCGGAACCTTGCCGCTGGTCCAAACAGAGTTGCCATTGGCGATGCCGCGTGCATAGACGCGCATATCCATGCTGGTGAAGTAGACGGTGGTTCCGGCAGTGTTGGCCGCGGCGGTCATCAGAATGGGCCCGCCCGCCTGGAAGGACCAGGAGATGGTCCCATCAGATGGGTTGAGCGCATAGAACACACCGTTGCGCCCGCCGATGAGCACTTTGCCCCCGGCCAGGAGCGGCGCGGTGGAAAAGCCCAGGCGGCTGGAAAGTTGCTTTTTCCATAGCTGCGCCCCGTTGGATGGATTGACTGCGTACACAGCGCCATCCATGGAGCCAAAGTAAACGCGATTATCCCCGGCAGCCACGCTGTTGAGGATCGGCCCGCCCGCGGTAAAAACCCAATTCTGGGCCCCGTTGGCCGCGTTGAGGGCGTACAAGTTGCCGCTTTCGGTGCCCACAAAGACCCGCCCACCATAGATGATGGCC
Organism: uncultured Anaerolinea sp.; assembly: GCA_964567255.1. GTDB lineage: Bacteria > Chloroflexota > Anaerolineae > Anaerolineales > Anaerolineaceae > Anaerolinea. The sequence continues at coordinate 25,545 of CAZMMI010000008.1, forward strand.
TGCACTTGCGGGTGAACTTTTTCCGGCTGGAAGGCTCGCTTCCATACCACGGAGAAATTGGTACCTAAGGTAGCGGGCGTATAGCCGGTGTGTTGGGCGTCATTCTGCAACTGCGGCCACTGGGTGGTATCGTTCTGAGCGTTGGGTGCGGCCAACGGCATCACAAGCGATTCCGTTTCGACAGGCCCATCCCACAGGAATTCGGGCAACACTTCTTCTTGAGACATGCCTTGCGGCGTTGGATCTTCAGGCCCCCCATCCTGTGCGCTGGCGCTCCACCTGTGTGGAACCAATCCCCCTACCCCCCAAACCGCCAGGCACAGCACTGCAAGAACAGCAAGCTGTTTTGCAATTTTCATCTTTATTTCCTTATGAACCACGGGCTCCCTCAGGGGTAGATAGTGAAGGGTAACCCGCATAAAATGCTTGCGCCGATAACAAGCATTAATAAGATCAATTTACTAAACTATCGGCAATTTGCATTATAAGGTCAAGAAGCTTGATTTACAAGCCCTCAACCTTACAGCTTTTTAACCGTAGTGATAACCTGTTTATGACCGATCTACGGAGTTAATTCAGTTTTTTCCCACGAATGAAGACCACGCCCAGGCCCAGGCCGATGGCCAGCAGCGATGCGCCAATACTCACCGCCAGGGCCATGCTCAGGCCGCCCTGGTCGCCTTGCGGAGCCGCGAGCGCCGCCAGGTCAGTGGTGGGCGTGGGTGCGACGGTCTCCGTGACCTCAGCCGCCGCTTCGGGTGTGGGCGAGGAAACAGGCATGAGCGCCACCGGGGTGATCTGCGTCACGGGGATAAGGATCGAGCGGCGGGTGAACATCAACTTGTAGGCTTGCGTCTGGTCAGACAGTTCATTGAGCCCGCGCATGGTCACCGCTACCAGGTCGCCCTGGCCGTTCACAGCCGCCGCAACCGGATATTCGCCGTTCAGTTCGGTTTGACCGGCCACAAAATTATCGACTTCGATCCAATCGGCGCCGCTCCACTTCCAGTAATCGATCGTTTGGATTTGCTGGGCGTCGCTGGACACTCGGAAGAGGTGCAATTGGCCCGCACTGTCTGCCACAACGTCGCCCAACCAAAAGTTGCCCGTCCCGTTGAGCACGCGGCCCACCCTGCTCCAGGTTTCTCCACCATCCAGTGAAAGTTGATGGTATACCACATCGCCTTGTTCGCTTTCTTCCTGCCAGATGCGGTGTACCGTGTTGGGAGCGGCGGTCAACAAGCGGTAATGCTTCACCCGCCGGGATGATATCGATTGCGCCTCGGTCCAGGTGGCCCCTCGATCTGTCGATTGCAGGTACAAGGCCCGGTTCATCACGCCAGAGACGTTGAGCATTCCATCGCCCACCAGCAGGTGCAGGGCGCCATCCAAACCGGCGCGCAGGATGGGCTCTTGCACAACTTCGAGACCGGCCTGAACGCCATCCAGAATCTTCTGGGGATCGCTCCAGTTCTTGCCACCGTCTGAGGAGGACAGTAGATAAACACCGCGGTTCTCGTTAATCGGCACGGCATAGACCACAAAGAGCGTGCCAGAAGGGTCTACCACCAGATCGGGCATGTCGGCAGTCATTTCGTCCACCGGCAAATCGGACAAAGCCGCCCATTCCAGCGCGCTGCCGGCCCGGGCCGCTACGGCCCAGGTGTAATGCAGTTTGCGGGCAGCTTCGTCTTTCCACACCAGTGAAATCTTGCCATCCTGCCCAATATCTATGGCCATGCGACCCACGGAATCTTGCATGGCCGAATAGATGGGCAACGGCTTTGTCCAACTGCTGCCACCCCAATAGCTGTAATAAATGGCGTCGTTGGTCAGCACAGGAGCCGTGGTACCTTCTGCCACCAGGGGGGGATCTTCCACCTGGCTCCATAAAGCGTGGATGCCGTCCTGGCTGTCCACCGCAATATTGATATGCTCGAGGTGATTTTGGGTCGATTGAATTTGTTCCGCCACCCGCCATCCAGCCACCTGGGAGAACCAGGAGCCGATATCGGTCAACGAACGACCCGACACCCAAATATCCTGCCCGCTTTCCTGGTCGCAGCCCGCCACAGCCAGCGCCTGAGAAGGCAAGAACACCGGCACCTGGCAATCCAGACGGACGTTGTTCAGCGTTTCGGAGTCCACGAACTCGAACAACTCGGGCCAGGTCTGCGTTTGGCTCCATTCCTTGCCGTTCCAGGCGGTGAAGTACATCTGGCCTTTGACCGTATCGGTCAGCAAGGTGTAATCACTCACGCCGGATTTCAAGCGCCGGTCTTGGGCGCAGTCCACATAGGGAAGGTTGGCGCGCTGGCGCTCGCTCCAGGTTTCACCGGCATCCTGCGACACCACGTAGTAGTTGAGACAAACGCCCTGGGGCTGGCCCACCTGCCAGGTCATGAGCACGTTTTTCTGAGTGGCTGAAACGCTGATCGCGAAGGGGATGGTGGAGCCGCCCAAGGTTGCCGGGCCATCCACCTCCACCGGTTCTTCCCAACGTTTTCCGTCGGTCAGCAAACGAGAGAACAGGACTCGCTTGCGCGCAAGGTTATCAAAGGTGATAAACACCCCCGTCTCACCGGCCAGGTTGGTCACCGACAGATCCACAGTGTTGCGGGGATCTTCGTCATCCAATTCCGCGCGGCGGATGTAATACGAAGAGCCGTACACCAGAGTTGGAATGTTCCATGTGGCGCCATTATTGAACGAAGTGGTGTAATAAACTCCGGCGTTCGAGGACGTGTAATCAGCCGCCTGAATGTAAGCCATGTGGAAAACGCCCTTGTCATCCACCTCAACATCAAAATCCTCAATCGAGTTGGCGATCAGATAGGGCGCAGTCCAGGCCGTGTTCGTGCCGAGACTCGCCGCAGAGATGGAACTGGAACGCAAGCCGTTATTCTCGCCAAACCACAACATGGCCAGGCGACCATGAAGACCGCCCACCAATGTGGGCGCGGGGATTTGCAACCCGAAAAGCGAGGCGTGGGTGAAGGGATAGGTGATCCACAGCGGCTCCTGCCACCCATCTTTGGTCGAGCGCGTATAGAAGAAGCGGTTGTCCGAATCTCGCCAGGAAACGTGCATCACCCCGTCGCTATCGACCGCAGCGATGGGATCAAACGTTCCTCCGGATTGGGATAGGTTGGCCGGCTGGCTCAGATCAACGCCTTCGGTCTGCGCCCGAGTTTGAGGGACAGGCAGAGAAAGCATTAGAAAAGCTGCCAGGGCAATGGATGTCAACAGCCGCGACCATCTCATAACTTTATTCTACTCCCAACGGTGCGCTGCGCAGATAAGCGGTCGTTTTTTGCTTACGGACGATATCCTGCTCAACACGAGAAACCTGCTCGGCAGTCAAGTCCAGGGCAGCGGCGATCTCGGCAGCCACCAGCCCCTGCTCAAAACCGAACCAGATGGTATCCAGCAAATCGTAAGGGATGCGGTAGAAGAATTCTTCCTGCGTGCCGCCGCCGGGATAGGTATCGGTGGTGGGCGGGCGGCTGCAAATGCTGGCGGGAACGCCCAAATGCTCGGCTAACTGGTAGACCTGGGTCTTAAAGAGGTGGCGGATGGGGGCAATATCGTACAAACCATCCCCGCCCTTCACAAAGAAGCCCAAGTCGTGCTCGTTCTTGTTGGGCGTGCCAATGACAGCAAAATTGCGCAGTTCGGCATGATAGTATTCCATGTTGGTGCGCGTGCGCTGCTTGAAGTTAGAGGAGGCCACAATTTGGTAGTATTCGCGCAAGGGCAGGCGCTGGCGCATCTCCACGCCGTCCGGCCCGGTCACCACCAGGTGGAAGATATTCAAGGTGCCTTGATCCAGCAAGTCGCCCGGGAGGACGATTTTGGCCTTCCAACCGGGTTGGTACTGCGGAAAGACCCGCTGAATGGCTTCGTCTCGCCGCTGGTAGCAGCCTGCGCCTTCCAACGTGGCGGTGATATTTTCGGTGACCGGCTCGACACCGAAGGCAGCCGCCAGTTCCAGGGCCAGGTCGGCGCTCTCTGGGCTGGACTCTTTTTCGGGCAGCAATAGACCGATAACCCGTTCGGGGCCAAAGGCGCGCGCCGCCAGGGCCAGCACCACCGAGGAGTCAATTCCGCCGCTGATGCCAACCACCGCGCCCTGGCGATGCAGGCGTTGATTGACGGTCTCGCGGAGCGAGTCGATGATTCGTTGGGTTTCTGCCTGCGCATCCAACGCCAAAGATTTTTTGCCAAAATTCAATAAGTTCATCATGTGTCCTGGTTCCTATGTGTTTGAAGTCTTTGGAAGCGCCGTGATGACACCCCTGGGTTTGGCTTTACTGAAGCCCGGTCCGGTCAACGATCAAGCGGGTTTCGGGCAACACGCTGCGGTGTTGGCGCCGGGCGCCGCGAACAAACCAATGGTCCACCAACTGAGTAGAAATGATTCCTACCAGGGCCATATCCTCCACCTCGCTCAACTCACCCCCGCCGGCGGCTTTCTGCGCCAGTTTGACCACGGCGGAAGGCTCAAAGTATCCCGTGGATTTCAGCGAATCTTCGGAAAGTAGTTCGGCCACGTAATCGAGGGGCTGTGGGTCAAAGAAACTGCGGTGAATGGGAGCGCGGTAGGGGCGCTTGACCCGCTGCCAGATGCGCTCGGGCAGGTATTTGCGGCCCAGGCGCTTGAGCAGCCACTTTTCGGTCAGCACGGGCATTTTCAAAGCGGGGGGCAGGCGCTCGCCAAATTCCATGACGCGGTAATCCAGGAACGGGTAGCGCCCTTCAACGGAATGGCCCATGCCCATGCGGTCGCCTTGCGAGGAGAGCAGATAGGGCGAAAGGAAGGTAACTACTTCCAAATATTGGGCCTGGCTGAGCGCGGGCCAGTTGGAAAAGCCATCTGGCAAAACCAGGTCGGGCTCCAGCTTGCCTGCGCCATCGTCGGCCAGAAAACGCCACGTCCGCGCGGTGTTCGTCCAGCGGATGTGGTGTGAGTAGAAGGGCGAAGCGGTGTCCAGCAAATCGCGCTTGAAGAAGCCCACCAAGAAGGCCCCGCTGGCGCCCATGCGATTAATGTCCGGGTACAGGCGGAAGAGCAGTCGCGAGCGCAATTTGGAATCGGGGTTCTCGGCCCAAAAGCGGCGAATTTTCATTTCTTTGAAAATATCATAACCCGCCATGAATTCGTCGGCGCCCTCCCCCGTGAGAACCACCTTGAAGTTGTGCTCGCGCACCAACCGCGAGAGCAGGTACATGGGCGTGGGAGCCGTGCGCAAAATGGGGGCTTCGGTGTGCCAGACCACATCGGGAAAGGCCTCGGCGATGTCGCGGTAGTCGCAATGCACTTCGTGGTGGTCGGTGCCCAATTCCTCGGCCATCTGCCCCTGGAAGGTACTCTCGTCAAAGCGAGGGTCGCTGAAGGAGATCGAGAAGGTATCCAGCCGGTTGCTGTTGTAACTGCGGATCAGGGCAGTGGTCAGGGAGGAATCTAACCCACCGCTCAAGTAAGCTCCCACGGGCACGTCGGCGCGCAGGCGAATCTGGGTAGAGTCGATGAGCAGGCTCTCCAACTCCTCCAGATAGGACTCGGGACTGCGACCGGGCTCATCGGGGACAAAATTGGCCTGCCAGTACGGCCGAATCTCGATCTGCCCGTTTTTGAGCAGCAGGTAATGCCCGGGGGGCAGTTCGAGGATGTTCTTGAAGATAGAATGGGGCGGCTGAGGGCTCCAGAAGGTGAAAGTTTCGCGCAGGGCTTGCCGGTCGATCTCGGCCTGAACCGCCGGGTGCTGCAAAATGGCCTTGACCTCGGAGGCAAAGATCAACTGGTCGCCCGCCAGGGTATAAAAAACCGGGCGGACCCCCACCCGGTCGCGGGCCAGGAACAGGCTGCGTTGACGCTCGTCCCACAGGGCAATGGCAAACTGCCCATTGAAACGGTTGAGGCAGCCCGGCCCCAACTCCTCGTACAGGTGCAGGATGACCTCGGTGTCACTGTGGGTGTGGAAGTGGTGACCCAGGCGCTCCAGTTCGGGGCGCAGCTCCACGTAGTTGAAGATCTCCCCGTTGAACACCACCCACAAGGAGTCATCCTCGTTGCCTATGGGCTGGTCGCCGCTGCTCAAGTCGATGATGCTCAAGCGGGCATTGCCCAGGCCCACCCAATCATGGCGGTAGATGCCGAAACCGTCGGGGCCGCGGTGGCGGATTGCGCCCAGCATGTCGCCGAGCAGCGCTTCAGGAATGGGTTTTGGCTCGCGCAAATTGGCGACGCCGACAATCCCGCACACTAATCGCCACCGCTTTCAGCCGCCAGCTTGCGCAGATCGTTCTTGACGATTTTTCCGTGCGCGTTCATGGGCAGCTTGTCGAGGAAAATGACTTCTTTAGGCACCATATAGTTGGCCAGGCGGTTGCCGCAGTGGGTGATGATATCGGCGGCGGTCAGCTCCGCGCCGGAGCGCTGGACGACGAAGGCCCAAATGGCCTCCCCGCGCACCTGGTCGGCCTGACCGATCACGGCGGCGGCCACCACCTCGGGAATTTCAACGATGCATTCTTCCACCCGCTGGCTGCTAACGCGGAAACCGTAGGACTTGATGAAATCGGCCTTGCGATCCACAACGGAAATGTAACCCTCGTCATCCACCACCGCCAGGTCGCCGGTGTGCAGTACGCCGTCAAAGAACTTCTCGGCGCTGGCTTCGGGGTCGTTCCAATAGCCGGGCGAGATATTCTCGCCCCAGGCGTATATCTCGCCGGTTTCACCGGTTTTGACGGGGGCGCCGTCCTCGCCGATGACCTTGAGGGTGACGCCGGGGATGCCGCGGCCAATGGAGCCCAGCTTGCTGCCCAACATCTCGGGCGGCAGGTAGGAGAGGCGCGCGGTAGCTTCAGTTTGCCCGTACATCACAAACACCTGGGCCTGTGGCACCGTTTGCACCAATTCCTGGATGAGCACGCTTTGCAGCTTGCCGCCGGCCTGTTGCAGCTTGCGCAGGTGCTTGAACTCACGCCGGGGAAAACTGGAGTTGCGCAGCAAGGTCTGGTAAGTGGAAGGCACCCCGGCAAAGCCTGTGCAGCGCGTGTCTTCCATCTGCTGGAGGACTACTTCGGGGTAAAGGAAGGAATTGGCCATGACCACCGAGCCGCCCACGCGCAAATGGGTGTGCAGCAGCGAGGTACCAAAGCAGTAGAAGAATTGCAGCACGGCCATCACCCGGTCGCTGCGCTCAAGAGACAGATAGGCGATGATTGAGTCGGTATTGGCTTGAATGTTGCGGTGGGTCACGCGCACCAGTCTTGGGCGGGCCGTGGTGCCCGAAGTGAACATCAACGCCGCTTCCTGGTCCAGGCTGGAGAGAGCTTCACCGGCGGGCCATTGGCCTGGCTCGGGCTGCTGCAGGGCATCTTCGAACAAGAGCGGGAGGGTAAGCACATCCGCGAAGGAGCGCAACATGCGCCGCTCGAGGCACACCGCCTTGCACTCCACGAATTGGATGATCCCGGCGATGTCGTCGGGCTTGAGGGTGGTGGCAAAGGGCACCGCGATAGCCCCTAGCTTCATGATGGCCAGGTAGGAGGCCACCCAGAAGAGGGAATTGTTCCCCAACAGGCCCACCCGGTCGCCGGGTTGGATGCCCATGCGCAGCAACTCGACGGCAACCCGCGCCGCCGCGTCACGCAAATCCTGGTAGGTGTACTCGGTTTTGGCGAAGATCAGCGCGGTGTCTTGGGGATTTCCATTCTCGAGGAGATAATCTGCTGTATTCATGGTGTCCTCCGCCTTCTCAAACAAGGTCAGGATAGGTTACACCTTTAAGGCTTGCTTGCGTTTGATGAACTGAGCCAGCAAGGTCACGGAGTCAAAATTGTCCGGGAGGATGTCCTCGTCAGCCACTTTGAAACCATAATTCTCTTCGACAAACATGACCAACTCGAGGACGTTCATCGAGTCGATGATGCCATTCTCCAGAAAGGAAGCGTCCAGCGGGTGGGGGTAACCATGCTTGCTGAACAAAATGTTGTCTGCGATGTACCTGGAGATTTTCTCTTCAACCGGATCCATTCTGCACCTCTTTTGATGTCTTACCTATATGTCTGGTTGTGGAAGTTCCCGAACTTGAGGTGATTGTGGGGGCGAAGCCCCCACAATCACCTCAAACCGGATATTTTTAGCTTTCGTTCCCGCGCACCTGCCACTTGAGGGTTTGCAGGCCCACGTCGAGCGCAATCTTGAATGTAGAAGCGTCGGACAGCAGCATCTTCAAGTAAGTGAAGGCCGGGCGCGGGCGGAAAGCCCATTCGCGGAAGGCGCGCCGCTGCCAATACATGAGCCGTTCGGCTGGTAATTGAGGATAATCCAGTACGGTCTCTTTGTCCATGTCCACCTGCTCCCAGCGCGTGCCCTTGCGGAACCAGCCCTCTTTGACCACCTCAAAGAAGAAGGGCGTGCC
>CAZMMI010000008.1:34076-42615 GCA_964567255.1 uncultured Anaerolinea sp.
ATGAACCAGCAGCCGGCTTTGGCCATCAGGCCGAGCATCTCTTCATCCACGTAATCGACGCGGCTGTTGCAGGTCCACTTGATCTTGAGGCCCTGTTCGATGATCAGTTTGCACATACCCACCACCTGGTCGCGGCTGACCGTGAACAGGTCGGCGTACATGTGGATGTTACGAATGCCCAACTTGTTGAGTACCCACAGCTCCTCGACGATCTTCTCTGGCGAGCGCACGCGCACTGAGTACTGGTAAGAGACGTGCTTGATGCAGTAGGTGCAGCCTGCCGTGCAGCCGCGGCTGGTGACGATGAAGGTGAAAGGCCCCTTCATCATGGGCATCTTGTAACTTTGGAGGGGCAGCAGCTCGTGGGCAGGGATGGGCAGGTCGTCCAGGTCGGCCACGAAAGGCCGGGGAATGTTCTTGACGATCTCATCGCCGCGCCGCCAGGCAATGCCGCGAATGCCGCTCATCTCCACCTGCCCGTCCACGATCGAAGGTTTGTACCCCATTTCTTTGTCGAACATGACCTGGATTTGCGGCGGGCGCTGGTCGGTCTTGCCTTCCAGGTGATCGAGCAGGTCGCGGATGGTCAAATCCGGCTCGCCGTACATGACGAAATCCAGGGTCGAGTAACCTTTCATCGTCTCAACCGGGATGGGGGTGACGTGCGTGCCGAAGGCGATGGTTTTTGCGCCGCGATTCTTGGCCAGGAAGGTGCCGTACATATCGTTTTCCAGCGTCGGCGCGGTCACCTGAGTCAGGTAGTACTTGGGCTGGTACTTGTCCAGCATCTTGGTGAACTGGGGCCAGCCGATTTTAGAGCCAATGGCGTCGATGACCGCCACCGTGTAATTGTCGCGCAGGATGGCGGCCATCTGGGCCAGCGATACCTGGGGCCAAACCATGTTTTCGCGTGAGCGGCGCCCCACACGGTGCTGCGAGCGGATCCAGATGCCGTCATCGGGGCCGGGCGGGTTGACCAGCAAGATATCGACCGCGTCTGGGGAGCGCGGGGTATCAACCGCGCCTTGATGGACAATGGAATCCGCATCAGGGAAGTTGGACTCTCTCACGCGGGCGATTCGATTGGTGCCCAGATTTTTGAAATCTCGAGGTTGAATTTCGTCAGACATAGAAACCTCCTATCCGTACAAACCGTTAAGACCAAGGCGGATGGTCACATTACTCATCCACTCTAGCACTGATTACATATCTTTTTCGATCAAGACTTCGCGCTGGCTCAAATCGTCCAGAACGCGCATCAAGATCCAGTAAATGATCAACTGGACGCCGACCAGGGTTAGCTCGGCGCCGCCCAGCATCCAGAACCACAAGCGGCTGATGTCGCCGCCAGACGCGCCGGAGATCAAACTGATTACGCCGACCACAAACCCGGCGATAAAACTGACCACACCCATCCAGCCGAAGTTGTTTTCGAGCGGATTTTTGAAGACCGGCTTGCCGAACAACCCCTGACGGACAGGCGCCTCATAAAACAGCGAGACGAGGTAGTTGAAGGTGGCGCCGAGGGCGAACAGGCTGATGCCGATGACGCCCATGACCAGGGCCGTGAACAGGGCGGCGACGCCCCACGGGCCCAGGCTGGTCACGCCGCTGATGCGGGCAATGACCAGACCCAGGGCGATCAGCCCGGCGATGCCGGTGCCAATGAGGCCCAGGATGCCCAGCACCCGCACGGGGTTGTAGGTGAGCACCGTCCAGACCATGGACTGCAAGAAAATGCGCCCGTCGCGGATGACGCTCAGCTTGGAGCGACCGACGCGCTCACTGTAGGGGATGGGCACTTCGACCATCTTGATGCCCTCATGCACGGCGCGCGTGCTCATCACCGGGGTCAGGTTGAGTCCATCGGGCAGCGGGGAGATTTTGCGCAGAACATCTTTGCGGAAAACGCGCATTCCACTGGCGCTGTCGGACACTCGCTGCCAGCCCAACACGCTGAGCAACGTGGCAAAGATGACATTGCCGATGCGGCGGGTGACGGGCATGCGCGACTCGGCGCCCGCCATGCGCGAGCCGATGACCAGGTCGGCGCCTTTCAGCGCTTCCACGCACAACTGCGGGAAATGCTCCGGCGGGTAGGTGCCGTCGGCATCCAGGAAGCCAACCAGTTCGCCGTTAGCCTGGGCAAAGCCGGTTTTCAAGGCCGCGCCGTAACCTCGGTTCTTGGGATGGGAGATGATGCGCACGCCGGAGTCGTCTCCGGCCACCTGCTGGGCCACCTCTGCTGTCCGGTCGCGTGAGCCGTCATTCACGACCAGCAATTCCATTTCGTTCACCCCGACCTCAGCCAGCGCCGGACGTACCGCCAAAACACGGCGCATGATTTCTTCAATCCCATTTTCCTCGTTATAGGCCGGAATGACAATCGATAGCATGGTCATGAATCTTTCTCCTTAGAATTTGAGTAACTTCTCAGAAAGAGGTGGAAGTAGTCCGAATTTGAGGTATTTGCGGCTGCTGCGCACCCGCAAATACCTCAAATTCGGGGCTTTCATCTCAGTAGTAAATCTTACGGTCGGGTTTTGCAACCAGGTCCTTGCCGATTTCTTTGATCGGCCGGGCAGGCACCCCGCCGACGACGGTGTGGGGGGGCACGTCCTGGGTGACCACGGCGCCAGCCGCCACCACCGCGCCTTTGCCCACGCGCACGCCGTCGGTGATCACCGCGCCGGCGCCCAACCAGACATCGTCTTCAATCACAATCCCTTCGGCTGTGATGCCCTGCTCAATGAAGGGGCGCTCGGGGTCATCGATGACATGGTTGACCGCCAGCAGTTGGGTGAAGGGAGAGGTATACACCCGGTCGCCAATGGTCACACCGCCCTGCCCGCGGATGATGGAAAACTCACCCACCAGGCTGTCGCGGCCAATCTTGATGCCTGCGTTGGGCAGTCCGCGGAAGTTATAGACATGCAGCACCGCGCCGTGCATCACAATGGTGTTCTCGCCGATGTCGATGCCTGCCGGACAGGCATGCAGGTACGCGCCCTGGTCGATATATGCGCCCCTGCCCAGGTGCAGGTGGTTGGCATAGCGCAAACGCACGCCGCTTTCAATGGCGGCCCAGCCATCCATCTTAAGGATCAGGCGATAAAACAAACCGCGCAGGCCAATGCCGATCACCGTAGGAACCCAACCGAAGAGCAGGTAGAGCAGTTGCTCCAGCACGTAGCGGCCAAAACCGTCAGCCTGGCGGCTGATGTACAAACCTAATCCGGCAATCACTCCGCCTTTTCCGGTGGCCCGGTTCTGCTCTACTGGTTGTTCCGTCATTCCCGATGAAGTTCCTTCTCTTTGGCGCGCTCCGCCCCTTCGACATGACGGGCACATCGAGCGGGGGATGGTTTATATTCCCATGCCCGGCCCCCGCCTTTCCTGGCGGGGAGCCGGGCCGGGATTAACTTCCCTTCCCACGGATCAGGGGTGATGTGGAAGGGAACCAAGTGGCATTATTTACGAGCAGCCTGCTTTTGCTTTTTGGTCACCGAGTATGAAATGGTGATGGTGATGGCCGTGAGCAAAGCCAGGTCTTCCATGGTGAACCACCCCGCTTTGGGATGCACCAGGGTGACGACGCCAACCACGCGCTCCTGAGTCATCAAAGGAACGCTGAGCGCCGAGCGAGAGTCGTTGGTGGAGGTGTCAAATTCACTGCGCAGCCAGCGCGGATCGTCGCGCGTGCTCTCCACCAACGCGGCGGTGCGGTTCGACAGCACCCACCCCGCCAAACCTTGCTTGGTGATGGTATCCAGGCCTTCCAGCGAGGTCTGGTTGACCTTCCCCGCATAGGCTACGATGCCATCCACAACATCTCCGTTCTCATCCATAACGATGACCGAACCGCTATTCGCGCCCACACTGGAAATTGTGAATTGCAGCACGTTGGAGAGCAGGTCATGCAGGTTGAGGTTTTCGGCCATTTCCTGGCTGACCTTGTTGATCAATTCCAGGGAGTTGAGTGTGCGCGCAGCGGAAGCCTGCCCCAAAGCAGCAGCGTCGCCGAAGAGGTCCTTGACCAGCGACAGGCCGGTTTCTTCGACCGGTTCCGCTACCACCTCGACCGGCTTGGGGATGCAGTTGAGCGCGTTGGTGACCATGTGACAGAGCATCATGTGCGCGTCTTCGAGCTGCTGCACCAGGTCAGAGTTCACAGAGACATTCACCTGAGCAACCTTGGCCAGCTTGCCGCCCGAACGTCCGGTGAAGCCGATGGTGATGGCTCCGGAATGGTTGGCCAGTTCAACGGCCTTGATCACATTCGAGGAATTTCCGCTGGTGGAAATTCCAACCACCACGTCCCATGGCTGGACGAAGTTGGCCAACTGCTCGACCATCATATTGTCGTAGCCATCGTCGTTGGCATAAGCCGTGATCATGGCAATGTTGTCGGTCAGGCCGATGGCGCGGATGTTCGGCCAGCCTTTGTTTTTGGTGTTTTTCGCCAGGTCACAGACAAAGTGCGTCGCAGTCGAAGCACTGCCACCGTTACCCATGACAAAGACCTGCCGGCCTTTGACGCGAGCCTCGTGGAGAATATTCACCACCTGGTCAATCGTCTCCATCGGCAGCCCATCCAAGGCACTTCGCATCTCATCTAAATAACGTTCGATCGATTCCATACATCCTCCTTCTCACCACAATAAAATAAAATGCTCCAACCGGCCTTACCGGCGCATATTCAGGATCACCTTGGTTCCATCCGGTTCCAGATGGAAAGGCAACTCCTGCATGGAATGCAGCGCCGCGCGGACTGCCTCCCGCCGCTCATAGGGGCAATAGAGCAGCAAGAAACCGCCGCCGCCTGCGCCGGTAATTTTGCCTCCCAGGGCGCCCGCCGCAAGGGCAGCCTGGTAAGCGTCTTCAATCGTTCCATTGCTAATTCGGCTGGCAAGCTGTTTTTTCAACAGCCAACTCTGGTGCAGCAGGCGCCCCAGCGCATCCACGTTGCCCGCGTGCAACTGTGTCCGCGCTTCATGCGCCATGTCTTTCATTTCGCGCAGCAATGCCAGCCGCTGATGGATGTTTTCTTTTTGTTCCGCCAGGATGGTATCCGCCTTGCGGGTCACCCCGGTGAAGAACACCAGCAAATTCTCATCCAGGCGGCGCTTGATCAGCGGATCCACATTCACGGGGTCCGCCGTCACCGAACCGTCCTGGTGAAATTCAATAAAGCGCAAGCCGCCGTAAGCGGCAATGTATTGATCCTGAATGCCAATCGGTTTACCGAGCTTGGTGATCTCAATCTCGCAGGCCTCGCGGGCCAATTGCTCGGTGGTCACCAGCCGGCTAAGATACACATACATGGCATGCAGGGAGCCCACCGTGACCGCGCTGGAAGAACCCAACCCCGACCCGGCAGGGATGTCGCCCAGGGTGAGGATTTCGACACCTTTGCTGATGCCGGTGGTACGCAAGGACTCGCGGATCAACTCGTGTTGAATCTCATCGACGGTCTCGACGATCTCCGTGCGGGTGTAGCCTATGCGCAGGAAATCGTCGTAGCGCTGCTTGATGATAACAAAGATGTACTTATTGATGGCGGTAGACAGCACGCAGCCCCCCTCCGACAGGTAATAGTCGGGGAAATCGGTACCGCCGCCGAACAAGCTGACCCGGAGGGGGGTCTGTACGATGATCATCTTCTACACCTCTGTTTAATAGGCCCCGCGCCGCAGCAGGACCGCCGGAATGGTGCGCCAAAGGAGCATGAGGTCCATCCAGATGCTCCAATTGCGAATGTAGTACATATCCATGCGGACGCGCTCTTCGTAGGACACATCGGAACGCCCGCTCACCTGCCACAACCCGGTGATGCCGGGTTTGACGGTCAGGAGGTTCATCCCGCTTTGTTCGTATTTCTCCATCTCCTCGGGAGAAATCATGCGCGGGCCCACAATCGACATCTCGCCGCGCAGCACATTGAGCAATTGGGGCAGTTCGTCAAAGCTGGTCTTGCGGAGCAGCTTGCCGGCCCGGGTGATGCGGGGATCGTCTTTGAGTTTTTGCTCACGGGCCAGTTCTTCTTTAAGGCCGGGATGCTTCGCCAGAATTTCGTCCCCATTGATGTACATGGAGCGGAACTTGAAGGCATCGAAAGGTTTGCCGTTCTGCCCCACCACCCGGCGGCGGTAGATGATCGGGCCGGGCGAATCGAGCTTGACGATGATGGCCAACACGATGGAAACCAACCCCACCGGGATGAGCAGCAGCAGGGCCAGGGTGTAATCGATGACAGCTTTGAAAACCTGATCGAAGCCCGTCAGGCGCACCTTGTTAATGGTCACCAGAGGCACTCCGGCAACATCCTGGACGCGCATACTGGTGGTGATGAGCTCATACAAACCAGAGGACAGGCGCAGGTTGACGCCGCTGGTCATACCAAACATTTTGAAAATGGCCAGCACATCTTGCGGGAGAACGGCGCTGGAGGTGACGATAACCTCTTCAACCCCGTTGGCCCGCACAATCTGGTCCAGGTCGTCCAGGCTGCCCAACACGCGCAGATTGTGGTGGAAGATGGTTCCGGCAGGGGCGCCGTCGCCCACAAAGCCCAGCAAGGCCAGGCCCGAAGCGCGCCGGTCGAGGAACTGCTCGGCCAGCAGTTTGCTCTCTTCATTGCTGCCTAGAATGATGGCAGGCGCCAGGAAACGGCCTTTTGTGCGCAGATAATACACAAAGCGGCGGATCACAAAGCGCCCAACAGCAGTGAACAGAAAAACTAACCCCCAGGTCATCAACATCCAGCCGCGGGCCAGGACCGTTTCGGTGAGGAAGTTGAAAATGATCACCACCATCATAGCCAGGGTGGTGGCGTTGAACAACTTGGAATACTCACGCAGGCCGCCCAGCAAGTTGTGCCGGTTATAGAGGCCAAACAGCGCGAAAATCAGAATCCAGCCAGGGATGAGAATCGTTCCAACCTGGAGATAAAAATTCAACGCAGGAATGGTTTCTTTGAAGAAGTTCGCTCCCCAAACAAAGCGAATGAGATAAGCCAGCACAAAGCTGCCCCCAATCATGAGCAGGTCGCAAATTACCAGGGCAGCCAACAGCAAACGCCGGTCGCGATGGACGCTCGCAATCTTGTGGATCTGCCCAACCTGGAAATCAATTTTCGCTTTTGGTATCGATGCAAATTCGGCCAATGTGCCGCTCCTCATTGTATCTCCCCCTTCCTGCCCATTCTTGTGAACGTTACCGGTTAAATATAAAAACCGGCCATTCCGCTGTTGCGTTTTGTGGCCGGTTTCGCTAGTGGCTCAACGGGACTGCTGACCCCCCCTCAGAGATCAAGCGACCAAGAAAGAATCCCGTGTCATCGCCTCCACAAAAGAAGGAGTATTTAATTGTTTCCTTACAAAAACGCAAGGTCTAGTCTACTAATGATAACGCATCTAAAAGAAATGTCAATAGGTTTACTCCTAATTTATGTTTCACTTTTGTTACAATTTCACGCAAAAATCACGCTGATGCTCGGGAATTGAGGTAGTAGGTTGTACATTTTGGGCTCACCACGCCAATTTCCAATGGAAATGCGCGTTTTTATAACTCATTCTGGCGGGTATACTCCACTGTCTGGCGCAACCCCTCCGAAAGGTCGAGTGTTTGCTTCCAACCCAGCTCGTTGATGGCACGCTGCGGGTTGAGGTAGATGCGGAAGGTCTCGCCCACCTTAGCGGGCCCATAGGTTGCATCCAGCGCATACCCGGTGATGCCCTTGAGCAGACGGTAGATCTCATTCACCGAGGTACCCACCGCCGAGCCCAGATTGTAGGGCCGCCCGCTGCCCTGAGTAAGGGCCAGGAGGTTGCCGCGCGCGCAGTCTGAAACATGCACGTAATCGCGCACTTGCTCGCCGGTGCCATTGATGGTGATGGGCTCGCCGCGCAGCATGTGCCCGGTGAAAATGGCTACCACGCCTGCCTCGCCGTGCGGGTCTTGCCGCGGACCGTAGACGTTGGGATAACGCAGGACGGTGTAATCCAGGCCATAATTCTGGCGGTAGAGATAGAGATACAACTCGAAAGCGTACTTGGTCAAGCCGTAAGGGCTGAGAGGACGCACAGGATGCTCTTCATCACAGGGCAGATAAACCGGCTCGCCGTAGGCCGCGCCGCCACTGGAGATATAGATGACTTTTCGCACCGCAAATTCGCGGCACAGTTCCAGCAAATGCACCGAGCCCTTGATGTTCACATCCGCATCGTAGAGTGGATCGGCCACTGAACGGCGCACATCCATCTGGGCGGCGTGGTGATCAACAACCTCGGGGCGTTCGGCCTCAAAGACTTCGCGCAGCTTGGGATCGCGAATGTCCAGTTGGTAGAATTTGGCCTTGGGATTCAAGTTAGATTTGCGGCCCGTCACCAGGCTGTCAACGATGACCACCTCGTGACCGGCTGCGACCATTTGATCAACTACATGGGAGCCAATGAATCCAGCTCCGCCTGTTACCATTACTTTCACGATGCCCTCCTGAATGTGAAACGGTTCAATGAAGATTGCCGCGGCAAATGCC
>CAZMMI010000009.1:0-42554 GCA_964567255.1 uncultured Anaerolinea sp.
GCAGACCCAGCGGGGCGAGCACTTCGGCCAGTTCTTCGGGCGACCAGATGTAGAATAAGCCCTCGTGGCCTTCGGAGTCAGCGTCCAGGCTGGAGTAGAAGCCGCCCAGCGGGTCGGTCAGTTCGCGGAGGATAAAATCGAGGGTTTGGGTGCAGGTGTCGCGGAAATCGACGCTGCCGGTGATCTGGTATGCGTGCAGGTAGGCGCGGGCAAGCTGGGCGTTGTCGTAAAGCATTTTCTCGAAGTGCGGCGCCAGCCAGCGATCATCGGTGCTGTAGCGGTGGAACCCGCCACCGACCACGTCGTACATGCCGCCGCGGGACATGATGCGCAGGTTGTGAGTGGCTGCTTCCAGGGCACGTTTTTCGCCCATTGCGCCGCGCAAAAGGAGGTACTCGATGGACATGGATTGAGGGAAGCGAGGGGCGCGCCCCCAGCCGCCCTGAGCCCAATCGTAGGAACCGAGCAGTGATTGGGTGAGCTGCTCGAGCAAGCCGGGGCGCAGGGTGTGGGCGGGGTCGGTGGTCCAGCGGGTGAGATTGGAGATGTGCTCGGCCAGGTTTTGTCCGGCGCGGATGATTTCGGTACGGTCATTCTCCCAGGCACGGGCCGCGGAGAGGAGCACTTCGCGGAAGGCGGGCATGCCGTGGCGGCGAACAGGGGGGAAGTAGGTGCCGCCGTAGAAGGGTTCGCCGTTGGGGGTGAGGAACACGCTCATGGGCCAGCCGCCTTGCCCGGTCATAGTGACAACCGCGTTCATGTAAATGCCGTCCAGGTCGGGGCGTTCTTCACGGTCGACCTTGATGCTGACGAAGTGCTCGTTGAGAATGGTGGCAGTTTCGGGGTCGGAGAAAGACTCGTGCTCCATGACGTGGCACCAGTGGCAGGCGGCATAGCCGATGGAGAGAAAGATGGGCTTTTGCTCTTGCTGAGCTTTTTCCAGGGCTTGCGGACCCCAGGGGTACCATTCCACGGGGTTGTGGGCGTGCTGGAGCAGGTAGGGGGAGGTTTCGTGGATCAAATGGTTGGGCATGCGGATCACTCTCTTTTTTGTCAAATGAGATATGGGCGGCAAACGGCCAAAATCTCGAGTAATATTATCGGATTTCTGAGTGGATTATATCTGTGCACGAGAGAGATTTCCAGTCGAGATTACTGGTCAAATCGGAGCGGTAAAAATCCCAGAACCGGTTAATACCATTGAGCCCGGCGCCGGGATAGTCGGCACGGGGTTTGATTGGCGGAGTAGCGTGGATTGCCCAATCCCCGTGCCGCTACGCGGAGGTGAACGACTTTACCTATAACTGGCGAAAAACAGGTTGTGCAAGCTTAGCGCAACGTTGCGGGGGTTTCGGTGTATACTCTTTAAATCATTCCAGGTCTGGGAGGTTCTCATGCTCACTATACAGAAGGTAGATCTATCCAACCGCGCGGAGGTGAACCGCTTCATCCAATTTCACTACGATCTATACAAGGGGACTCCGCAGTGGGTGCCGCCTTTTTATATGGACATCCGCATGATGTTGAACCCTCAGAAGCACCCCTTCTACGAGCATTCGGAGGGAGATTTCTTTATCGCCCTACGCGGCAAGGAAGTGGTGGGGCGGCTGGGTGTGCTGGTGAACAAACCGTTCAATAAGTATCACGGCACGAGGAAGGCCCAGTTCTACCTGTTCGACACAGTGGATGATCTGGAAGTGTCCAGGGCCTTGTTTGACCGTGCGCTGGAATGGTGCAAGGCGCGCGGGTTGGACACGCTGGTGGGGCCAAAAGGTTTGAGTGGTTTCGACGGCTATGGAATCCAGGTGGAGGGCTTTGAACTGCGCCAGATGATGACGATGATGCAGTACAACTTCCCCTATTACCCGCAGTTGATGGAGAAAATGGGTTTTGAGAAAGAGGTTGATTTCGTGTCCTGCTATCTGGCGCGGGAGCACTTCAATATCCCCGATAAAGCCAAAGAAGTGGCCCGGCGCATTCGCGAGAAGGGAAATTTCCGGGTGGTGAGCTTTACGACGAAAGCGGAGCTCAAGAAATTTGCGGTCAAGTTTGGCGAAACCTACAACAAAACCTTCGTCAACAACTGGGAGTATTATCCCCTGACCGAGCGGGAAATTCAATTTGCGGTGGACAATATCCTGACGGTTGCGGTTCCGCAGTACATTAAGTTCATTGCTCACGGGGACGATCTGGTAGGCTTTTTGTTGGGTTTCCCGGATATTTCTTCGGCGCTGCAGCGTCAGGGTGGACGGATCACGCCCTGGGGGCTTGCCGATATCATGCTGGAGTTCAAGAAGACGCGCTTCATCTCTTTGAACGGCCTGGGTGTGCTGCCAGAATATAAGGGGCGAGGGGCGGTGGCGCTGCTGTACGACGAGATGTCAAGGGTCTTGCAGGAGTCGCCCTTCGCGGAGGGTGAGCTGACCCAAATGGCTGAGACAGCCAAGGAAGTGCGCATCGAGCTGGTCACTTATGGGGCCAAACCCTGGAAGAATCACCGGATTTACACCAAAGCGGTGTAAATAACTTGATGGGTTGAAGAAAATTTCTGAATTTAATGGGTATGTGGGTGCGAAGCACCCACATACCCATTAAATTCAGATCTCTTTGTTAATCATTTGAAAAGAACCGCAAATTGGTGGCATGGGTATAATCATTTCTATGAGGAAATCATCTACCTGGTTTGCGATTTTGGTTGTTGTATTGGCGCTGGCGGCGCGGATCATTCCCGGCCCGCGCACCATTGACGACTCGTTCATCACTTTCCGCTACGCGCGAAATTTGTTGAGCGGGGAAGGCTTTGTGTATAACCCCGGGCAGCGCGTGATGGGCACGACCACGCCCTTGTATACATTCCTGATGGCGGGGATGGCTGCCCTGGCAGGCGGGCCGAAAGCCGATTTTCCGGCTCTGGCGCTGGGGCTGAACACGGCTGCGGACGCGGTCACTTGCCTGCTGCTGTGGCAGTTGGGCAAGCGCTTTGGTTCGCAGCGGGCGGGGGCCGTGGCGGCGGTGCTGTGGGCGGTGGCGCCTTTCTCGGTGACGTTTGCCATTGGCGGCCTGGAAACCAGCGTGTACGTGTTGTTGATCACAGCCACGGCCTATTTTTACAGTGGAAAGCGCTACGTGTGGACGGCCCTGGCGGCAGCGCTGGCGCTGCTGACGCGCGTGGATGCGCTGATCTTGTTTGCGCCGCTGGGCCTGGATTGGCTGGTGCGAATTTTGCGCAAGCAGGAGAAATGGCCGGTTTGGCAGGTGTGGCTGGCGTTTCTTCTGCCGACTGTGGCCTGGTACGGGTTTGCCACGCTGTACTTTGGCAGCCCGTTCCCTCATTCGGTGTCGGCCAAACTGGTTACGTACCGGCTTGAGGAAGGCGCGTCTTTGATCCGCTTGATCCAGCATTACGCCAATCCATTTTTTGAGTACAACACGTTTCGGGCGGTGGGCACGGGGCTGGGGCTGATTCTGTATCCCTTCCTGTTTGGCGTTGGCGCAATCAAGGCGTTTCGCAACGAACCGCGCAGCCTGCCGTGGATCATCTACCCCTGGTTGTACTTGCTGGCCTTTGCCATCCCCAACCCGTTGATCTTCCGCTGGTACCTGACTCCGCCGCTGCCGGCGTACTTCCTGTTCATTCTGATTGGTCTGGATCGCGTTTTGACGGGCATTTTCAGCGCCAGGATGAAACCGGGGGTGGCTCCGGCGGGTTGGCGCGTGTGGGCGCCGTTGGTTTTGCTGGCGGCCTGGCCGCTGGGCCTGACCATGACCGAGTGGCGGCTGCACACCAATCATGGCGTTGATCGGCCCGCGCCGGATATGGCTTATATTCAGCTCGAGCTGTACTATCGGCAGGTGGCGGATGAAATTGCCCCCACGTTAACTGCGGATTCCGTCCTGGCGGCGGGGGATGTGGGCGTGCTGGGGTTCTACACCCCGGCCCGAATCCTGGATACCGTTGGGTTGAACTCGCCCGAGTCGTTGAATTACTACCCGTTGGATGAATCACTGTACGAGATTAACTATGCGGTAGCGCCGGCGTTGATCCGGGATATGCAGCCGGATGCGGTGGTGATCCTGGAGGTATATGGGCGGTTGGGGCTGCTCAAAGAGCCCTGGTTCGCGGAGCAATACCGGCTGCGAACGAAAATTGAAACCGATATGTACGGCAGCGATGGATTGCTGGTATTTGAAAGAGTCCAGCCGTGATTCGCGGGAAACGTGGATACGTTCTGGTTTTAACGCTCATACTGCTGGTCTCCGCAGCCTGGAAGGTGTTGCTGCAGGTTTGGGATGTGGTGCCCTTCAACTCGGATGAGGCGATTGTAGCGCTGATGGCGCGGCATATCTTGCAGGGACAGCACATGACCTGGTTTTACGGGCAGCATTACATGGGCAGCCTGGACGCGTATCTGATCGCGGGCGGGTTTGCTTTGTTTGGCGAGCAGGTGTGGGTGATCCGGCTGGTGCAGGGGCTGTTGTACATGGGCACGCTGGCGACTACGGTGCTGTTGGGGCGAGAGGCCTTCGGGAATTGGAAGAGCGGATTGCTGGCAGCGGGATTGCTGGCCATCCCCACGGTCAACCTGACGCTGTATACCAGCGCCACGTTGGGGGGGTATGGCGAAACCCTGCTGTTGGGCAATTTGGTGCTGTGGCTGACCCTGAAGCTTGCAAAGCGTTTCGATTGGCGCTTGATGCTGCTGTGGGGCGTGTTTGCCGGGCTGGGGCTGTGGACGATGGACTTGTCCTTGATCTTCAGCGGCCCGGCTGCGTTGTACTTGCTGTGGACATTGGTGAAAAAGAAAGACTCCAGGGCGATTGCCCAGGCATTGCTGGCGGGTGGCGCAGGCCTGTTGGTTGGCGCGCTGCCCTGGTGGGTCTATGCGCTGCGGCATGGCGTGGCGGGATTGTTATTTGATACTCTGGTACAGGGTGGGCTGTACGAAGAAGCGCCTTTCCTGGTCCGCACGGGGATGCACCTGGTGAATTTTCTGCTGCTGGGGCTGCCGGCGGCTTTGGGGCTACGCCCCACCTGGGAGGTACGCTGGCTGGCGTTGCCGCTGATTCCCCTGGTGCTGGGGTTTTGGGTGGTGGTGCTGATGTTTGCCTTGAAGCAGGCTGGCAAAAACATGCCGAACCGCCCGCCGTACTGGTTGTTGTGGACGATTGTGCTGGGGTTGTCGCTGGCCTTCGTGCTCACCCCGTTTGGGGCGGATCCCAGCGGGCGGTATTTGCTGCCGTTGAGCGTGCCGCTGGCGTTGTTCGCGGCGCAGTTCATTCTGGAAATGAAGCTGCCGCGCTGGCTGCGCTTTGCCATCCCGGCGGTGTTGATTGCTTTTCATGTGTGGGGCAACGTGGATTGCGCTTTGCGCAACCCGCCGGGGATCACGCCGCAGTTTGACCTGAAGGCGGGGGTAGATCACCGCTACGATGCGGAACTGATCGCATTCTTGCGCAGCGAAGGCGAACTGCGCGGATACAGCAACTACTGGCTGGCCTTCCCGCTGGCTTTCAAAACCGGGGAAGAGATCCTCTATGAGCCGCGCCTGCCGTACCATCAGGATTTGCGCTACACGCGCGTCGATTCGCGCATGCCGGCTTATGCTGAAGCGGTGCAGGGGAGTGACAAGGTGGCTTATATTGCCGGGGACACGCCGCTGCTCATCGAACGGCTGCGGGCGGGGTTGGATGCCCTGGGGGTGGCCTACGAGGAAAAGGTCATTGGGGATTATCACATCTTCTATCGCCTGTCGCGAGCGGTGCGGCCTGAAGAATTGAATCTGGGTGAGGCGAGCCAATGAAAAACGCAAAACTCGAGCAGGTGGCGGCTACCATACTGCCCAGTCTGAAGAATGTGTTGTGGATAGGGGCTTTTTGGGGGGCCATCGGCCTGGGACCCCAGATGATGAACATCGACGGGGACGTGGGGCGGCACCTGACCATCGGCGGATATATCCTGGATTCGGGCAAGGTTCCGCTGGCGGATTTGTTCTCGCATACGATGCTTGGGATGGAAGTGACCCCCCACGAATGGTTGGCGCAAGTTATCTTTGCGCTGGCGGAACGCTGGATGGGGCTCAACGGGGTGGTGCTGGTGACTGCCCTGGTGATTGCGACGGCTTTTGCTGTGGTGTTGCGGCGATCTTTGCGCGAAGGCAGCGGCATGTTGCCGGCGTTGGGCATGGTGATCCTGGCCGTGGCGACATCCAGCCTGCACTGGCTGACCCGCCCGCACGTCTTCACGTTTTTGATGGTGGCGGTGTGGTTGGATGGTTTGCAGCAACTGCGCCAGGGGAAAAATGGTTCGCTGGTGTGGATGCCGCTGGTCATGCTGGTGTGGGCCAACCTGCACGGCGCGTTCATCGCGGGTTTCATGCTGTGGTTGATGTACGGCGCGGGGTATGCCTGGGAGCGCTGGGTGGAGAAGCACGCCGACGGACCCAAGGGTTACGGGCAGCGCTGGCTGGCGCTTGGGGGACTGTCGGCCCTCGTCACGTTAATCAACCCGGCGGGAGTGAAGCTGTGGACGACCAGCGTGGGATACCTGGGGAATAGTTATCTGGTGAATCACACGGCGGAGTATTTGTCGCCGGATTTCCACGACGCCAGCACCTGGCCGTTTTTGCTGATGATCCTGGTTGCGCTGGCCCTGGCGGGCTTTGCGGGTAAGCGCTGGAAGATGACCGACGCGCTGGTGCTGACCGGGTGGGCGGCGATGGGCTTGTACTCGGTGCGCAACGCGCCGCTGTTTGCATTGGCGGCGGCTCCGCTGCTGGCCGCGGCGGCGACCGGCTGGCTGCGCGACCTGGGCAAGCGCTTGCGCTGGGCCGACAAACTGCACCGCCTGGATGGGCGCTTGCTGGCGACTGAATCCCGGCTGCCGGGATATTTTTGGCCTTTGCTGGCGATCGTTTTAGTCACGGCGGGCTTTTCCAGCGGAGCCAGCCTGGATTTTGCCCAGACAGGCAACCGTTTTGACCCCGAGGTGTTCCCCGTGAGGGCGGTGGAATGGGTGAAGGCCAACCCGCAAGACGGGGAGGTGTTCAATTACTTCCCCTGGGGGGGCTATCTGCTGCATGAAGCGTGGCCCGAGCGGCGGGTATTCATTGATGGGCAGACCGATTTCTACGGCGCCGAGCTAACCCGCGAGTACGAAACCGCGTTGACCGCTGCCGAGGGCTGGGAGGCGGTGCTGGAGAAGTATGAGGTGGCCTGGGTGCTGATGCCGCCTGAAACGCGGCTGGCTCAGGCGTTAGAGGAAACGGCGAACTGGCAAGAGTTGTACCGTGACGAAACGGCGGTTATTTTCCGGCGAGAGTAACCCGGCAGACAAAGGCTAGTACAACTCGGGGCGGCGGTCTATGAAGACCGGCAGGGCGCGCCGGGCGCGTTCGATTTGATCGGTGTCGATCTCGGATACGACCAGTTCTTCATCGATCGCCGAGCCTTCGGCCAGGCATTCACCCCACGGTGAGATGACGGCGCTGGCCCCTCCAAACAGCGCATCTCCGCTGGGGCCGACGCAGTTGCAGGCAAAGGTGAAGCACAGGTTTTCAATCGCTCGCGCTCGCAGCAAGGTTTGCCAGTGTGCCGAGCGGCGCGCAGGCCATTCGGCGCTGAGAGCCAGCGCAACGGCTCCGTCCAGGGCGTAACGGCGGAATAACTCGGGGAAGCGCAGGTCATAGCACACAGCCAGGCCGGTCGGCCCCCAGGGCGCGGAGACGATTTCGCGTTTGGCGCCAGGGAGCAGGTAGCGATCTTCGTCCATGGGGCAGAAGAGGTGAATTTTGCGGTAGAAGATGGGCTCGGGCAGGTCGGGAGCCACCCAGGCAAAGGAGTTGTAGATGCCCTCGGGAGTGCTTTCCAGGAGGGATCCGCCAATGGTGAGGCCCAGCAGTCGCGACTGGCGACCGAGTTCGGCGAGAATTTCAGGCGTAGCGCCGGCATGGCGAGCGGCCTCGGGCAGATCATAGCCGCAGGGCCACAACTCGGGCAACAAGACGAGCTTGCTGCCGCGCCGGGCAGCTTCAGCGATCATTTGCGTGACCACTTTCAGATTGGCGGGGATGTCGCCTAATTGAATATGGATTTGGGCTAAGGCAATCGAAAATTTCATCGAGCCTCCGTAAGGTTGGAAGGGCAGCTTTTGGCTATAATTAGAGCAGAGCGTGAGCCATGATTCATATTTTACTACCAGCGTATAACGAAGAAAAAGATCTGCCTCCCTCGTATGACGTGGTTTAAATAACACGGCATGGTTGGCAAAGCGCCGTGTGTATTGCGCGGCGAGTTGATATCGGAGAAGAGCAAGAAAAAATTCGCCCGCACGGTTTGGCGATATGGTGTTTTAATTGCCCGATTGAAGACGGTGAAACTTGACCCTGCATAGGAAGGGATATGAGCAAACAACGACAGGCACTGATTGCATCGATTGTGTTGGTGATACTCTTGATTGGTCTTGCCGTGGGTATGACCTGGGCGAATTATCAGTATGCGCAGTCGAGCCCCGGGGGGAATGATTTTCTTGTTTATTGGATGACTTCACGAAATATTTTTGAGGAAGGCCTCAGCCCTTACAGCGAGGAATCGAGAGTGCGGGTACAAGAGTATGCCTACGGGCGGCCGGCTGAAGAGGGTGAACATGAGATGGGTATGGCCTACCCGTTGTATTCGGTGGCTTTATTCGCGCCTTTCACGCTGACCAAAAATTTTGCTTTAGCCCGCGCATTGTGGATGACTGTTCTTGAAGCGGCACTGATCGGGCTGGCCTTGTTGAGCCCGCGCTTCATGCGCTGGAAGCCCGCGCCGTGGATGATGGCGTTGTTGATCATTTTTTCTTTGCTGTGGTATTTTGGGCTGCGCGCCTTGATCAATGGGAACGCGGTCATTCTGGTGGCGTTGTGCCTGGCGGGGGGCTTGCTGGCAATGCGCGATGGGCATGATGAATTTGCCGGGGTGTTGTTTGCTTTCTCCACCATCAAACCGCAGGTGGTCGTGGTGGTGCTGGCCTGGGTTGTGATTTGGGGTATTGCTCAACGACGCTGGCGGATGGTGGGTTGGATGATTGGTACCGTGGTGCTGCTTTCGGGCAGCGCAATGCTGATCATGCCGGATTGGATCTTGCAGAATCTGGGGGAAGTGCTGCGTTACCCTGCATATAATCCCCCCGGCAACCCGGCGGCGGTGTTTGCGGAATGGTGGCCGAAATTCGGCGCAAGGCTAGGTTGGGCATTGTCTGCGGTGGTGGGTTTGGTGATGCTGGCGGAATGGTGGGTGAACCGCAAGAGAGATTTGCGGGCGTTCCTGTGGACCACCGCCTTGACCCTGGTCATCTCGCCGTGGATTGGCATCCAGACCGATCCCGGCAACCTGATCGTGTTGTTCCTGCCGCTGGTGGTGGTGTTTGCGCTGCTGGCTGAACGCTCTCCGCGCGGGCTGGCGGTAATCTTACCTGTTGTGCTGCTCGTCCTGATGATCGGGCTATGGGTGATTTTCCTGAACACCATCGAGTACAACGGACAGCCCCAACAG
Organism: uncultured Anaerolinea sp.; assembly: GCA_964567255.1. GTDB lineage: Bacteria > Chloroflexota > Anaerolineae > Anaerolineales > Anaerolineaceae > Anaerolinea. The sequence continues at coordinate 9,532 of CAZMMI010000009.1, forward strand.
AGTTCCATCCTGTTCTTCCCGCTGCCCACGGTGCTGCTCATCCTGCTGTACTGGGTGCGTTATTGGGCAGTGAAGCCGCTAAAGTTTTGGTCGGAACAAGTGGATATCTAGTCGTGGAAACCGCAAAACGCCTCCTCAATTGGGTGAAGCAGCGCCCGCTGTGGACTATCCTGGTTGTGGGGTTGATCATCCGGCTGGTCAACATCCAATCTAGGCCTGTCCAGTACGACGATATGTTCAGCTTCTTCCTGGCGCGGCGTGGTTTGGGCGAAATCATCTCTGGTACCGCGGCGGATACGATGCCGCCGCTGTTTTACTTTATCCTGCACTACTGGCAGATGATCTCGCAAGATGTGTGGTTTTTGCGTCTATTGAGTGTGATTTTCAACCTGGCGGCTGTTGCGCTGCTGTATGGGCTGACACGGCAACTGTTTGGCGCGCAAACGGCTGCCTGGGCGGCCTTCCTGGCGGCGATTTCTCCGTTTCAGTATTACCACGCGCAAGATATTCGCAATTATTCGTTTTTGCTGCTCACTCAACTTGGCTTTGCCTGGTTCGCCGCCCGGCTGTGGTTGCGCGATCAAGGGGAGCTATCGGGCGGCAAGCAAGCGTGGGATTGGTTGGGGCTGATTGTTTGCGGGGCGGCGAGCCTGTATACCCATAACATTGCTGTCCTGGCCCTGGGCATGCCGAACCTGTTTCTGCTGTTCAAGCGGCGCTGGCGTTTGTTTGGCAAATTGGTGCTGGCCCAGTTGGCAATTGTGTTGATCAACCTGCCCTGGTTGATCATGTTACCGCAGCAAGTGGCGAAAATTCAGCGAGCCTGGTGGGGACAACCGCCTGGCTTCGTCGACATCTTCCAGTCACTGATCATGGTGACCAGCGGGCTCCCGCTTCGGGGTGTGTGGTTGGCTATCGGGGCGCTGCTATCAATTGAGACGTTTGCGCTGGTGGTGCTGATCCTGGCGCGGCAGCATTCAGCGGAGGGCAAGAAAGGCGGGTTGTTTTACCTGGTGTGCTTTTCGCTGGGCCTGCCGGCAGCGATATTTGCGGTTTCGTATATCATCAAGCCGATTTTCGTGCCGCGCGGTTTTATCGTGGCGTCGATGACTTATTATGCGCTGGTGGGGGCGGCAATTGTGAGGGGCTGGGGCAATGGAGCGGGCAAGCTGGTGGCGGCGGGGTTCATCCTTTCGGCGTTGATTGGCCTGCCCAGTCAGTTTAACTTTGGTGGTTTCCCGCGCGTCCCGTTGGACAAGGCCACGGCAGCTATCGCGGCCCAAATCCAGCCTGGCGAAGTGGTGGTGCATGACAACAAGCTGAGTTACTTCCCAGCGGCGTATTATGGGCCCGACTTGTTGCAGGTGTTTGTGGCCGATGAACCGGGCAGCGGGAACGATACTTTTGCGCCTGCCTCGCAGGAGGCGATGGGCATTTTCCCCCAGCCGGATCTGCAAACGGCAGTAGGAAATCACTCGGGGGTGTATTTCGTGGTTTTTAGCCGCACGATTGCCGAATACAAGGCGATGGGTCTAGAGAATCATCCCAGCCTGGATTGGCTTGAGCAGCGGTATACGTTGGCGAGGCAGGAAAATTTCCGGGATCTAGAGGTGTACTATTTCGTCCAACACTAGGCTGTACGCAGGCCTTTTCGTGGCCGGATTGTTGCTCGTGGCGCTGGCTGGATTGTTGCAGCGTGCTCCCGGTTATATGGACGCGGAGTACTACTACGCCACGGCGCAAGGACTGGCCGAAGGGAAGGGCTTCTGGCAGCCTTTTGCGTGGAATTACCTGGATCAGCCCGAAGGCTTGCCGCAACCTTCTCATACTTATTGGATGCCGTTGGTGTCGCTGCTGGCGGCGGGCGGGTTGAAACTGGGCGGGGGATGGTGGACGGCGCGACTGCCCTTGTGGCTGGTGGCAGCCTGCGTGCCGCTGCTGGCGGCCTGGATGGCGGGCAAGTTGGGCGGTACAGATAAGGAGAGGCTCCTGGCGGGGGTGTTTGCGCTGCTGCCGGGGTTTTACCTGGCTTACCTGCCCACCACCGATGCTTTCGGCTTATATATGATTTTTGGCGCTCTGGCTGCGATCATCGGTTGTGGCGAAGGACGAGCGCGATCACGCCTGCTGGCTTATGGCTTGCTGGCCGGGCTGCTGCACCTGACCCGCGCCGATGGAATTGTGTGGCTGGGGGGTGGGTTGCTGCTGGCAGCCTGGCGGGGGCGGCTGTTGAAAGGTGGTTGGCGTGAAACGGCCCTGCTGGCGCTGCTGTGTGTTGCCGGCTACCTGCTGCCGATGGGGGCCTGGTATGCGCGCAACCTACAGGAATGGGGCAGCCTGTTCCCGCCGGGGAACAGCCGCACGTTGTGGCTGACACAGTATGAGGATACATTTCTCTACCCTGCCGGATTGTTAACCGCTGAGCGCTGGTTGGCGCAGGGCTGGGTAGCGCATTTTGGGGCCATTTGGCGGGCGCTGACGACTAATTTGCAGACCTTGCTGGCGGTGCAGGGGCAGGTGGTGCTGCTGCCGTTTGCGGTGTTGGGACTGTGGCGGGAGCGGCGGAATCCGCTGGTGCGCTTCAGCTTGTTGATGCTGGCGCTGACCTTTGTCATGATGACGGTTGTGTTTCCTTTTGCAGGGACCAACGGCTCCTACTTTCACTCGGGGGCGGCTTTCCAGGTGTTGATTTGGGCGGCGGCGGCTGTGGGGATCTATCCCGCGGCGGTGTGGTATGCTCAGCGGCGAAAGCTGGACACTGAGAAGCGTATTGAACGCTTTGCCATTGTGCTGGTGATTGCGGTTCTGGTATTGATGTCCGCCGGGCTGTATCTGAACCGGGTGGCGGGGGATGGGGCTCAGCAAGTAGCTGAAAGTGCGGAGAATTACGCTGCCATCGAAGCAGAACTGGTACGGTTGGGCGCTCAACCGGGTGATCGGGTGATGGTAAACAACCCGCCGGGTTACTTCCTGGCGAGCGGACGGGGTGGTGTGGTGGTTCCTTATGGTGACGAGCAAATGGCGCGCGCGGCTGCGAAAGAATACCAGGTGAGGTATCTCGTTCTGGGGCTGTCGAATCCGGGCCAGTTGGTGGATTTGTTCACTCAGCCTGGCGACCGGCAGGGTCTTCATTATCTGACCACGATTGGAATAACACGCATTTATGAATTCACAGACTGAGCGGTGGGTGCTGGCGATTATCGTTTTGGCCGCGGCTGCCGCGCTGGGGGGGTATTTGCTGTCTAGCGGCAGCCTGGAAGGGCCGGGTTTTCCGCTGGACGATGCCTGGATCCACCAGACCTATGCGCGCAACCTGGCCGAACGTGGGGAATGGTCGTTTGTTCCAGGGAAACCTTCGGGCGGGTCGACCGCGCCGCTGTGGTCAGCGCTTCTGGCAGGCGGACACCTGTTGAGCAGCGGAACGCCCTTTGCCTGGACGTATTTCCTGGGGTTGTTGGGCCTGATAGGGTTGGGATTTGCCGGAGAGGGCATCTTCCGGCGCGAGACCGGGCGGGGCGGTTGGCTGCCCTGGGCGGGGATCTTCCTGGTGGGGGAGTGGCACCTGGTCTGGGCAGCGGGTTCGGGCATGGAAACGGCCTGGATGGGAGCGCTGGTGCTGCTGGTCTTGTGGGCATTGGGCGCGAAAAATCTGCGCTGGGCGCTGATGGGCGCGCTGATCGGTTTGATGGTGTGGGTGAGGCCGGATGGAATCACGCTGCTGGGACCGGCGCTGCTGGTTCTGATGTTGGGCTCGAAAAGCTGGGGAGAACGCTGGAAAAACGCTGCACGCCTGTTGGGCGGAATGGCCTTGTTGTTTGGACCCTATTTGCTATTCAACCTGCTGGTGCAAGGCAGCCTGTGGCCAAACACCTTTTATGCCAAGCAAGCCGAATATGCCGCCCTGCAGACGGCTCCACTGTTGGCACGAATTGCCACTGAGCTGTCCTTGCCGCTGATTGGGGCCGGGCTGCTGCTGGTTCCAGGGTTTGGTTACTTTGCCTGGGTGAGCCTGCGCGAAAAACGTTGGGCCGGATTGGGCGCCGTGTTATGGTTTCTGGGATATGCGGGGCTGTATGCCTGGCGCTTGCCTGCCACTTACCAGTACGGGCGGTACCTGATGCCGGCCATGCCGGTGTATTTTATATGCGGGTTGGTGGGCGTGGCGCTACTGGTAGCCAGAATGCGCGCCGGGCGGGTGGGCCGCCTGGGGGCGCTGGGTTGGGTGTCGCTGATTGTGGCGGTGTGGGCGGGCTTTTACGGACTGGGATTGACCCGCTACAGCCAGGATGTGGCCATCATCGAGACCGAGATGGTCGCGGCGGCGCAGTGGGTGGCTCAGAACACCCCCGAAGACACCTTGATCGCGGCGCATGATATCGGCGCGCTGGGGTATTATGCCCAAAGGGATTTGGTGGATTTGGCCGGACTGGTTTCGCCCGAGGTGATTCCAATGATTCGTGACGAAGCCATGATCGCGGCTTATCTGGACCAGCGTGGGGTAGCGTACCTGGTGACATTCCCGGGGTGGTACGGGGTACTGCCTGTTGGGCAGGAGATTCTCTGGCAAAGCGAGGGGAGATATTCTCCACAAGCCGGGGGAGAGAATATGACCGTCTATCGCTGGAAACGGTCTGAATAGCCGGTTGCGGTAGTATCCCATGCTCACACCCCAAAATGCGGTACATACCACGGCAAACCCCACAGAGCCAGAGTTAAAAAATAGTTGCCTGTATGAACCACTCATAGTATACTTGTTTCGTTCCCGTGTTAAGGTATTTCCACTGTAATTTAACCCCATTTTCGTGGCAGGAGTGTCTCAATGGACCTGCAAGTCAGTACCGGAGCGGAAGACGGTCAGTCGCAACTCGAACAGGAGTTGCAGGCTGAATATGATCAGGCCAAAAATACGCTGAGCGAGGTCAGCTTAATGCTGACCCAAAGCCAGGCGGAGTTGAACAAGCTGACCCAGCGGAACGCGGCGATCAATGCGCAATTACAACAGGTACAAGCTCAATTCGAGTCCATTCCACGCGCTGATATCAAAGCTGCTTATGTTGCTGCGTTGGATGCTCAACAGCGTCTGTTGGTGATGCGCGGACAGCTTGAGAAATTGCAGGGAGATGAAGTGAACCTGCGCAAGATGGTGAGCATCATCGAGCGTTCTCGGGAAGCGATGAGTAAGCCGGGGCACGCCAAAGCCGGTGGTGGAGGGATACGTTCGGTTGCGGGCGGGTCTGCTTCGCTGGAAATGACCATCAACGCTCAGGAAGCTGAGCGGCAGCGACTTTCACGCCAGATGCATGATGGCCCGGCACAAACCCTGTCGAATTTCATCGTTCAAACCGAAATTGCCGCACGCATGCTGGATTTGGACCAGGGCAGGGCTAAGGAAGAGATGGCCAACCTGAAGGCTGCGGCAATGAACACGTTTAAAGAAGTACGCACTTTCATTTTTGAACTGCGCCCGATGATGTTGGACGATCTCGGTTTGTTCCCCACGATCAAGCGTTATGTGGAAAGCTTCAAGGAGCAGACTGGCTGTGATGTGAATATTTCGGTAAAGGGCAGTGAGCGCCGCTTGCAACCTTTCCTGGAAGTGATGCTTTTCCGCGCTCTACAGGAATTGATCGGGAATGCGTACCGGCATAATATGGAAAGCATCGGTAAGGTGCAGGTGTCTGTCACCGTTGTGCTGGACGATACGCTGTGCCGGGTGACAGTAAACGACACCGGCAAGGGCTTTGACCCGGAAGCTGTTGATCAAAGCGGGCATATTGGCCTTAAACTCATCCGTGAACGGGTGGAAATGCTGGGCGGCTATATGGAAATTGACTCGGGGGTTGGGCGGGGGGCGCGGATTGCGTTCCAGGTGCCGGCTCTGGAGACACAAAGCTAAGGATATTCATTTTTATCTCTCGAGGAGGCATTTATGACGAAAACGATTGGCGTTCTGACCGGGGGTGGTGATGTTCCCGGGTTGAACCCGGCCATTAAGGCTTTATCGATGGGCGCCATGGAAATGGGCTATCGGGTGGTGGGTATCCGCCGCGGTTGGGGTGGTTTGCTCAATTACAATTTGGATGAACCCTCGACCCATGATTACTATATTCGCCCGTTGACTCGCGATAGCGTTCGCACGATTGACCGCACCGGCGGCACCTTCCTGCACACTTCGCGCACCAACCCGCAAAAAGTTTCCCCTGGCGCGACCCCGGATTTTCTGAAGAATTCTTCCTGGGGCAAGCCGGTTCCGGATACCAACCTGACCGATTATACCGATTACGTGACGAAGGTTATTGAACACCTGGGCATCGATGTTCTGTGCCCGATCGGTGGTGATGACACATTGAGCTTCGGCGTCCGCCTGCACCGGGAAGGCATCCCGGTGGTGGCGCTGCCCAAGACGATGGACAATGATGTCTTTGGGACCGATTACTGCATCGGTTTCTCCACGGCCGTGACGCGCTCGGTGGAATTCATCACCAATATGCGCACATCGGTAGGCTCGCATGAGCGCATCGGTATTGTGGAACTGTTTGGCCGCAATTCTGGTGAGACCAGCCTGATTAGTGCGTACCTGTCTTACGTGGACCGCGCAGTCATCAGCGAGGTGCCCTTCGACGTGCACCGGCTGGCCAACTACCTGGTGGAAGACAAGCGCAACAATCCCTCTAACTACGCCATCATGACCATTTCTGAAGGTGGCATCATGGAAGGCGGCGAAGTGATCGAGACTGGCGAAGCGGATGCTTACGGGCATCGTAAACTGGGCGGCGTAGGCGAGATGCTGGCAGAGCAAATCAAGCAGATCACCGGGCAGAATATCATGTATCAGCAGCTCGGTTATTTGATGCGCTCCGGCGCGCCGGATTCGCTCGACCGCATGGTGGCCATGTCTTATGGCAACCTGGCCATCCAACTGATCCGCCGCAACGAGACCGGCAAGATGTGCGCCCTGCACGGCGGCAAGTACACCACCGTGCCGGTGGAAATGGTTTTGGCTGGAAAGAAGCGCGTGGACGTGACCAGCTATTATGATATTGAACACTACCGCCCGAAGATTCGCGACTTTATGGGCGTGCCGATGTTCTTGAGCTAAATTTTATATCCCCTGCCGGAAATCTCCGGCGGGGGATACTTATGCAAAGGAGATTCCTATGATCGTTACCACCAAAAAACTCTTCGAAGCTGCTTATGGAAAGTATGCCATCGGCGCTTACAACATCAACAACCTGGAGCAGTGCATGGGTTTGTTCCAAGGGAATGTCGACAGCAAGGCCCCGTTCATCATTCAGATCAGCAAGGGCGCGCGCAAGTACAGCGACAAGCGCATGCTGGAAGCGATGATCCGCGCGGCGGATGATATTTTCCCCGAGGCCATCTTCGCGGTGCACCTGGACCACGGCGACGAGGCCACCTGCATCGACTGCATCGAGAGTGGTTTCTACAGCTCGGTGATGATCGACGCTTCACACGAGGATTTCGATACCAATATTGCCATCACCAAGAAGATCGTCGATCTGGCGCATGCCCGCGGGATCGTGGTGGAAGCGGAATTGGGTCAGTTGGGCGGTGTGGAAGAGCATGTGGCAGTGGACGAGTCGAACGCCAAGCTCACCGACCCCAAGAACGCCAAAGAATTCGTTGAGCGCTCCGGCTGCGATTCGCTGGCCGTTGCCATCGGCACCAGCCACGGGGCTTTCAAGTTCAGCGGGACGCAGGGCCTGCGCTTTGACGTGCTGAGCGAGATCCAGAAAGTGCTGCCGGGCTTCCCCCTGGTGATGCATGGTTCCAGTTCGGTGCCGCAGGAAGAAGTGGCGCGCATCAACGCCGCCGGCGGCAATTTGAAGGGCGCCAAGGGCGTGGATGCGACCCAGTTCCGCCGCGCCGCCGAGTTGGGCGTGACCAAGATCAATATCGACACAGACGGCCGCCTGGTTTGGACCCGCGTTCACCGCGAATACTTCCTGAACAAGCCGGAAGAGTTCGATCTGCGCCCGATTGGCAAGGTCTTCATGGCCGAATATGCCAAGTTCATCGCTCAGAAGAACGAGTACCTTGGCAGCGCCGGGCAATTGGACGCGCTGCGCCAGATGCTGAGCAAATAACTGGTTTATCGATCCAGGCGGGTTTTCAGCCCGCCTGGAGATTTGAACCGTAACACATCTTTTCGATTACGCCCCACCCCTGTATCCCCTCCCCATGCGCAAGCATCTGGGTGAAATTAGTTTCGGGGCGTGGGGAGGGGAATAAGAAAATCACAAGAGTGAGGGGCGTACCGCCCCTCACTCTTGTGATTTTCTTGCTTTCTTTGTGCTTATATGTGCAGAGTAGGAGTTGATTTTAATCATATGCCAAAAGCTGAACAAGGAATAACGGCGAAACGATACCAGATCATTCCACGCACATTGATCTTCGTGACGCGTGGCGATGCGGTGCTGCTGATCTGCGGCGCGCCTACCAAGCGCCTGTGGGCGGGCAAGTATAACGGGATTGGCGGGCACCTGGAGCGCGGCGAAGATGCGCTCAGCGCGGCGCGGCGCGAGCTGGCCGAAGAAACCGGCTTGCAGGTGAACGACTTGCGCCTGGTGGGCACGGTGCTGGTGGACGTGGAAGAGATGACCGGCATCGGCCTGTATGTATTCTGTGGAGAGTACAGCGGCGGCGAAGTGGTCGAATCGGTGGAGGGGCGCCCGGAATGGGTGCAGGTCGATGCATTGTCCGGCCTGCCGCTGGTGGAGGACCTGGTAACCATCCTGCCGCGCGCGCTGGCAGCCAGACAAGGTCCGCCCTTTTCGGCACGCTCGTTTTATGATGAGCAGGAGCGCCTGACCGTGGTGTTTGGGGAGTGAACATGAGCAGCCAAATCACATTGGATACGGCAAGCGGGTATTTCGAGCGCGGGGGGCAGCGCTTTATTCCGGTGGGGGTGAACTATTGGCCGGGGAGCTGTGGCGTGGAGATGTGGCTGGAGTGGCCGGAAGAAGAAATGCGCGGTGATTTGGATTTGCTGAACCAACTGGAGCTGAATACGCTGCGTTTCTTCCTGCGCTGGCAGGACTTTGAGCCTGAGTTAGGGCGTTACGACGAGGGGATGTTTGCCCGGCTGGAACAGTTCCTGGGATGGTGCCGGGAGCGGAACTTGTGCGCGCATCCATCGGTGTTCGTGGGGTGGATGAGCGGCGCGGCTTTCCGTCCGGCATGGTTCGCGGGACGCAACATGTTCTCTGATCCTACCCTGGTGGCGCGGGCCGAAGCATTTTGCCGGAAACTGAGCACTGTTTTTGCAAGATTTAGTGATGCCATCCTGGCGATTGATTTGGGCAACGAGCTGGACTGCCTGGAAGAAAGCAAGCAGGCAACTCCGGCGGCGGTGCGGAATTGGTGCGGGCGGGTGGCTGACGCGCTGCGATCTGAATACCCGCAGGCGATTCTGGTGTCGGGCTGCGATCATAATCAGGTCATTCAGGATACGGGCTGGCGGCTGGGTGATATGCCCGGCATGGATCTGTATTCCATGCACGGATACCCGGTGCCGGCCTGGCATTCGTTGGGTTTTGACGGGATGACCGACCCGCTGGCAGCGGAACTGCTGGCAGGGTATACGTCGGTGGCGCGCAGCTTTGGCCCGGTGCTGTTGCAGGAGTTTGGCACGATTGTCACCTTTGGCCAGGAGCAGCAGGAGAGCTATTTGCAACGCCTGCTGCCTGCCTGCTGGGATGCGGGAGCCAACGGCTTTCTGTGGTGGTGTTTCCGGGATATTCGCGCCAGGGTCAGGCCATATCTGTCGAATGGTTTTGAGGCCACCTTGGGCCTGGTAGATGAGCAGGGCCGGGTCAAGCCGGGTTTGCAGCCTTTTTTGGATTTCGCGCGCGGCTTGCAAGCGCAGCCTGCACCGGATTTGAATGACTTTGACATGGCTGTGTTTGTCTCCAGCCAGTATTATCATCGTGACAACCAGGACTGCCCCGGACACGAACCGGGCGGCGAGTCCGGCGGCATTCTGTTGGCTCGCCATTTCTTGCAGCAATTGGGGCACAGGGTGGGTTGGGTGGATGGAAACCAACCGGTGCCCGCGGCCGTGAAGACGGTGGTAGTGGCGGGGGCGCATCTGCGCGTAGACGAAGCGGATGTTTTAATTGAGTGGGTGAAGGAAGGTGGAACGCTGATCTGGCACGGGCCGGACGCGTTTAATTGGGGCCCGGCCTATAATGAGCTGACCGGCGCGAAACCGGTGCAATATCGCAGCAATCGACCGGTGCAATTCGATCTGAGCGGGTCGGTTTGGGGTTTGGATACGTTTCCGCGCGGGCTGTGCCTGGAGGTGCAGGCAGAGAAAGCCGAGGTGCTATCTAAAGATGATCGCGGACTGCCGATGATTTTGAAGAACCGATTGGGCCAGGGAAAGGTGGTTGTTGCGCTACCCCAGGTAGAGGGAACGATTGCGAAGGTCAGCTCAACTCCGCAGAAGCGCGAGGGCTGGGGAAGCTTTTACAAGCTTATGCTGGAGGCGTAGTTTCGTCTTCGGGCAGGGCGCGCTCGTAGAAGACCAGCAGGGTGCTGCCGTACTTGCGCTGCTCGAACTCTACCAGATGTTTGAGCGCTTGGGGTGAATATTCCACCGGGTCGATCTGTACGATGACCCAGGTGGAGTCGTTCATCCAGCCGGGGTGCTCGTCGACGAGGCGCAAGGCTCGCTCCCACATGCCTTTGTACTGCGGCGGGGCAATGTAGATGTAATCAAAGTCCCGGTCGGGTGTGCGGCCCAGGTAGGCGAAGGCATCGGCCAAATGAACCTGCCCCAGCTCTTTGAGGTGGGTGGTTTCCAGGTTGGCGCGGATGGTATCCACGGCGGAACGGTGCAGATCGAGGAAGCGGCAGTACGCGGCGCCGCGACTGAGCGCTTCCAGGCCTACCGAGCCGGTGCCGCCAAACAGGTCGAGGAAGGAAGCATCGACCACATCGGTGCCCAAGATGTTGAAGAGAGCTTCTTTAACGATGTCAGTGATGGGGCGGGTCGTGTCGCCGGGAACGTCTTTCAGACGGATGCCGCGGGCTTTGCCGGAGATGATGCGGGGGTTGGCCATTGTTTGCTCACATTTTCTGGACGAGTTTGTTCAGCTCATCGTCTTCTTTGCGCCGGTGTTCAAAGTAATCGACCATGAAATCGGAGCGCCGCAGGCGCAATGCCATGGGCGCTACCAGGCGCAAGTCATCTAGAGATACCTGGGCGCGGGCATCGGCGGCGGCGAGGGCGCGAGCAGCCTCGAATAGGGTGATTTCGGCGCGCAGCGAGTCGATGCGCATTTCCTGAATGATGGCGGTTCCAGCCTGGGTGACGGCGGCAGGAATTTCCACTCGGGGCAGGAGATTGCGCGCGGCCTGGATTTCATCGCGGGCCAGGAGGGTCTCGGGTTGGAACTGGGCCACGGCTGCGCGCGGGTTCACGCGGTAAGCCCGGGAGCGCTGGTAGGCTTCAATGCGTTCGGTGGGATCTTCCAATCCGTGGACGATGACGCGCAGGCCGAAGCGGTCCATGATCTGGGGCCGCAGGTTGCCTTCTTCGGGGTTCATCGAGCCCACCAGATTGAAGCGGGCGCGGTAAGAAGCTGAGATGGTTCCGCGGCGAACGGTGTAGATGCCCGATGAAGCGGCATCGAGAATGGCGTTGACGATGTCATCGCTGAGCAGGTTGACTTCGTCGACATACAACACGTTCAGGTCGGCGTTGGCCAGGATGCCGCGTTGGAGCCGGATACGCTTGTGCGCTTCGGCTTTGTCGTCCAGCCAGCCGACCACATCCTCAATGCTGGCGTGCAGGGGCAGCTCTATCAGGCGGACCCGGTCGGAGGTGGTGAGAGGTTGGCCCTCGCCAAACTTGCGCGCACAGTCTGGGCAGACGGCATCCATGCCGCCAGACAGAATATCTTCGGGCAGGCAGCCGTAGAAGCAGTTGCTGCGCTCGACGGAAGGAAGCAGCTCCACCAGGCTGCGGGCGGTGGTGGTTTTGCCTGTGCCGCGCGGCCCCACCAGTAGCACACCGCTGACCAGGGGGTTGATGATGGAAAGGAGCAGCGCCAGCTTCATCTCCTGCTGTCCCACCAGGGCCAGGAAGGGGAAGGGCATGACGTCGGCCAGTCCGGCATCTTCGTGGGGCAGGTCGGCTTCAAAGGCGCGCCCGGTGACCAGATCGATCAGTTCGCGCAATGAGCGAACGGTTCGGACGTAACCGGTTTCTTTTTCTCCCAGAGCAGAGTCGTTATACTCCGACATGATTGCACGCTCCTTTTGAAACGGCCTGCGACCGCCAGATCGATTAACTGACGTCGTTATACGTCCAGTAACGATTGGCGAAGAAGTTCCACATCATCACTACCAGCACCGCAATGGCCAGCGCGATGTTGTGCCCGACGAAGGTGGGGCTGAGGAAAAAAGTCTTTGACAGGTTTTTGTCAAAGAAGCCGATCAGTACTTTCTCCAGCCAGGCGAATAACGGGGTGCGGATGCCCAGGCCAATCAGGCTGACCACGGCAAACTGGACGACTTGCCTGGAGACGTTCTTGCTGCGCGAATCCGGATAGGTCCAGAAACGGTTCCAAAGGAAGTTGCTGGTGACGGCGGCTGTAAAAGAGATGACCGAGGACAGAACACCGGCGAGTTTAAAGATTCCGGTGAGGATGTTGAAGGCGCCAAAATCGACCACGGCGCCAATGACACCCACGACAGCGAAGCGTAAGAAGCGGCTTCTTTCTTGTGGATCGGTGAGGATCATTCCAATCCCATTTTTTGGCGGAAGTACGGTACGGTCAGAGCGATTCCTTGTTCCAGAGATACTTTCGGTTCCCATTGTAATAATTCCTTCGCACGAGTAATATCCGGCCTGCGGCGTTGAGGGTCGTCCCCCAGGCGCAGGGCTGGTTTTGATGTGATTCCAGATGAATTGCCGACAATACGATTGATGGTCTCTGCAAATTCGATCATATTCATTTCATTGGGGTTGCCAATGTTGACAGGATAATGTTCATCAGACATGAGCAGACGGTAGATGCCATCGACCAGATCGCTAACGAAGCAGAAGCTGCGCGTTTGCTGGCCGTCGCCATACACGGTGAGGGGTTCGCCGCGGATGGCTTGCTGGATGAAATTGGGCACCACGCGGCCGTCATCCAGGCGCATGCGCGGGCCGAAAGTGTTGAAGATACGCACAATGCTCGTATTGAGCCCGTGGTAGCCGTGGTAGGCCATTGTGAGGGCTTCTGCGAAGCGTTTGGCTTCGTCGTACACCGAGCGCACGCCAATGGGGTCTACGTGGCCCCAGTAGGTTTCTTTCTGGGGATGTTCCAGCGGGTCGCCATAGATCTCGCTGGTGGAGGCCAGCAGGTAGCGGGCATTGTGAGCGCGGGCCACACCCAGGGTATTATGGGTGCCCAGCGCCCCGGCTTTCATGGTTTGGATAGGCAGGTTAGTGTAGCCGTAGGGGGAGGCGGGGTTGGGGCTGGCAGGCGAAGCGAAATGCAGAACGGCCTGGACTTTTCCGGGCACAAAGATAAAATTCGATACATCGTGGCGGATAAAGGTGAAGTTGGGATTGCCGGCCAGGTGTTCCAGGTTGTCAGGGCTGCCGGTAATGAAGTTGTCCATTCCAATGACGAAATGACCCTCATTAATCAGTTTCTCGCACAGGTGAGACCCCAGGAAGCCGGCTGCGCCGGTGACTAAAACACGCATGGAAGTTTTTCTCCTCATAGTTTTCCGGCGGCCTACCAATCGATGTGCTGGATCAAGCCGTCGCCGGTGATTTGCTGATATTCCCGCGTAGCGGGATCAATCAGATACAGGTTGCCATCATACAACGCGGCCAGGCGGTAATTTCCGTCAGAAAAAGTTTCCGGCGACCAGATCACCGATTGGGGCTCGAGACCGTTCATATCCTCGGCGGGGAACAGCACCTGGGTGTTGGAGCCGTCGCGGTCGATGACTGCCAGACGGTAGCGGCCTGTTTCGCTCAACTCGGGGAAAATGGCTTGCAGGTAAGCTACTTGAAAGCTGCCATCTTCTCCGATGGGGGAGGCTACCGGGTAGGCAAACATGCCGCTTTGCTCAACCAGCCTCAGCAGGGGGCCATCGAGGATCACGGCAGATAAGTCAAAAACGGGGGAGGCTTCGGCATTCTCCAGGCCGGGTTTGGATTGGTGCGTGACCAGGTACAGGCTGTTGCCGGAGGGCGCCCAGGCCAAACCGCTGACCCAGGCCCAATCGCCGCCGGTCTGGTAGGGGAGGATATCGACCAGGGAGGTGAGCTCGCCGGTGTTCAGGTCGACCAGCCCCGCGCCATCGGGGCGAATGTAAGCCAGTTGGTCCCCTTCTGGAGACCAGGTGAAGGAAGTGCCCCACCAGCCGTAAGTGCCGCCGGAACCACCTTCGATGAGCTGAGTGCGTTTGATATACATTCCCGAGGCGGCATACGAAACAACCCACAAGTCATTGTTGGCCTGCCATCCGGGGGCGGTGGCGCGAGGCTCCACGGTGGAATAGGCAATGCTGAGGATCTGATTGGGCGCCCAATCGGCAAAATGGACAATGTTGCTGACGCGCAAGTCCACCGGCTCGGCGCCTTCCTCGGTGATGTTGACCATCCACAAAGTGTTGATCTCTTCATCGGGGGCAGCCGTTGATTTGCGGGTGAAGAGCAGCCAGTCGCGCTCGGGAGAAAGCGAAAAGACGTACCCGTCCAGGTCACCGGATGTGACCAGCGGCGTGCGCACACCGGTGTTGCTGTCCATGGACCAGGCATTGCCGCCCGCCAGGTAAACGAGACGCCCGGGGATGGAGATGGGCGTGAAGGGGCGTTGAACGCCTACCATGACGATTTCGGCACGAGGTTCTTTGATCAACTCCGATTTAAACACGGTGCGGGCTAGAGGTTTGCCATCTTCGTAGATCTGTCGGTAGGTGACCTGTTGGACGCCGTTTACGCCTAGCTGGATGATGCGCTCTTGTTTTTCGGGCAGCGATTCGTTGCGGACGATTTGCCGGTCAAAGGGGATGGTGGTTTCCTCGATTTCAAACTCTTCGCTGACGCGCACAACGGTGATGATTGCATTCGGCGAGAGTACGGTATAACCAGCCGGATCAACCCGGTCGAGCGAGTTGAGTACCACGCCGCTGCGATCCAATACATTCTGCACGGTGTCGCCGGGGGTTGCCTGAACATTGGTCTGCTTGCCGTCGGCCTGAAGCGTGACAGAGAAGGTTTCGGTTGGCTTGGGCGTGAGCGGCAGGCAAGCGGAAAGCATCAGCGCCGTCAGAAAGAGCAATGCGGCGGTTATGATTGGGAAGATGCGGGCTGGCTGTGATCGGCGGTTGTTCATAAATCGGGTATAATCGGGGCGTTAACTGGTGTTCTTAGGGTTGGGCTAACTGCCCGACAATGGTCATGACGCCTTCGCCAACGGTAACACTCTGGATGTCGAGTTTGCGCCCATCTGCGGAAGTCATCTCATCCATGTTGGCGTTCATGGTATCGTTGATCTGGTTGAGAAACCGGTCGGGCACGGGCAGCGCGCCGAGTTTTGCGTCCAGCAGTTCTACCCTCAAGCGACCTTCGGCAACGTAGGTAGAGAACACGAGCGTGGCCTGGGCCGAGAGCTTTTCAATCGTGATCTTGCCGCCCATTTCGATGTTGCCGCCGGTAAGGCGGACCTGGGGATCGACGAAGGAAAAATCGTTCTGCTGTCCCAGTTGCTTGGCAAAGTAGGAAGTCAATTGAGAGTCTGTGAAGGTCAAGGTGACCAGGTTGCCGGCTTCGAGTTCGGCGGCAGCGGTTGCCAACTGATCCTCCAAGGCTTGTGCCTGAGCAGGGTCCACCGGAATTGCGGTGGGTGTGGGGGGCAGGTCGCGAGTGGGCAACCCGCAGGCGAGGCTGGATAAGACAAGTACCAATAGTAAAAACGAAATTCGTTTCATCATTCTAATCCTAGGAAATGTGAATTTTACCGCTCAATTATAGCATGAGTGAACAAACCCAACCCCTTACGAATTTGCAACTCCGCGCAGCGCTTGAAGCGCTGTTGTTTGTGGCTGCCGGCCCGGTGACCCCGGCCCAGTTGGCCGAAGCGCTTGACCAGAAAGGCGAGGCCGTTGAAGAGGCGCTGCGCGCACTGGGCGAGGAATACGCCGATGGACGCGGCTTGAGCCTGCAGTGGCACGGCGGGCGCGTGCAATTGACCAGCGCTGCAGGGTTTTCCGCGCAGGTTGAAAAATTCCTGGGGCTGGAGGCCACTGCCCGCTTGAGCCGGGCCGGGCTGGAAACGCTGGCGATTGTCGCCTACCGCCAGCCGGTGACTCGCCCAACCATCGACGGTATTCGCGGGGTGAATAGCGATGGCGTGATGAAGAGCCTGCTGGGCAAAGGACTGATTCAAGAAGTGGGGCGGTCGGAAGGTCCCGGCAGGCCCATCCTTTATGGGACGACCAGCGAGTTCTTGCAGCATTTTGGGTTGTCTTCTTTAATCGAACTGCCGCCTTATGATATTCCGGATGAGGACGAGTTTGGGGAAGAAGAGCCCAAGAATGGAATCCTGAAGGATTAATTCCGGGCTGATCGAGTATAATCTTAAGTATGGAAGAACGAGTGCAGAAAATCTTGGCGCGGGCCGGTTATGGTTCGCGTCGTTCGTGTGAAGAATTGATTGAGCAGGGCCGGGTGAAAATCAACGGCCAGGCTGCCATTTTGGGCTCCAAAGCGGATGCAACCAAAGACAAAATCACCGTGGACGGTTCTGTTATCCCACAGGCCGAGGCGTCTGTGTACATTGCGCTGCACAAGCCGCGCGGGGTGATTTCGGCGGTGGATGCCCCCGGCGACCCACGCCCGACCGTTCGGGATCTGGTGCAGGTGGCAGAAGCCGTCTACCCGGTTGGACGGCTGGACGTGGAAAGCGAAGGGCTGATCCTGCTGACCAATGACGGTGAATTGACCAACAAACTGACCCATCCGCGTTTTGGACACCAGAAAGAGTACCGCGTACTGGTGGCAAAGCACCCCGACGATGCTCAATTGGAAGCCTTCCGGCGCGGCGTGGTGCTGGAAGATGGTTATAAAACTTCACCGGCGGAAGTGCGCGTGGAGACCACCCAGGGCAAAGGCTCGTGGTTGAATGTGGTGCTGCGCGAAGGCCGCAAACGGCAAATCCGCGAGACGTGCGCGACCATTGGGCTGCCTGTGGTGCGCATCGTGCGTGTGCGAATCGGTACGCTGCGGTTGGGGGATCTGAAACCCCGCGAGTGGCGTCACTTGACCAGTAGCGAGGTGCGGGCGCTGCAAGAGGGCAAAGAGACCGGGCGGCCCACGCGCCGGGTTGCTCCGACCGAAAAGTTCATCCGCCAGGAAGTGGATCAGCGCATGGAACACAGACCCACCACAGAGGCGCGCAACCACCCGGCGCGCTCCGGCGACAGCCAACCTCGCCCGAGAAGCGGAACGAATCGACCGACATCTTCTGTGCGACCGGCGGTCAAACCGGGTGCGCGTCCAACGACGCGACCGAGCGGTGGACAAGGTCCCAAACCTGCTGGGAGACCGGCATCCAGGCCGCGTCCAAAGCGGAATTCGTAAAATCCGTAGTTTACTACGTATCTTGGGAAAGATGTTCAGAAAAGCATGATGCGGCGCATTCGCGCCGCATCATGCTTTTTGGGTAACTACTCAAAGGGTGAGGTAAGTTCCCACATTTGAGGTGTGTATGGGGTGCTTCGCACCCCATACACACCTCAAATGTGGGCCTCTTCCACCTCTTGCTAAGTATTTACCTTTTTTGAAATTAATTTCCTTCTTTGGGCAGCAATTCGATCAAGGGAGTGAGGGCTTCGGGGCGCACCGGGGCCTCTTTGGCGCGGCGGCGAACGATATCCTTCAACTTATCCACTTCGAGCGTGATATAGGGCGCGTCGGGCGCATCCACGCTGGCTTTGGGGCTGGTGAATACCAGGACTGGACGCACCTCGGGCATTTCTTGACCGGGTAAATTCTTCTTTAGATAGCGCTTCATGTCTTCGGCGTAGGAAACGGCTTCCATGTCGGGGCGGCCCAGGCTTTCCTGTCCAATCAGGCGGCTGAACGTGCCCACCCCGGACTGGCGGTATTTCTTTCCGTCATAAGTGATCTTTCCATTCTGATACATGGGCACCAGCACCCAGATGCCCTGAGGGCCCACCAGCAAGTGCTGGACGGGTGAGGTGAAGTTGTACAGGGTGTACTTGTCATCCAGGCCCTTTAGACTGGCGGTGATGCGCTCGTCGGGGTGGGGAACGCGTCCCCAGCGATTGGTGAAGTACATGCCTACTTGCGAGAGCAGCAGGCCGACCAGTAGGGCGCCAAAAGAAAGGTTTAAGTTGTCCCCGTTGAAGGAGAGGGCAAACCCGCCCACCAGGATGACCAGGCTGGCCATGGTCGAGTAGTTACCGATTTTGCGGTAGCGATTGATCTTTTTTGAATTCGCAACGATTTTCATGGTTTCTCAATTATTCTGCAGACGATAAGTTGGATTGGATCGCGCCGCGCATGGCTTCGAGCAGGTCGCTTTGTACCGCCTGGCGGGCGATGCGGATGGCGCTGTAGATGGCGCGGGCATTGGAACGGCCGTGGCCGACGAAGACGAGCCCGTCAATGCCCAGCAGCGGGGCGGCGCCGACTTCTTCGGGCTCCATCATCTTCTTGAGGTTGCCGAAAGCCGGTTTGGCCAGGGCCGCGCCCAGTTTGTAGATGAACTTGGATGTCAGCTCTTTTTTGAGCGAGTCGATGAGCAGTTTGGACACCGCCTCGCTGCTCTTGAGCAGGACGTTGCCGGTGAAGCCGTCGGTAACGACGACATCCACCTTACCCTGGAACAACTCCTTGGCTTCCACGTTGCCGATGAAGTTGACCGGCGCGGTTTGCAGGAGGGGGAAGGTATCTTTGACCAACTGGTTGCCCTTCATCGACTCTTCGCCGTTGGAGAGCAGACCCACGCGCGGCTCGGCGATGTTGAGCAGTTTTTCAGCATACAGGCTGCCCATGATGGCGAACTGCACCAGAAACTCGGGGCGGCAGTCCGCGTTGGCGCCGATGTCGACTACCGCGCAGAAGCCGGTTTTGGTGGGGAAGACGGCCGTCAGGCCAGGGCGCTGGACGCCTTTGATGCGTCCCAGGGTGCGCAGGCCGTTGAACATGGCTCCGCCGGTGTTCCCGGCGGTGACAAAGGCGCTGCCCTGGCCGGTTTTGACCAGTTCCAGGCCCACGGCCATCGAGTTCAAGGGTTTTTTGCGGGCTCCGTCCACGGGCTTATCGGTCATCTCGAGGACATCAGGCGCGTGGACGATGCGCACCGGCAGGTTGCTCTTGTTGAGTTCAGCCAGACGAGGGCTGATTAGTTCCTCGTTTCCGACCAGAACAATTTCCTCGCCGAAATCGCGGGCTGCATCGAGCGCTCCCTGGATTTCAGGGCCTGGATAATCATCGCTGCCCATAGCGTCCAAAATGATGGTCATAAGGTTTCCTCTCGTGGTAAGATTCGGCGGAGCCGGGTTGGGGTGACATTTGTCAGCAAGATTCTGGAGGGGGGAACTCACGTGGATGCTTGACAATCACCCAGAGCCGATTATAATACATCCACACCCGCGCTGGTGCTGGAACTGGCAGACAGGCATGGTTGAGGGCCATGTGGGGAGACCCGTGGAGGTTCAAGTCCTCTCCAGCGCACACAAAAGCCGCAATTGAGCGGCTTTTATGTTTTTGTAACTACTCACGCCAAAGGTAGGAAGACCCGATTTTGAGGTGTTTGTGGCGGCTTCGCCGCCACAAACACCTCAAAATCGGAATTTTTCCAGCTTCGGTGAGTAAATACATGTTTTTTGGGTTGAGAACCTTGCGTGATTCGGCAAAAAAGAGATAATAGAGAAGAGGTTGTCCAACGGGAGGGGAGAAGGTCCGTTGGAAACTAAGGAGAGGGGATGGCTGGTCACAGCATTTTACTCGTAGATGACGATCGCAGCATTGCCCGGTTATGCCAACGCTTGTTGGAGCGTGCAGAGTATGAAGTGATTGCCTGCACCGATCCAACCGACGCGCTGCGTGTGCTTGCATCCCGCAAGATGGATTTATTGATTTCGGATATTCGGATGCCGGTGATGGACGGCTTCGAGTTGATCTCGCGTTGCAAGCAAATTCAGCCTTCATTGGCGGTGTTGGTGATGACCGGGTTCGGATCCGTGGATACAGCCATTCAAGCCCTTTATAGAGGCGTGGACGGGCTGATCCTCAAGCCATTTGAGAACACCACCGATTTGGTGCGGGTGGTGCAGCGCGTGTTGGACGAGAGCCGCCAGAAGCAGGATGCAGCCCGCGCTCAGGCACTGCGGCCTTTGTTTGATGTGACCGAAAAATTGCTCTCGCACACTTCGCCTGAAGCGCTGGAGGAAATGCTCCCGCAAACCATGGAGCAGGTGTTCAATGCGCCTTTTGCCGGAGTTGTTCAGACGGACGTCGAGCAAGGAGCGGGGCGGCTGGTCATGAGCGCTGGACTGCCTGCTGTGGACGATGAAACCTATCCGGTTTGGGAAAAGATGGCCGGTCTTCTTTCAGGGGTTGAAACGGCGTCGATTTTTAGCACAGCCGGTCCCGGAGATGCCGATATGCGCTCCTGCCTGGAAGAACTTTCCTGGTCGGGCTGTATGGTTTCGGTTGTGCTGCGCAATGCGCAACGCTTCACCTTCTTCACCGGCAGGCAGGCCGACAGCCCGTCCTTTACAGAATCGGACCTGGAGTTGTTTGGCATTTTAGCCCGCCAGGCGGTTGTGGCTATGGAGAACAACCGTCTGTACACCGACCTGCGCAATTCAATTACTCGGCTGGAGGAATCCCAGCGGGCGTTGATTCAAGCTGAGAAAATGGCTGCGGTGGGCAGACTTTCGGCTACCCTGGCGCACGAGATTAACAACCCGCTTCAAGCGGTGCGCAATTGCCTGCATCTGGCTAACCGTTCCGATATTGGCGCGGAACAGCGCATGAACTTTTTGGCGATGACCACCACGGAGGTGGATCGCCTGGTGAGTACCGTGCGGCATCTGCTAGATTTCTACCGCCCAGGTATGCTGGTCAAAGAAGCTGTAGACCTCGGCAATGTGGTTGAGCGAGTGTTGTATTTGCTGCGGGCACAGATGGAGTCGCAGTCGGTGCAGGTGACGCTGGGTTTTGAGGAGAGCTTGCCGCACATCTTGGGCGTTAAGAACCAAATCCAGCAGGTGGTTTTCAACCTGTTGATCAATGCCATGGACGCTATGGAAAGCGTGAGCGGTGAGAAGCGTATTTGGATCGAAGGCGCGGTGACCGAAAAAGCTATGGTAGTGCTCAGCGTTGAAGATAGCGGCACGGGGGTATCTGACGATATGCGTGATAAATTATTTGAGCCGTTTGTTAGCTCGAAGAAACAAGGCACAGGTCTTGGTTTATCGGTAAGTTATGGTATTATCGAAAATCATGGGGGCACGATGCAGCTTGGTCAATCCAAGCATGGTCAGGGGGCGCGGTTTGAAGTGTTATTGCCAATTCAGGAGAAACCCGAACCATGACGAGAGTGTTGATTGTCGATGATGAAGATATTGCCCGAATTTCGTTAGCCGAGATCCTTCGCCTGGAGGGGTATACCATCAAGGCGGTCGAAAGCGGTGAAGCAGCGGTCGATATATTGCGGAAAGAGCCGTTCGACGTGATGGTTCTGGATTTAAAGATGCCTGGGATGAGCGGGATCGACGTGCTGGAAGCCATCGATGAAGAGGCCGGGGAGATGAAGGTGATTGTCCTCACGGCGCATGGGTCGATGGACACTGCGATCCAGGCGATACGTTACCGGGTGCACGATTACTTGCTCAAACCGGTGATGCCCGAGAATATTGTTCGCTGCATTGAAAACGCAGTGACACGGACAGAAGAGGAACGGGATTTGCCGGCGAGCCAGCCGAAAATTTTCCGCCTGCCGGGCGGGGCCATGCTGGATTGCAGCCGGCGGGAAATCACATGGGACGGCGGCATGGTCAATTTGACGCCCACCGAGTCACGCCTGATGGAAGTTCTGTACGAGTTGAGCGGCCAAGTTATAACCCATTCGGACCTGGTGCATGCCTGCCAGGGCTATCGCGTGGATAACGAAGAGGCTGCAAAAATCCTTCGCCCTGTGGTCAGCCGTTTGCGGCAAAAGCTGGTGGTGCTGCCAGAGTGGAACGAGTGGATCAAGAATATCCGCGGCGCGGGGTATGTCCTGGAGATATAAAAACCTTCATTGGGAACCGGCGTGGTGTAATCCGCATTTTGGGATGTGAGAGCGGCTTCGCCGCTCTCACATCCCAAAATGCGACACCTGCCACAGCGACTTCCAGAGAGCCAATTATGATAATCGCGAGGTGTTTTACACCTCGCGATTATCATAATTGCTGAAAATTACTGGTGCCAGTTCAAATCGGGGGCGGAAGGAATCTTGGAAGGGGTCAGCCAGGATAGAATTCCTGTGTTGTAGCGTTTGTGTGGCGGAATGCGATCGAAGGCCACCAGGATCAAGCTGACCGCCAGTAGAATCCCGCCCAGCACCTGGGTCAGGTTCAAGGATTCGCCCAACATGAAGACCGCCAGCATGACGGTGATGAGAATTTCACCCAACCCCAGCAGGGCTGTTTGCAGTCCGCCCAGGTGTTTGATGCCCAGGAAAAGGGTGAAGCGCGAGAAGAAGGTGATGAGGGCCATCGAAATAGCAGCCCACCAGGCCACATTGCCACTGGGAATTTGCCGGTCAAGGAGTAAGTAAGCCAGCAAGACCGTGACGGCCATGCCCAGCAGGGTGTACAGTGTGACGGTCTGCGCCGGAACTTCGTATAGTACGCGCTGGTTGATGATGAGGTGCAGGGCGTAGAGGATGGCTGAACCAAGCATCATTAGCGCGCCGATCGGGTCGACCGCCCGGTCACCCGTGTAGACCAACAGAATGACCGCTGGAACGGAGAGAATCAAACGGAAGATCGTCAGCCGAGTAATCGTTTGCCGGTCAAGGAGCAGCCACAAGGCTACAAAGATGGGGTAGAAGGAGTACAACAAGTGGCCGATGGAGGCATCCAGGCGAGCGAGGGCGCTGTAATACAGGACCGAGCCCACGCCGTTGACGAATCCGGCCAGAAGGCAACCGATCAGGCCGACGGAGAAAATATAAAAGTACTGGCGCATGGCGATGGCCATGACTACCAACATGAGCAGGGCGGCGATGCCGGTGCGCAGGACGATGACCGAGAGCGGGGAGAAGCCGGAATTGATGGCCACCTTGCCGAAGATGGGGACAACCCCCAAAAAGACGGCAGATGAGAGTGCAGCTACTATTCCCTTACGTTGTCCGGCGATTGCCATACGCTCCCCTTTCATTGCGGAGATGGCGGTTCTTGCCCCCGTCTTTTACCGGAGGTTATCTGAGCAAGGCTCTTACTTCGTCGAGCAGTTCATCACTCATAAAGTCACCCTTTTGCATGAGCTTCTGGATGTGGCCGCGCATGCGGTCTTTTTCGTCGGGGGTTAGCTCTTTGGCGGTCACCACTATGATCGGGATGTCGGCTGTGTCAGGGGAGTTTTTAAGCGCGTCCATTACCGCGTAGCCGTCCATTTCGGGCATCATTAGATCCAAGATGATGAGGTTGGGATGTTCACGCTGGACCAGTTCCACCGCTTCTCGACCGTTGGTGGCCTCGAAGAGGGTATAGTTGCCCTGCGATTGGAGGATACGGCGTACCAGGCGACGAACCTCGGGGTTGTCGTCCACAATGGCAATGCGCGGGAAGCGATCGATGCCCACCTTGCTGAGGGCGGCCAACAAACCTTCTTCCTGGCTCTCTTCCATACCATCCTGCGGGAAGACAATATCGCGCGACCAACCCTCGCCAAGGATATTGCGCTCGATGGGCATGGTGTGGCCGGTGCAGTTGATCACGACGGTTTCGTGGGACTTAATGATGCCGGCGCGGACCAACTTGACCAGCCCAGCAAAGGCAACGGCAGAGGCGGGTTCAACCGAAAGGCCTTCCATCTTGGCCAGGTAATGCATGGCGCGGAAGGCTTCTTCATCACTCACGCTTTCGATCACGCCACCGGATGCCTCAAGCATTTTCTGGCGCAGAATGGTGTAGGTGCGGCCAGGGTCGCCGGTGGCCAGGGTGGCGATGTGGGTGCGCGGCGATTGCACGGGAATGGCTGTGTCACGGTTTTGCTTCCAGGCGTGGGCCATGGGGGCGCAGCCTTCGGCTTGCAAGGCAGCGATTTTGGGGATTTTGTCTACCAGCCCCATTTCCTTCAATTCTTTAAAGCCTTTGATGACTCCAATCGGGCCCATGCCGCCGGAAACAGACTGGATGTACCAATCGGGGGCGCGCCAAGGGGTGGTCTCGCCGGGACCCAACAGGCGGGTGAGCTGCTCGGCAAGCTCGAAGGAGATGGTTTTCATGGCTTCGATGCAGGGGATGGTGCGAGCGCCCTGGTCGATGGATAGGCCGCGTTGGTGGGCGAATTCGGAGGCTACTTTCTTGGCCTGGTCATAGGAACCCGTGATTTTGATCACCTGCGTGCCGTAAATAGCTACTTCGCGCATTTTTGCAGCGGGAACCAGGCTGGTGAGGAAGGCCCACAATTTGATGCTGGCCCGGGATGCGTAGGCGGAGTATGAAATGGCGACGTTGCCGGTGGAGGCAATAACAAATTCACTCACCCCGGCTTCCTTCAAAGCGGCAATTGTGACGACGGCCTGGCGGTCTTTGAAAGAGGCTGTCGGTCCCTGGCGTTCATCCTTGACGTACAAATTGGGGCAGCCTAGCATCATTCCCAGGTTGTTGGCACGAATGAGCGGAGTTCCACCTTCGCCCAGGGTCAGTTCCATGTTAGGCCCCTGGAGCGGGAGCAGCTCTTGATATCGCCAGATGTCAAATGGCCGGTTGGGTAATTGGGTGAGCCAGTCCTGTGCCACGGCGGCGTAATCATAGCGGGCTTCGCGCCAGTTGCTTCCACATTTTGGGCAAGCTGGCTTCGTGACCGTGAAGGGGGTCTGGTGTCCGCAATCGAGGCATTCGACATAAAGGTTAGGGGGCATACGTTAGATTATCCTATGAGGTAAGTTATTTGGCCCCGCCGGCTGCTTTGGGGGCGGTGCGAAGTTTGCGCAGTGATTTTTCTAATGTGTTGAGTAATTCGTTTTCGCGCAGGTAGCCTTTGGTGAGCAATTGTTGGCCGAATTGATTCAATTTCTCGTGCTGCTCGGCGGTCAAATCGGCGCCGGTGAGAATGATGACCGGCAGGTCGCGCAACTTTGGATCGGCGCGCAGGTGGCCGATGAGGGTGAACCCGTCCATGTCGGGCATGAACAGGTCCATGATGACCGCGTCAGGCTTCTTGTTTTGGA
Organism: uncultured Anaerolinea sp.; assembly: GCA_964567255.1. Lineage (GTDB taxonomy): Bacteria > Chloroflexota > Anaerolineae > Anaerolineales > Anaerolineaceae > Anaerolinea. The sequence continues at coordinate 34,986 of CAZMMI010000009.1, forward strand.
TGGCATCCCAACCATTGGTGCCGCCCTCGGCCAAACGGACCCGGTAGCGCTGCTGTTCTTCAAGCATCTTTTGCACCAGGCGCAAATCCCCGGGTTCATCATCAATCAGCAAAATTTCGGTGATCTGCCCATCGCGATCTAAACGGTGAATGGCATTCGCCAGGTCTTCCTGGACGAAGGGCTTGACCAGGTAATCGGCAGCGCCCAGGCTAAAGCCTTTCTCCTCTTCTTCCAGGATGCTGCACACAACCACCGGGATGTCGCGGGTGGCGGGGTCGGATTTGAGATCGTTCATCACCTGCCAGCCATCTCGCTCGGGCATCATCACATCGACGGTGATGGCAAAGGGGCGGTGCTGCTTCGCGGCAGCCACCGCGGTTTTGGGGTCCACATGCGGGATAACCTTGTAGCCTTGGGGCTGCAAGAAGCGCTCGTATAGATTGATGACCTGCGGGTCGTCGTCGATGCACAGGACGATGTGGGACTCGCTGGGGCTGGAAATTTCTTCTTCCTGGTAAGGCAAGGTGAAGAAGAAGATGCTGCCTTGCCCCACCACGCTGGAAAGCAAGCCGATGCGCCCGCCGTGCATTTCGATGAGCGAGCGGCAGATGGAAAGTCCCAGACCGGTACCGCCGGTCTTGCGGGTGGGTGAGTCGTCCACTTGAGAGAAGGGCAGGAACAATTTGACGCGGTCGCTGTCGGCAATGCCGGGGCCGGTGTCGGATACGGTGACCATCACCTCGGGGATGCCCTTGGGGCTGCGCGCCCGGCGAGCTTCCACAGTGATGGCGCCTTCATCGGTAAATTTGGCTGCGTTGGAAAGGAAGTTGATCAACACCTGGCGGACGCGGGTCATATCGGCGCGCACCACAGGCAGGTCGGGTTCGACGACCTGGACGAGTTTGATGGGTTTGTCTTTGACCAAACCGACGGCGGTGGACATGGCGCCGTTGATCATGTCGCTCACATTGATATCGCTGAGCGAGAGTTCCATCTTGCCTGCTTCCAATTTGGAGAAGTCGAGGATTTCGTTGATGAGGGTCAGCAGGTGCTGTCCGGAGTTGTAGATGGCAGACAGGTCCTGGGTTTGCATTTCGTTGACCGGGCCGTCAATGCCCTTGAGGATGACACGCGAGAAGCCGATGATGGAGTTGAGCGGGGTGCGCAATTCGTGGCTCATGTTGGCCAGGAACTGGCTCTTCACGCGGTCGGCCTCGCGCATTTCTTCCACCGCGTGCTGGGCAAGCTCGTAAGCCCGGGCGTTCTCGATGGCGATGGCGATTTGATCTGAAAGGATACCCAACACGTTGACGTCATCGGGTCCGAAGGCGTTGGTGCTCTTGGATTGCATATCGAGCGCGCCGATGACGGTGTTGCCCAATTTAAGGGGCAGGCCCATTTCAGCGCGGGTGTCGGGGAGCAGCGGGTTGGGGTAGTACATGGGCGAGTTGAGCACGTCGTTGAGCACAAAAGGCTCGCCGGTGGCAGTGACGGTACCCACAACCGAACGTGAGCCAACGGCCAGTTTGTGCCCGCGGCGTTTGAGTTCGGCGCCCGCAGAACCGGTCGATTCGCGCACCGTGGCGAAGGTGCCGGATTCGTCCAGGAGGAAGATGGAGGCGTGGTAGAAGCTGAAGCGGTCGATGAGCAGGTTGACGATGCGCTCCAGCAGCAAGTCGAGCGTGAGGGTAGAGGCGGTGTCGCGGGCAATTTCGGAAGCGGTTTGCAGTTCAAGCGCGCGGCGTTGGGCCTGGCTGAGTAACCTCAGTTTCTCGACTGCCACAGCAATACCGTTGGCGACCGTGCGCAGCAATGCGACTTCTTGCGCGGAGAATTCGGCTCGCTGGCGAGAAGAAGCGATCAGGACACCGGTGAGATTGCCGCCGGTACGCAGAGGCACAATTGCGCAGGCGGGCATCTCGAGCTTTTCAAGCGTCTTGCGTGAGGCGGGGTCGATGGGGAATTCGGTCACATCGTTGATGACCAGCCCGTCTTCTGAGAGCAAGCGCACCAGGGGCAGATCATCCACTGGCATGTGAAGGTCTACTGCCTGGTATTGCCCGTCGCGGTCGTGATACCCGGTGAGTTCCAGGTCGGCCATCTCACCGCTGTGGTCTTTGTTGATGAGGATTATCGAAACGCGCTCCGCTCTTTGAGGCAGTGCGTTTTCCTCAACCAGCGACAACATTTGATCAATATCCCGCGCCTGGGCAATCTGGTTCGAGACGTTGTAAAGCAGGCCGGTTTCGGCCAGGGCAGCCTGAGTTTGGGCAAACAAGCGCTGGTTTTCGACCGCGATGGTCAACTGATCGACCAGCGGAGGGAGGGTGCGGGTTTCGCTGCCAGTGAAGGTGTGGTGATCGTCGCCTTCTAACAGAAGGACGCCCATCTGGCGTTTTCCGGCGATGAGCGGGAGAATGCCCATGGAGCGGACGTGACGGTGTTCCAGATACTGGCGGAAGTTGGCGTCGATGGGGGAGGTGGCGATATCATCGACAAACACGGGCGAGGTGATGTTGCGGAAGCGATCATGCACTTCACGCGGGAAGATGGTCTCTACGGGTGGGGGCGGGTTGCCATACCCGGAATACCAGTTAGCATGCACCTGCACCTTGTTGACCCGGTTGGATGTGTCGGTTTCGTAGAGGAGGAGCACGCCGCGGTTGATTCCGGTGAGCTTGACGCCGTTGATGACCGCGGCCAGCATTTCCTGGTAGTCGTTTGCCAACACCAGACGGTTGGTAGCCCGGTAAAGATTTTCGGTTTCGTCCAGGTTGACCTGCAACTGGGAGAGGAGGTTTTCGCGGACGTAGGTGTTCGAGATGGCGTCGGCAGCCACGCGTAGAATGTTGATTTCTTCGGTGAACCACTGACGAGGATGGTCAATTTGGTCAAAAACCAGCAAGCCGGGAACGTTGCGGCTGCCGGTGACAGACAGGACAAGCGCGGACTGAATGTTTTGCTCTTTGAAGAATGCCGCGGAGGTGGTGTTGTTGGATTCCGGCGCCAGAGGAGCCATCCAACCCTGGCTCAGTAGGCCGGGCATCGAATCGCCCAATGCGGTGAGGGGGATGGTTTGGATCCGCGAGCGGTCGAACAAGTACGCCGAAAGTGGCGCGGTGTAATCTTCGACTAGCTTCCAATGGGGGTTGGTTTCGTCATCCGCGTATTGGGCAAAATATACGCGGTTCGCTTGTGAAGCATTGGCCATGTGTTTGAGCACATCGGGCAGAGCCTGGGCGCCGAGTTCGGAAAGGGAGGCCACCGAGCGAGCCACGCTGGCCTGGTAGCGCTCGCGATTCTCAATGGCGTTCAAAGCTGTCTGCATTTGCTCAAACAGGGTGGCATTCTCCAGCGCGATGGCGGCTTGAGAAACAGCGGTGGAGAGCAGTTCGGTATGCACCGCATCGAACTGGGAGGCGTTCTTGTTGTCGAAGTCTTGAATGACGAGGGCGCCGTCCTGGTCACCACCGGCGATGAGCGGGATGAGCATCAGCGAGGAGGGGATGCGCTTGGGGAGCGGGATATTCAACGCTTGAAGGCGCTCGCTGACCTGGTTGTTGACAAGCAGCGGTTCGGCAGATTGCACGGCGTAATCGACCAACTCATTGGAGGGGGCGCGAGTCTCTACCTGAACGGGCTGCCCATCCACGCGGTAGACAGGGAATGAAATGTCTCTGGTCTTGTGGTCGATAACCGCCAGAATCAGGTTGCCGTTATCGAGGAGTTCGCCGACCATTTCTGTCAGGGTCTGATAAATATCTTCGCGCGAGGTCAGTTTGGACAAACGTTGCCCGATCCGGTTGAGGATGGCCAGATCCTGGTTTCGGTGAAGGATGACTTCCTCAGCGCGGACTCTTTCAGCCAGTTCTTGTTGCGCAGATTGGTAGAGGCGCGCGTTCTCGAGGGCCAGGGCCAATTGGGTGGTAATTTCCATGACCATGAAGCGGTCATCATCCGTCCAGTTGCGCTGTTCCGAATCGTCGACCACCTCAAGGAGCAGTTCACCCAGGTTGCCGGCCTGGAAAGGGACGGCGATGGCGGCGGGAGCATCGGGGGAGGCGGGTTGAATCCCTACCTGATTGGAATGCAAACTCTGTAACCCGGCATGAGTCCAGGGCTGGAGCGCGACACCGATACCGAGCTGGTCGACGGCAACACCGGTGAGGTCGCTCGAGTCAACCTGGGCCGGGCGCTCGCGGGGAGGCTGGGCGGGTGGCGGAGCCGCGGGGGCGGACTGCCAATCCTGTCCAGAGTCTTCCAGCGATGCGGCAGGCTGCCGGTCCGGAAACTCGGGCTCTTGTTCGACCTGGGAATGTTCCAGATCGGCGAAGAGGTTTCTAAGCCGTCTGTGGAGTTGTTTCTTTGACATAGGTCAGGATCTCCTGAGCCAAAGCGCGATATTGTAGGGAAGAGCGGCTCTTGGGGGAGTGATAAATGATCGGCAGCCCTGCGATGGCGCTTTCGCGCAAACGGGTATCGGTTTCAATGATGGTTTCGAGCACGCCGTTGCCGAAGGTTGCGCGAAGCTGTTCGCTCAGCGTTCGGTGGATGCGGTTGCGACGATCGAACATCGTTAGCAGCAGACGGTAGGTCAATTGAGGGTTGCTCTGAGCGCGGATTTTACGCACCAGGCTCATCATGCTGCGCAGAGCATTGATGGAGAAGAATTCCGCCTGGGTGGGCATGAGCAGCATGTCGCTGGCGGTGAGAGCATTGGTGGTGATGGCGCCCAGGAAGGGAGGGCAGTCGAGGATGATGTAGTCATAAGTCCAGGATTGCCCGCGGAGGGCCTTCTTGAGGGCCGTTTCATAACCCGTGCGCATGGGCAGGAAGCGTTCGGTCATGCCCATCTCGGAGGTGGCGGGGATGACATCCAGTTTCGGTATGCCGGTTTTGACGATTGCCTGGGCTGCCGGCAGGGATTCGAGCAGTACGTTAACGATGGACTGCTTGATTTGGGCCGTGTCTACACCCAGCGCAAGAGTCAGATTGGCTTGCGCATCCAGGTCGATCAGCAGCACCGAGGCGCCGGATTCAACCAGTGAAGCCCCCAGAGAGATGCAGGAGGTGGTCTTTGCAACCCCGCCTTTTTCGTTGGCTATTGATAAAATGTAAGTCATTCAACACCTCCTGACTTATCGCCGTTGTTTCCGTTGTCGGAAGTTTTCGCCTTGGGAAGGATAATTTGAGCCCGCGTGACGCCGAGCGCTTTTTGGATTTCAGCCGCGGCGATTTCCAGCATTTGCTGCGGGTCGTTGGTCGCGCGGATTAGGCCGGTAATTTCGAGTACTTTCTTTTCCCGTTCAGCTCTCTGGACGGTCTTTTCAAACAAGCGCGCGTTTTCGAGCGCCACACTGACCTGCTGGGCCACGTCTTGAACAGCTATTACTTCATCATTCGACCAGGAGCGGTCTATGCCTTGATCCTGGACACGGATGACGCCGATGGTTTCACCGCGCAATTGAATGGGAACGGCCATGACCGCTCGGGTGGTGGAGTCAGGCAGGGTTTCGGTCTCAAGGTACGGTTTGCCGGTGGTGATGGCTTCCTGGATGTCGGGCGAATCGGTTTCGCGGGCGACGACGCCTTGGGGCGTATAGCGGAACGCGCGGGAGCGGCGCACCGAGAGGTCACGGGTCCATTCCTGGCGCAGGTATTGACGGTGGACGTTTTGAGCCTCTGTTAAGGCGCGAGCAGTTTCAGAATACAGTTGGTTGTTATAAATGGCGATGGCGACCTGATCGGCTAGAATGGTGAACAATTCAATGTCATCGGCCGAGAAGGCGTTCAACTCGGTGCTTTGAACATCCAAAGCGCCAATGACGCGATCGTTCACGAGCAGAGGCAAGGCCATTTCGGAACGAGTGGTGGGCAGATCGGGGTTGTTGAAGTAGGCGCTGTCGGCGCCGACGTTGGAGGCAATTCTGGGCTGGCCGCTGCCGGTGACGGTGCCGACGATGCCTGTATGGCCGACTTCCAGTTGGTGATGGCGGGCCAACATGCGCTGGCCTCCCTGGCTGTTAGCGGCGCGCAACACGGCGTGTTGACCGATCTCGTCCAGCAGGAAAATGCCGACATGGTAATATCCAAAGCGCTCGCTGATCAGACGGGTGACGGAAGAGAGCAAGTCCTGCAACTCTTGAGAGGTGACAATGGAACGAGCCACGTCCGCAACCGTCTTGAGCTGCTCTGAGCGTTCAGCCAGGGCAATGTTTTGCTGTTCCAGGGCGTTGGTGCGTTGGGCCACCCGTTGTTCCAGTTCTGCAATGAACTGGTTAAGCCGCCCGGTCATGGAGTTGAAGGCTCTGGCCAAGGCGCCGGTTTCATCATTGGTGCTGACGTCTGCTTGCGCATCCAGATCGCCTTGGGTGACTCTTTCAGCCACTTGGGTCAGGTTGACGAGCGGACGGCTCAACAACCGGGAAACCAGGATGCCGATGAGACTGACCAGTAAAGCAATCAGCGCGGCGGTAATGACCGTCAGGCGGATCTGAGATTCCTGGTAAGCAGTGGGATCAAATTCCGCCTGGAAATAGGCGATTTTCCAGGGAAGCTGGTTGAGCGACACCAGGGTTCCGATCTCGCTATACTCGGTTTCACCCTGACGAGGCTTGGGAATCTGAACGTTGAAATTGATCGATTGGCCTTCCATGGAGCGGATGATGCGGACCAATTCGGGAGCTTCAAAGTAGAGAGTATTACCGGTTGAGCGCGGCAAGCGGTTTTGGATGACGAGGTTGGATAACTCGCCCTGAGACAGGCGGTAGGGGAAGGTGTAGGTGATTTCTGGCGCATAGGTATCGGCCAGTCGCAAGTTATTCTCATCAAAAAGGACTGCGTAGGAGTAAGGGCCTAACAAACCGGTGTAGTTTTGCAGAATCCGCTGAAGAACCAGGCCGCTATAGCGTACCCGCAGGACACCCACGATCTCGCGGCGGATGTTCCGAACCGGCGCGCAGAAGGAAATGAAGCTTTGGCCGCCTTCCAGGAATTCAAAAGGTAAATAGACGGCTTGATTGTTATTGAACGCGTCAACAAAGCAGGAAGAGGATCCTTCCCGGCTGCCGACTTGGGAAGCAGAGGTGTCAAACACGTTCACGCCTTGCCGGTTCAAGAGAGCGTATGAGGAAAGGTATTGACGTTCTTCACTCTCACGGGTTTGCAGGATGCGCATGACGAGGCCAAGTTCCTGCTGGAGCTGCTCGTCGGGAGTCTCTTCGCTCAGATAGCGTCCGAGGACATCCAGGCCGGCTTCATCTTTCACAACTTCCAGATTTCGGGAATAAAACGTGTCGATCACCTGGGCTACCTGCTCGGCAGTAACCATCGTTTTGTCGGTGATTTCGGCGCGCAAGGCGCTGAGGGTGAATTGAGATTGAACGATGGATGAGATGGATAAGGGGATGATGACCAGGGCAATGAAGGCGGAGGTCAGGCGAATTTCAATCGATGAAGAGATGAACTGGAGGGTCAGAATGGTGATGAACACCATGACCAAAATGGCGATGACAATGGGCACGCCCAGTTTGACCGCGTGGATCACGAGTTGATCGACCAGGACCAGAT
>CAZMMI010000010.1:0-18473 GCA_964567255.1 uncultured Anaerolinea sp.
TTTCCTATGGTTATATGGGGAATGAAGTCGATATCTAGTCTGCGATGAGGCAGCAGCTTCGCGGAATACAAACGGTCGTGAATTTTTGTGATTTTGCTATAGCCTTCATCTGGAACCAGGAGGATGTTGAAAAACTCACCGGATTCGTCTTGGTTCAATACGGCGCAGCGGATGCAGAAATCAAATGCTCGAAAACCACGCAATTGATTCTCGATTTCCGCGCTGAAGGCGTCCTCTTCCCAATCTGAAACCGCGAAGACCAGGGTGAAATGCGGTTCCACGATGGAGTAATACCGGTCGTGCCGCGCGCGAAAAGCCTGGATTCGTTTGGTGTCCAGCACAGACAAGGTTGGGTATGCCAGGGCCAGGAGGCTCATGCGGCTCTACTTCTTCTCAACGCTGATCTCATACCGGCTGAGGAGGGTATCCCCTGTGCCATCGACGACCTCGTTGCCAAATTCGATCGAGGCCAGGTATTCCTCGCCGCTGGCCAGGTCGTTTTCCACCATGTAGTTGAGGAAGCTGGCGATTTCAAAGGTTTGCTCCCCGTATAGCGTCTCGGTGCTGACAAAGGCCACATAGCGCCAGCCGTCGCCCCAGCCGTTGGCCACAAACACCATGTAGGCTCGCCCGTCGATCTCCACCTTCTCGACCCACGAGCCGCCGGGGGCCATCTTATCCCACCCATCCACCCAAATCATTACCTCATGGGTGATGGGCGGCACGCCAAAGGTAGTCGGGTTGTCCGTGTTGGTCAGCCACAGGTCGAAGGCCAGGTTGTTCTTGCCTTTGTTGGTCGAATCCACGCTGTAATCCACCCGCGCCGAGGCCACCTGGTTCAGCCGCAGCGGTAAAGCGGGATCGGTGCTGGGTCCGCCGGGCTTTTGCCCGAAAACGATCTCGGGATAGGATTTGACTCCCGTGCCTTCCTTGGGCCAATCCCAACTCCAGCGAGCGGCCAATGAGCCGTCGGGGTGGGTGTTCATGCCGATGCACTGCGTCCAGCCTTCCAGGCTGCCCTTGCCCCAGGTGTTGTTTTGCGCCTGGAACGCCCCGGTGTTGAAGGTAGCGAAATCCTCGCATTGCATCTCAATGGCTTCCACCGCGGGAGGCAGCGGGGTGGCCGTGGGCGTGGGGGTGATGGTGGGGGTGGACGGCGTGGTAGGCGTGAGCGTGGGCCCCAACATCTGCCCCGGCTCGCAGGCGGAAAGCAGCAGTGAGAGTCCCAAGGTTAGTGACAGAATGGAAAGTGCTTTTTTCATGCGATGCTCCAAAATGGATTAAACCAACACCAGTTCTTTGACTTCCACGTTCCCGCCCAGCACCTGCAAGGCGGCTTGCCAATCCTCGCCCTGCTTTGCGATGCGCACCGTGCCGTAGGCGTAGCCGGTGGACCAGAAGAAGGTTCCTTCTTGCCGCTTGAATTCCATCCGCCCGGTCACAGCCGAGTAGTGGAAACCGGTCAGGGCCAGGACGGCGGCCCAGGAGGCCATTGCCCGGGCGTAGTGGTGCCCGCACTCGGCCTCGTCGAAGGGGCTGCGCTTGCGCCCGTCGTAGCGCGCGCGGATGTCGGCGATGCTTTCCAGCCCTTCGGCATTCATGCCTTCGTAGAGCATGCCCACCGCGGCGGTATACTCGAAGCCGGTCATCACCTCGCTGAAGTAGGAGAAGGGGTTGCGCGGGCGCTCGCGCGGGTAGGCGGCCATCAGCAGGGCCGATTCGTCACCCAGGACGAAGGAGCGCATGCAGTTGAAGTGATCGGTGAAGCCCACCCGCCGGTTGTACTTGCGGATGCTGCGCAGGGTGGTTTGCACCCGCGCGGGGTCGTGCAGGTAGCCCAGCCCGCACACGTGGGCCATGTACTGGCCCACCAACTGGTCGATCAGGCAGCCCGGGCCGAGTTGAAAGTCGGGGTCGGCCAGGTTGAGCGAGCCCATGCCGATGAGCAGGCCGGGGTAGATGTCGGCCATGTTGGGGATGGGCCGGACCTCGTGTTGATAATACTCGCCGTTGAACAGGTGCGCGTCCATCCAGGCGCGGCCCTTCTCGAATAGGGCGCGGCACTCGGCGGCAAAGTCATCCTCGCCCAGGTGGCGGGCCATCTCTTCGGCGGCGCGCAGCGCGCCCAGGTACCAGCCCTGCATTTGCGGGTTGGGGCCGTAGTATTCCACGTCCATGGTGTTGTGCTGGCAGCCTTCCATCACGCCGTCATGGTCGGCGTCCCAGCCGCCCTTCACCCAGCAGAAGGCCAGGGCCTTCTTGGCGTTGGGCCAGAACTTGCGCAAAGCGGCCTCGTCGCCCGAAAGCTGCCAGTCGCGGTACAGCTTCATGATGCAGCCCATCTGCCCGTCGGCAGCCGCCGCCACCCAACCCCGGCTGCGCTCTTCGGGCAGCCCGGCGCGGAAGCTCATCAAGCCATCCTCGCCGGTGCATAGGGCGAACTCCACATAGCGCAAGCTCATGGAAAGCTCGCCAAACAGGAAGGCTGTGGCCTGTTCATAGTTCCACACGTGGGTGCAAGAGCCGTGGCAGCAGCCGCCCTGGTCGCCGCAGCCCTCCCAGGCGTAGAGGCGCCCGCCCGAAGCGCGGAAGCAGGTCTGCGTGCGCAGGGTGCTCAGGTTGAACAGGGCCGCTTCTTTGACCGTTTCGGGCAGGTCACCGGCGCAGAAAGCCTCCACAAAGCGCAGTGTCTCGGCCTCCAACGCTTCCAGGCGCGGAGCGATGCGCCGGGCGGCGTCCCAGGCATCGACAAACTGGCTGGTGTAGTAATTGGTGACCCGGTCGCCGGGCGCGCAGATGCCGTCCACGACGGGCTGAGAGGGCGTCCAGGAGGAGCGGTTGGGGAAGTGCCAGGTGAGCAGAAAGGTGACCGCGTGGGTTTTGCCGGGGGTCAGTTCCACCTGTACCGCCAGCGAGCCCATGGGCATGTCCTCGCCGCCGTGCTCGATCTCGTCCAGCCTGCCGTCCGAGTCGAAGTCGTCCCAGAAGCCGAGCAAATCACTGCCCCAGCCGCCCGATCTGCGGTTCCACGAGGTGCGGTAGGTGATGCTCTCGGCGCGGGCAGTGGTCAACGCCAAAGTGCCCCAGGCCTCGTGCTCCGGGTGTACCCGCTCCGACTTCATGTAGATGCCGCACAGGTCGCCCGACTCACGGTACAGGTTGATGTTGCCATCGGCCCCCACCACCACAGGCTGGTTGGAGAAGTTGCGCTGGGTTAAGGTGCCGTCCATACCGATGAAATTGGGCAGCGTGCCGCACACCGATGCCAGCAGCGGCTGGTCGGAGTGGTTGGTGAGCACAAAGCGCAGCACCGCCACCGGCAGCCCGGAATCGTCGGCGTTGGCCGGGATGAGCGGGTTGAAGGCCTGCAAAGTGACGGTCACGGGCAGGGCCGGGTCGCTGAGGAACACCTGCCCAAAAGGGTAGGCGGCGGCGAACTCGGCCCGGGCAAAGCGCGGCAGGCCGTGGTTGGCGGCCTCGCTGCCCCAGGCACCCTCGTAATCATCCAGGTCCAGGGGGCCTTCCAGAGCGCGGGTGATCGGGCCACCGGGAAGCTGCAAGTTGAGAGCGAAGAAAGGAGCCGCCGCGCCGCGCGGGATGAAGCCCTTGGCCGGGCGGTTCATCAACTCCCAGTCGCGCAGGTCGCCACGCCCGCCCAGCGAGACCGTACCGGTGCCAATGCCGCCGATGGGCAGTGCCACCCGCCGCAGGTGCGCAGAATCATAGCGTTTGAGGACAGGCCAGGGCTGCATGGGAGAACCTCCGGGGAGAAGTCAGGCACTATTAGTATAGCCCGAATGGATAAAACTGGTGTAAGCCGCGTCTCTATACACCGCGATTGGCATGGTCATGTAGCGGCGAGGCGAAATTCAACAACTCGAAAATCCCCTGACCGGTTTAGCCTCGCCGTTCTTTCTTTTTCTCCCGCTACCGTTCTCCCCCCGCTCCTTCTTTTATTTTTCTCTCTGCGTCCCTCTGCGACCTCTGCGTCTCCGCGGTGATCCCCCTCCCCGCCCATCATCCGCACTTAATCATCTGGAAGCCGCGTATCCATCCGCGGCAGAAACTCCACCTTTGGCGTCTTGTGCCAGTCGGCGCAGCGCTGCAAGGCCTCTTCCAGGTCGGCCTTCAACGTCCCTTCCAATTCCACCCCCGATTCGAGGTGCAGCGAGCGCACCTCAAAGTTCTTCGTTTGGCGGTTGGCCTTGGCGTCCAGCCGCCCCACCAGCGCCCCGCGGCTCAAAACGGGCAGACTGAAGTAACCGTAGATACGCTTTTCGGCGGGCAGGTAGCACTCGATGGTGTAATCGAACCCAAATAATTCCTGGGCGCGCTTGCGATCCCAAACCACCGGGTCGAAGGGCGATAGAAGGGTGGTGTAAGTAGGCTCAAGCTGCCCCGCGGCGGCTTGCTCGGCCAGGGCCATTTGCTGGGGATGAACGTAGCAATTCTCGTCCCAACCCTCCACGCGCACGGTCTCCAGGCGGCCCGCCTCGGCCAAAGCCTTCACGCGGGCCGGGGTGTCCTTTTTGGACAGACGGAAGTAATCGGCGGCCCAGCTTGCGCGAGCAAAACCCAAGGCCTGCACGCTGCGCAGCACCAATGCGTCCAGAGCTTCGTCCAGGGGCGGGGCCAGCTCATCGCGCCATGCGGGCAGAACCCGCTCGCGCAGGTTGTAAACGCGCTGGAAATTCTCGCGCCGCACAATCATCAACTCGCCAACCGTGAACCAATACTCCAGGGCGCGTTTTTCGAGCTTCCAATCCCACCAGGTGCCTTTTTTGCCATCGGAGCGCTCAAAATCGCGCGAGCGCACCTCGCCGTTTTGCCGGACGTATTCCAGCACGGCGCCCATTTCTTGGGGATACCGGTCGTACCAGTGCCGGTACCAGTTGTTGAACTGGTCAGAGAGGAACATCCTGCGGTGCAGCCCAAAATCCTCGCCGGGCAAAAAGCAGGCCGCATGAGCCCAATACTCGAACAGGCGGCCTTCCGCCAGGTGTTCATCCAACCAGGCGGGAGTATAAGCTCCCAGGCGGCTCCACAGCACCAGGTAGGGGCTGCGGGCTACAACATGGATGGTGTCGATCTGCAGCGCGCCCATCTGGCGGATACTGGCCAGAACGTCATCTTTGGTAGCGGGTCTGACGGGCGGCTGGAGCAATCCCTGGGCTGCCAGCATCAAGGCGCGAGCTTGTTGAATGGTGAGGGTCAGTTGTGTCACGGAATCTCTTCTGATTTGGAATATATGTTCGATTAATTATACCATGCTCTACCAATTAATCGATTTATTGGGAGTTGGGTCATTGGGAATCGGCGTGGTGAAATCCGCATTTATCACCTTCCATCTGCTTAACGATAATGAACCTTCAACTATTAATCAGAGGAAATGCTTGTATAATTGTATTGTTTCCATTTGTTTAAATTTCCAACAAGTAGGAAATCCCCGAACTGAACGCACAATCCAGATATTGGAGGAAGTCGAATGTCCAAAATCATTTCCGTCCATTCATTCCGCGGCGGGACAGGCAAATCCAACACCAGCGCAAACCTGACCTATTTGTTTGCCGCTCAAGGCCTCCGCGTCGGCGTGGTGGACACTGATATTGCTTCGCCAGGTATTCATGTCATTTTCGGCATGGATGACAAGATGATGGGCCACTCCTTGAACGATTACCTGTGGGGCAAATGCGATATCGAGGAATGCGCCCATGATGTCACCGACCTGCTGGGCACGCCGATCAAAGGCAAGATTTTCCTGGTTCCCTCCAGCATCAAGCCGGGCGAAATCGCCCGTGTGCTGCGCGAAGGTTACGACGTGGGGCTGCTCAATGACGGCTTCCAGGATTTGATCGAACGGCTCAAGCTGGACGTGCTGGTGATCGATACGCACCCAGGGTTGAACGAGGAAACCCTCCTCTCTATCGCCATTTCCGACACGCTGGTGCTCATCATGCGCCCCGACTCGCAGGACTATCAGGGCACGGGCGTGACTGTGGATGTGGCTCGCAAGCTGGACGTACCCCAAATGCTGATTCTGGTCAACAAAGCTCCAGCGGTGTTTGACCTGAAGGAGATCAAAGAGCGAGTCGAGAAGACCTACGGCTGCGAAGTGGCAGCGGTCATCCCGCACTCGGACGATCTCATGACACTGGCGAGCGCATCCATCTTCTCCATGCGCTATCCAGACCATCCGGTGACCAAACTTTATAAACAACTTGCCACCCGCGTTCTTGCTTAGACCGTAGCCAGGAAATTTATGGGATTTATTAGCCGTCTGTTCCGCTTACAGCCGGGTGAAGACCGGCTCTTATTGGTACTGGGATCGTTTTTAATGCTAAATTCCCTGGCCCGTCAGGTGGCTGGGATTGTGGCGGTCAGCGGTTTCCTCAGTGAAGGCGGCGTGAACCAGATGCTGTTAATCATCGGCATCGATTATGCCCTGGTGATGGCAGTGGGGGCGTTACAGTCGCTGGTGGTGGATAAGTTTAACCGCATCAAGCTCATGTCTACCATGACGTTGATCTTTGCGGCGATTTTTGTTTTGCTGCGGATCATGTTTTACTTCAAGGCTCCCGGCTGGTTGAACTACTCGGTTATGTACCTGGTGGTGGAGCAGCAGTTCATCTTCTTCCCGATGATCTTTTGGGTGATGGCCAACGATGTGAGCTCAATGGCGCAAAGCAAGCGCTTGTTCCCGCTCATTTCCAGTTGGAATTTTGTGGGCATCTTGCTCGGCACGGCCGTGGCGGCTCTCAGCCCGGGGTTGTTTGATCGCCTGAGCTTGCCGATTGAAGATATTCTGTACCTCAACGTGGTCATCTACCTGCTGGCTTACCTGCTTCTCACCAATGGCCTGCGCTCGGCGGTCGTGCGCAAGGTGGCCCAGCCGCGCGAGACCATCGCCGAAACCTTGCGTGAAGGTTGGGACTTTGTTCGCGGGGTGACGTCCTTCCGCTATCTCACTTTAGCTATCCTGGCGCTGGCACTGGTGGACACGATCGTTGAGTTTCGCTTCTACGTGGTCACCGATGCCGTCTTTTCAGGGCAAGAAACCTACCAACGCTTTTTCAGCCTGTACACGCTGGCTGTGACGATCATCTCCTTTGCCATTCAGGCCCTGGTAACGGGACGGCTGTTGCAGAAGATGAATTTGAAAGACACCTTTTTCTTTTTCCCGGGGGTGGCTTTCCTGGGCGTGGTGGGGATGCTGCTGGTCCCGGGCGCATCGATGGCTGTGGCGGCGATGTTGCTGGTCAAGCTGCTGCGCGATACGATCTTCGACTCGACCCTCAAGGCTTTCCAGGCGCTGGTGCCGGAAGAGCGCCGCGGGCGCGTCTCAACTTTCTTGACCAGTTATCTGCCTGCCATTGGCACCATCCTGGCCTGTCTCATCACCGGGGCCATTGTGGCGCTGGGGGTGCGTTTTGGTTGGCAGTATCATCTGGCCTACCTGGCGGTTGCCCTGGGCGGCGCAGCGCTGGCTGTGTTCTTTGTGATCAAAATGCGTGAAACATACGAGAGCAGCCTGTTGAATTGGCGGCTGAAGCGCCGCCAGCGCAGCACCAGTTCCGTGTTGGATAAGTTGGACTTTTAGGAGGGGTGTTTTTATGAGCCTTCAAGCCTCGGATCACAAACAATTGGATGTGCCAACCACGCCGCGAGTTCGCTTTATGAGCTTGCGCTGGAAATTGATTATTTGGTTTACGTTGCTATTTAGTGCGGTGTTTGGGCTGGCCTTTTACTGGTTCTACACCTTCTCCACGGATCTGGCTTTGGCCAGGATCAAGGAAGATTTGCAGAGCACCATTCAAGCCGCCGCTGAGAAAGTGGACGGTGATACCCTGGTGGCTCTCAACGCCGAGGGAGAGCCCAACGCCGCCGGCTATTCGGACGACCCGCGCTATGTTGAATTCATGGATTGGTTTGACACGGTTCATCATGTCGAGCCGCGCGCCTGGCCCTATATGTTTGTGGTGGGTTCCAGTAGTAAAGAAGGCATCTTTCTAGTGGATCTGGCCGCACGTTATATTCCCGAGCGTTCTTCGTTGTTCAAGCAGAGCTATGTGGGCGACCGGGACGTGCCTGGGCTGGGCGGGCTGGAGTTCTCTGAAGAAAATGGCAAATTGGCCATCTACTCAGATGATTGGGGTCGCTGGGTATCGGCGTATGCGCCCATTAAGAATTCCGCCGGTCAAACCGTGGGCGCTATTGGCGTCGATTTCCAGGCCGAGTATGTAGAACAGGTGCGCAGCAAAATCCTGGATACCATCGGCGTGGCCTTTGCCGTAACTTATGGGGCCATCTTTATCCTGGTAATGCTCGTTTCGGGGGTCTTGATCCGCCCCATTCAAAACTTGACCAAAAAGGCCGCTCGAGTCGGGGAGGGCGACTACGAGCAGGATTTCTCCAACGTATCGTCGGGCCGCACCCGAGATGAGATCGGCATGTTGGCTGCTGTGTTCTCTGCGATGGTGCAGAAGGTCTATCAACGCGAGCAGTCGCTGCGCGTTGAAGTGGCCAAACTGCGCATCGAGATTGACGACACCAAACGGATGCGCCAGGTGAATGAGATTGTGGACACCGATTTCTTCCGGGATCTGCAATCGAAAGCCTCGGATCTGCGCAGCCGACGCACACGCCAGCAGCCCGAATAGGGAGACATGTCTACGTTAACCCATGGGGGGCTGGTTGAGAGGGAGGAATTGTTCCGATTCCATACTCAGCGCCAGCAGCATATCGATCCCAACTTACCGCTGGTGGTGGTGTGCAACTACCTCGAGTTGTTTGCCGGTTTTCTGGATCACCTGGGTAAACCTTGCCTGAGACACTCGCGCAAATTTGCCGACCGTGACCTGTACTGGTTGGGGGATCCCAAGCTGGTTATCACCTCGACCCCGGTAGACGAGGCGGCAGCGCTGTGTCACCGTTGGGGTTGTCCCGGCACCGAAACGCTTTCCCCTGAATTTGCGTCGGACCAATTGTGTCTGGATGTGCTGCGCGACGAACAGGCCTTGCGGCGGGTCGTCGAATATGCGAGCAGCCGGCGCACCTTGCAAATTGTGCCTTACGTCTCGACACCCGAGGTCTACCAACTGGCTGAAGCGCTGCGCCGCGACCACGACTTGAAGGTGCTGCTGCCCGAAAGCCCCGCCCCATACGATCTGTGGGTAAGGGATTACGTGGACACCAAGATCGGTTTCCGCTTGCTGGCCTCAGAATGGCTCAACGACCGCAGCATGCTGCCCATGGGATTTGTCAGCCACGGAATCGATGAAATCGTCCGGATCATTCTCTCCTTCCTGGCGCGCGGGCGGAGCTGCGTGGCCAAGTATGATCGGGGTGGTGGGGGCGTGGGCAATTGCTTTTTCTACGCGCAAGAGGGCCTGACCGAGGCGGCGATCCGCACCCGGCTGGCCGAGCATGACCATTTATTCACCCAACCCGCGGTGGTAGAAGAGTTCATCCAACCACACCAGCAACTTTCGCCCTCGCTGGAGCTGTTTGTTCCGCCCCCAGGAAAGGGCGCGCCGTTTATAACCTATGTTTGTAACCAGCTCTTTGAGCAGGCTGGGGTGTTCGTTGGTATCCTGATTGATCGTGCCTTTACCGAAAAGAAATGGTATGCCTCGCTGGCCGAAGCCGGATTGACCATGGCGCGCAACTTGCAGGCGATGGGATACGTCGGTTACTTTGATTTGGATGCAGTGCTGGACGAGAACGAACGCCTGTATCTGTTGGAGATAAATTCGCGACGCACGGGCGGAACCTACGTGGATGATTTTGCCCGCCGCATGATCGGCCCAGACTATCAGAAGCGCATGACTTTGTTCAGCACCAGCAGCGTGAACAGTGGCGAGATTCGCACGACCGCCGAACTGCTGAAAGCGCTGGACGGCCTGCTGTATCCCGTTCACAATCACAGCGGGATTGTGATCACCTCGGTTTCAACGCTGCCCGAAGGAAAGTTCGGCGCGCTGCTCATCGCCCCCAACCATGAAGAGATTCTGGAGTTGTGGCGGATGTTGCAGCACCGCCTGCACCTGCTGGAGCCGCAAGAGGCACCCTCTGGCGCTCACTCCTGAGGCGGCTCCTCCTTCTTGGGATTGAGCTTGGCGTCCAATACGTTCCAGACCCCTTGGGCAATCTTGCTGCCTGCCTTGCGGCGCAGGTTGGCCTGATAGCGCACCCGCTCGCCTTCGCCGCGCTTGATCAGCCAGAACTGCTTGCTCAACAGCGTCAAAGCCTCATCCAGGTCGGCCTGGCTGGGGCGCTCTTTTTCGGGCAAGTCGGCCGCCCACTGGCAAATTTCGGGGTAGCTCAACTCATGCTCGCGGAGCATGTTTCGCATGATCTTGCGCAAAAGCGGAGGCAGGTCGACCAGATCGAGGGGGCTGATCCCGCCTTCCTGGGCGTCGATCTCCATACGCTTTTGCAGCCGGTCGAATACACCACTCATAGGACCTCGCAGGTTGTCAGAACAATTCTGGCATGGGGATGGGTTCGGGTTGCGGCTGGCATTCGCCGCACCAGATCACATCCGCCACGGCCAGGCCTTTGGGGGTGTCGTTTCCGCCCAGGAACATGGTGATGAAACCGGCCATCTTGCTGGCGTGGTCTTTACACACTCCTCGCCCGCAAAAGCTGCACACCGCTCGCGCATCTTCTTCGCAAAACCAGCATTTCATAGGAATCTCCTCAACAGTAAAAAGGTTACTGCTCAGCCCTTTTGGGAAAGAGGCCGAATTTGTGGTGTTTGGCGGGGCGAAGCCCCGCCAAACACCACAAATTCGGGACATTTCTACCAGGGCCTGAGTAGTTACATAAAAAGTAGGTCACAAGCCCAGAATAGTTTGGGCGGCGCTGCGCAGCACCTTGGACCAGGCATGGTCGGGGAAGCGCAGCGAGAAAATATCCGAACTGGCCAGGTCGACCATATCTTCGCTGAGCGGCAGAACGCCCACTACCGAAGTCTGGAAGGTATTCTCTACCTCACTCCGGATTTGGCCGGGGTCGTATTTGGAAAGGGCCTTGTTGACGAATAAGCGAATGGAGGGCACGTCCAGGCCGCGGGCCACGTCCAGTGTGACGGCGGTGCCTTGCAGGTCCTGGTTATCGGGGCGCAGGATGATGACCATCTCGTCGGACAGGGCGATGGAGAGGAGGGTCTCCTCGTTCAACCCGGGGTGCGTGTCGATCATCAGGTAATCGAGCGAAAGGTCGCGGCGCAGGGTTTTAAGCCCCTTGTTGAGCAGGTTGACATCGTAGCCATTCTTGAGCACGTCGGCGATCTCGTTGGTTTTGATGCTGGAGGGCACCAACCACAGGTTCCTTTCGGCCAGTTGCTTGAGCCCGGGTTTTGCATCTGGTTCGCGCCCCACCAGGTAAGCGGCCTCGGTGATGCCGCACTTGCCGTGCAGAAAATCGTTGAGGGTCAGTTGCATCTTGCTGTCATCCAGCCCAAACAAGACGTGGATGCCGGGTGATTGGATGTCGCTGTCGATGATGGCGACGCGCTTGCCCGCCAGGGCAGCCTGGGCAGCCAGGTTGGCAGTAACGTTGGATTTACCCGTCCCCCCGCGGAAGGAATGCACCGAAATAATTTTGCTCATGAAGACTTCTCCTCTGAATTGTCCGCTGTGGATTGTTTTCTTTCCTGCAAGGCGCTTTGCGCTCTGGCAAAGACGTTGATTCCGCTGGTGGTGGGGCGGGCCGCCCGCTCCTGGAGGATGGATTCCAGCTTGCCCCACAAGGGGCTGGAATCTTCGGGGAAGATTTGGCGCAAGTACAGCATGGCATAAGTGCCTACTTTACGCCGGGCGACATCCATTTCGCCGCGCAGCTTGCCCATTTGCTCTTCGATAGATTTCTTCATGCGCTCGTCGCTGAGTTTCTCTAGCGATTTGCGCAGCAGCCCCAGGCGAGCCTGGATAATGAGAAACTCTTTGGCCTGTTGGGTTTTTTGCTTGCCAAAGCGAGCTTCCATCGGCTTGAGCAGCTTGTCAATCTTATCCATGCTCTGTACTACGGCCGCTTCGCCGCTGGTCACCCGGTCGGCAGCGCCCAACGTTTGCTCAATCCAGGCTTTCTCTTCTTTCAGTCCCCGTTTGATGGCATAGACAATCATTCCGGCGGCAGCCAGGCCGCAGGCCGCGGCGTAGATCAGGAGAATGCCGCTTTTGACGCGCGTGACCAAATTGTTGAAAGCCATGTGCATGAGCACGGCAGCCAGCAGCCCGCCCAGACCAAACAAGATTGCGCGGAAGCCGCGTTGGAAGCGGGCCAACCCGAGGGCGATTCCCAAAAGGGCGGTAGTGGCAGCGTGGATCAGGTTGGTGGAAAGTACTCGCCCGATGGCGACCGCCAGACCGGCGTCTTTGGCCGCCAGGACGTACTGCCAGTTCTCGGCGATGGCGAACCCCATCCCGGCGGCAAAGCCGTAGATGGCGCCTTCGACGAAGTAGGTGAAGTTAGGCCGCCGTATCAGGTAGAGCAGCAGCAGGCCCTTGAGAATCTCTTCCAGCACAGGGGCCGCGTAGCGGATGACATCCTCCCGCGTCAGCCAGCCCAGATTGAGAACGGCCCGGTTGACGAACGAGGCCAGGAAAAAGCCCGCAATCCCGGCTGCGGCGCTGGCCAGGATGACGCGATACTCGCCAGTCTTGTACATATCGAGTTTGTAGATGATCCAGAAGGCAAGTATTGGAATGGCGGTGGCAATCAGCAGGGCAATGATTTGAGTGAGCATACCGGTGAGCCTTGAGAGAATACGGCGGGGATGCGTTATGAATGTTTCTAGAGAATATATTGATTATATATCGGGAGTTGTTCAGGGGGTGACGAAACCCCCTCTAATTTGGGCTGGATTCGAATAAGTTGGGCAATGGTTTCAAAAGCCGGCGGGTTGGCCCCGCCGGCTTTTGACTTGAGTAGATGAAGGGTTAGTATCCGGTGCTGGACACATCGTTGGAAGGCCGCCACTGCGTCCACTTGTCGGTGGAGGGGTGGATGGTCATGTTGCCGGCCTGCCCGCCCTTCCAGTACACAGAGAAGACGTTGGCGTCATCGTCGCGGGTGGAGGTGAAGGCTAGATTCTCTCCACCGCAGTCCCAGGTGGGGCCGCTGTCGGGGCCTTCAAAGTTGGTGACGCGGTACTCGATGTCGGTGGTCAGGTCGTAGGTGTAGATATCCAGGTTCCCGGCGCGCTCCGATTGATAGGCCACGCGCTCGCCTTCCGGCGCCCAGGCGATATTGTTGGTCTTGCCGTCCGTGGTGATGCGCTTGATCAATTCACCGGTGACGGCATCCACAACGAACAGGTCTGTGCCGCCATCCACGTTGGACAGGTAGGAGATGTACTTGCCATTGGGCGACCAGGCCGGGAAGGTTTCATTCGCCGGGGTATTGGTCAGGCGGTACTCATTGCCCGTGTCGGTGTCGAGGATGTAGATGTCCCAGTTGTTGTTGCGGTTGCTCTGGAAGACCACGTACTTGAGCTCGGGCGAGTAGAACGGGTTGGCATCGTCGGCACTATCGCTGGTGAGTTGGACTTCCTCGCCGGTTTCCTGATCGATGGTGAAGAGGTCGAAGTTACCGTTGCGGTCGCTTTGGAAGATCACCGTCTGGCTGTCCTCACCGTACATGGGATTGAGGTTGTTGGACTGGGTGGTGGTCAGGCGGACAGGGGTGCTGCTGCCGCCCAGGTCGGTGTAGTACAGTTCCACGTTGCCATTGCGGTTGCTCTGGAAGACCACCCATGCGTCATTAGGCGAGCGGCTGGGGCGGCTGTCCACCGAGTTGCTCTTGGACAGGTTGGTGAGCACGGCGTCGGGCTGACCTTCGATACCATCCAGGCGGTAGATCTCCAGGTTTTCGTCGCGGAAGGTGTGGAAGATCAAGCATTGGACGCAGGGCTCGGATACCGGCTCAAAGCGAGACGGGATATCCAGGGTGGGGGTCGGGGTGGGTGTGTCCTTCGAGCTGGTTGGAGTGAGCGTCATGGTCGGCGTCGGTGTATAAGTGGCCGTGGCGGTAGGCGTCGCGGTAGCGGTTGCCGTAGGTGTGAAGGTGGCTGTTGCCGTCGGCGTATAGGTCGATGTGGGCGTGAAGGTAGCCGTAGCAGTCGGAGTCTCGGTCGGCGTCGGTGTGTAGGTAGCCGTAGCGGTCGGGGTTTCCGTCGGCGTCGGCGTGTAGGTAGCTGTTGCCGTCGGAGTCTCGGTTGGCGTCGGTGTGTAGGTCGCTGTAGCGGTCGGAGTTTCCGTCGGCGTCGGCGTGTAGGTGGCCGTAGCCGTCGGTGTGTAGGTAGCCGTAGCAGTCGGGGTCTCGGTCGGCGTGGGCGTGAAGGTGGCTGTTGCCGTCGGCGTCTCGGTCGGCGTCGGTGTGAAGGTAGCGGTGGGCGTGAAAGTGACCGTAGGTGTGGGGGTCTTGCTGGGCACCGAGCAGATCAGGTCGGCCTGAGGCGAACTGGAGCCGGGATGACCAGGGCGCTGATCGACTTCCATGACCGCCTTCTGCCCGCTGTAGGGTCCGAAGGTGAAGGTCTGAGAGGCTCCGCCGGCCAGTTGCAAAGTGCCGGACTGCACTACCGTGCCGTCCACTACCAAACGCCAGTTGGTGGGGCCGTCCATGTCACCGTCGCCGGGGTCGCCGGTGTTGGTGACGGTGAAGCTCACTTCACCGGTGGTCACGCACTCACCATCCACCACCACGCTGGACTTGTCCCATGTGTCGGTGGGGGTCGGGGTGGGTGTATGCGTATTGGTCGGCGTGGGGGTCAGAGTCGCAGTGGCAGTCGCTGTAGCCGTGGGGGTGGTGCTCGGGGTCAGTGTGTTGGTAGGCGTTAACGTGGGGGTGTTGCTGGGGCGCAAGGAGCACGATCCCGTGGAAGACAGGGTCACGGAAGACAAGAACTCGGTGCGATACGTAACCGTCATGGTTGCGTACCCGGCGCCATCGATATACAAACTCCCGCCGGCAGCCAAATTCACCGGCCCGCTTTGCGACGGATCGGAAAGGGAGTACGATCCATCGCTGACCGTTCCAGACACGTTGCGGATCACGAAGGTGGCCGTCTGGTCGTCGTTGCAGAACACACTCAGATCTAACTGACCGTCAAAGACCTCGCGGGTAGGCGTCAGCGTGGGCGTCAACGTGATGGTAGGTGTTTCGGTAATCGTGGGCGTTAGCGAAGGTGTTAAGGTTAGTGTCGGTGTAAAGGTAGGCTTGGGGGTCTTCGTGAATGTTGGTGTGGGCGAAGGACCCTCTGTGTTGGTCGCAGTAGGCGTCTTGGTGGGGGTCGGTGTTTTGGTCGGCTTGGGTGTTTTGGTCGGAGTGCGCGTCGGCGAAGGCCCAGGAGTCTTGGTTAAGGTAGGCGTTTTGGTCGGCTTGGGTGTTTTGGTGGCGGTAGGTGTGGCGGACGGGCCGGCAGTTGGCGTGGCCGACGCGGTTTTCGTGACGGTCGGCGTTTTTGAGGGCGTGGCCGTCAAGGTGGGCGTGTTGCTGGGCAGCGGCAGACAGGTGCCGGTCGCGTGCAGGTTGACGACCTCCAGGATGGAAGTTCGATAAGTGACGTCCACGGTGGCGTTGCCTGCGGCAGTAAACGAGATGCTTTCGTTTGAGCCCAGGTCGAAGGAGGAAGTTTGGGCGGACTGCCCCGGCTCGGTGACGGTATAAGACCCGCCGGTCAATGGGCCGCCAACATTGGTAATGGTAAAGGTTGCGGACAGATCGTTATTGCAGGCCACGCTCAAACCAACCCGCGGATCATTCGACGGGGTGGCTGTGGGAACCGGGGTGGCGGTAGCTGTGGAGATAGCCGTGGGGGTGTTTTCAGCCTCGCCACAATTCACCTCTGCCTGGGGCAGGCTGCTGCCGGGGTGCCCGGGGCGTTGATCGACTTCTAACTTGACCCAACTTCCGGGATAGGGGCCGAACTTCAGGGTAGTGATCTCGCCGCCCCTCAGTTGCAGGCTGCCGGATAGAACCAGGTCGCCATCCACATATAAACGCCAGGACGTCGGGCCATCCATGTCGCCATCACCGGCTTCGCCCGTGTTTTTGACCGTGAACTGAGCTTCGCCGCTGACCAGGCAGTCGCCTAATACCTCAACGCTGGATTTATCCCAGACGACCTCAACCTTGTCGCCGGTTTTCGGCGCTGTGGTGAGCGTAACTTCGGCGACGGTAGGTGTGGCAGTAGCAGTAGCAGCCGCAGGGGTCTCCGTGGCCAGAGATGGCGTTTCGGTGGGAGCATCCGCGGTGGGAGCTTCTGCTGTGGGGGCTTCCGCAGTGGGAGCGTCCGCGGTGGGAGCTTCTGCTGTGGGGGCTTCTGCGGTAGGAGGCTCTGCCGTGGGCGGTTCGGCCGTGGGGGGTTCCGCGGTCGGCGGCTCGGCTGTAGGAGGCTCAGCCGTTGGGGGCTCGACGACCTCTTCGGTCGGCGTTTCTTCCAGGCCGCCCGAGCCCTGCAATCCTTGCCCAGATAGGGCATCGCAGGCGCTCAAGAGCATAGAAAAGATGATGAGCAACGAAAGAATTCTGAAGAAAGTGGTGTTCCTGGTGGTCATAGAGCCTCGGCTTTCGATAAACGACAGATTATTTGCGATTAGTCAACAATAGGTAGATGAGAAGAACAATTCCAGCTAATAAAGCGGCGGGCGCCCACGCAGAGAGGTTTTCAGCGGCGCCAGTTAGTCCAGAAGAGCCGGTCAACCCCCCATTATTTTTTGTACTCAGCAATCCGACGACTCCGGCCAGGATGAACGCGGCGGAAGCGCCGGCGGTTACCAGGCGGGGCCAGGTCCAACTCCAGCGGGGGCGCGTCGATTCCTTCCACTCTCCTGCCAGGCGCGCGCGGATGCGCCGTTCGGCGGCAGAGTCAGGCCGGGCAGCCTGCGCGGCCGATTTCAAGCGCCGGATGGTGTTTTCTAATTCGGTTAAATCTGAGTCTGTCCAGGTGCTTTCCACCCCCACCTCCTCGTTGTTCAAGAGCCGGTCGGTGATTTCTGCCAGGCGATCATCCATCTGCTTTTCGGTGTTGGGTTGGTCACTCATGCGCTGCCCCCATTTCCCTGCGCAGCGCTTCCATGGCACGGCGGAAAAGGGATTTGACGGCTTCCAGGGATTGTCCATTCTGGCGAGCAATCTCATCGAATGAGTATTCCTCGATGAAACGAAGCAAGATGATCTCCTGGTAATTCTCCGGCAGCTTGCGCATAGCGGCTTGCACGATGACCAGATCGTCCGGTTCTTTGGTCTTGGTTATCAATGAGCTGTCTTGAATGTGATTGTTGATATCTTGCGCGGGTTGTTTCGATTTTCGGCTGCGGTAATAATCGGCGATCTTGCGGCTGGTGAGCGTCCAGACCCAAGTTTTGAATTTTGAACGCCCTTGAAATTGATGGAGAGATTTCATTACCGCTATAAAAACTTCCTGAGTGAGATCTTCTACATCTTCGGCCGGAACCTTCATCCGCACCCGACCGTAGACGCTGCGCAAGTAACGATCATACAATTGGGTAAACGCGTCTTGCTTTCCCATCTGGGCTAAATGGACCAGTTCTTCGTCGCTTGGGTTAATTGGATTCGGCATTTAATCTTCGATGGGCTTACTGTATTAGTCGGGGTATGGGTGGAAAAAGGGTCGGGGAAAAGGCTTGCTTTTCAAGTATTAACTGTATAATAGAGCCAGTCTTCATAGCCTGCCGAAACGGCATGAACAGGCTATATCATAACCTCTTTTCTACAAGTCGAACACCTAAAATGGAATTATATACTACTATGAATGCAACTTCTACACTGTTACGAAATTGTATGGTTTTTGTAATACTTTGTTTGGCCGTTTCGGCTTGTGTGCCCATTACACCGACTCCGGTTGCGCCCATCGACACACAGGCGCCTCCAACAGCCGTCCCGCCAACCGCGGCGCCGCCCACGGCCACCGCCGTGCCCCCCACCGCGGACCCTTACGGCATTAGCGCGGCGATCACCCTGGACCCGGCGATCACCGAAGACGCGGACTCGCTCAAAATCTGTGCGCTGCTGTATTCCGGTTTGGTAAGCCTGGGTGATGGCGGCCTGGAGCCCGCCCTGGCCGAATCATGGGTGATTTCGGACGACCAGTTAGATTACATCTTCAAACTGCGCAGCGACGCGATCTTTAGCGACGGCACCCTCATCACTGCCGACATGGTGGTGGCAAACTTCAATCGCTGGCTCGACCCGCAAGACCCCCTGCGCGGTGATGGCGAATACGCGGCCTGGGAGCGCATCTTTGGGGGCTTTTTGGGCGAGAAAGACGCCGATGGCCGCGCCAAATCCCTGATAGACGGCGTGCAGATGGTGGACAGCCTGACCGTGTTGATCCACCTCACCCGCCCCGAGCCGGATTTACTCACCTATCTGGCCGACCCGGCCTTTGCCATCCTCAGCCCGGATGTTGTGGCGGCAGGCGGTTACGGCGGTCAGGGCAGCGAGGT
>CAZMMI010000010.1:18573-34793 GCA_964567255.1 uncultured Anaerolinea sp.
TCCTCAGCCCGGATGTTGTGGCGGCAGGCGGTTACGGCGGTCAGGGCAGCGAGGTGGTGTCCAGTGGGCCGTATATGCTGGACGCCTGGACGCAAGGAACCCTGCAACTCGCGCCCAACCCCCGCTATTGGGGTACGAAACCCACTGAGAGCTTAACCTTCAACTTGTACTAAAACGGGCATTTGAACAAATACCGTTAACAGAAATATGGGTCGCACTTCACGCGACCCATATTTCTGTTAACGGTTAATTCTTGTTCTTCTTTGCTTTGTAGCCACGCAAGCATAAAGCCAGAAGTACAGTACAATCGGGATAGCGCAGAAACCCAATTCGATGTTCAACAAGACACAGCAGGACCCTACTGAAGGAGAGAAAAGATGGCAGACCAAAAACAGCCCAAAGGAAATGAGTGGATCGGCATTGGCGTCGGGGTAGGCGTGGCCGTGGGCGCGGGACTCGGCGTGGCGATCGAAAATATCGCCATTGGAGTGGGCATTGGATTGGCCTTGGGCGCTGCAATTGGGGTCGTGCTCAGCAAGCGCAACCCGTAGCATGCTGTGATAATCGTGGGAATTTACCTGGCTTCTAGGGTCTCCACACCGGTTCAACCGCCGACTGCCCGTCGGGGCTAAGAACCAAAACGATCTCGCCGGCCAGGTTCATCACATAGATCTGGTCTGTGCCATTGCGATTGGTCTGGAAGGCCAGGAATTGTCCATCCGGCGACCAGGAAGGCGCGCCGTCATATCCGGGTGAGTTGGTCAGGTTGCGCGGCTCGCCGCCGGCAGAATCCATCAGTACAACATCTTCCTGCCCGCCCTCGCCGCTGAGGAAAACGAGGCGGCTGTTGTCTGGCGACCAGAGGGGATAATCCTCTCTGGCGGCGCTGACCGTCAGGCGCGTCTGCTCGCTGCCGTCGGAGCGCATCCGGTAGATCTCAGCGTTGCCGTCGCGCCAGGAGGTGAATGCCAGCCACTGCCCGTCGTGCGACCAGCTCGGGCTGGCGTCGGGAGAGGGAGCGTCCGTCAAGCGCTGGAGGGACCCTCCGTTGGCGTCCATCAGGTAGATGTCGGCACTGCCATCCCGGTTGGACACAAAAGCAACCCGGCTGCCATCCGGCGACCACACCGGGTGCGTATCGCCCGCGGAATGATCTGTCAGACGGGCCAGTTCACCCCCAGCGGAGGACACGCGGTAAATCTCGTAGTTGCCATCGCGGAAGGACTCGAAGGTGATCCACTGCCCGTCCGGCGACCAGGAGGGCCACCAATCCTTGGATGGTGAATCCGTCAGGCGCAGCAGATTGCTGCCGTCGGCATTGACCACATACACGTCCCAGTCGCCGTTGAGGTTGGCGGCGAAGGCAATTCTACCCCCGTCCGTCGACCAGACCGGGTTGTTTTTCTCCAGGCCGTCGGTTGTGAGGGCCTGGACGCTGCTGTTCGCGGCATCGATTAATGCGACCTCGCTGGTTCCACCCTGCTGGACGATGCTTGCAATGCTCCCGCCGGGGAGGGCTGCGCTGCTATCCTGGGTGGGGACAGGCGCGGGTGGCGGGGTGGCCGTGCTGCCTTCGGGAGGCAGGGCCGTGGCGGGTTGTTCAGAAGCGGGCGGAGTGCCTAATTCCTCAGCCACCAGGGTTTCTTGCCCGCCTGCTGCTCCGGCCAGATTCTCGCCGCCAAAAATGGACGTGCCCGGCGTGGACTGCCCGCCCGGGCCGGCGCAGCCTGCCAGCGACAAGACAGCCAGCAGCAGAAGGATGGGGGAAAGACCCTTGAGCATGGAAAACGATTTCATAATACCTCTGTCCAACCAATTGAAAACAAATAAAATTATAACGAAATTATTACCAAACGGGCTTACAATCCCTTTTCTAATTAGTCGGATCGAGGTCGCAAAAAGGGTCGGGAGAATCCGGTTCTCTCGGAGTTGCCTGAGAAGTGCCTATAGTACGGATTTCACCATGCCAATTCCCACTGAACCGTTAATCCTCGTCGTCGGCTTCACGCAAAGCCTTGAGCTTATCTTTCAGGCTGCGGTAGTAATCGCTTTGGGTAATTTGAGCCACTTCCTGGCGGCGTTTGTTCTCGTCAATCTGGATGCGCAGTTGGGCCACCTCGCGCTGCAAGGTTTCCTCGCGCTCGCGCACCTGGGCGGCCATGCGCACGAAATCGGCTGCCAGGGCCGCCAGCGATGTGTCTGCGTAGGCGCCGGCGGGCTGGACGTCCTGATACTTGCCCTCGCCCATGCGCTGCACCCAGCCGCGCATCTCGCCGATGAAGTTGGTGGTGTAGCGGATGCGGTCGGTGAGCGCTTTCATCAAGGCCGCATTGGCTTGCGGTTGAAAGCGCACCAGCCGGTCAAAAGAGTCGCTGTCCAGGGTGAGGATCACCGCGTCGCTTTCAGCGCGAGCGCTGGTCGAGCGTGGCATCCGGTCGATGAGGGCCATCTCGCCGAACATATCTCCCGGCTGGAACACGCGAATGGCCTGCCCCACCTCGGGGCGCTCCCCGGGCATGTAGATAGCAATCCGGCCTTCCTGCACCACAATCATCTCCGCGCCGGGATCACCCAGCTTGAACAGCACCTCTCCGGCCTGGATCTTGCGCGTTTGAAGCGCGGCGCTCAATTCTTTGATGGTACCTTCCGGAAGTTCGTTAAAAATCGCATTGGTCTTGAGCAGGTCGGCGAGGTCCATGATTGACTCCTTATTCGGTGAAAATGGGGAACAGCAGGCGCACGCGCAGCAGGTCTTCAAAGGGTTGCCACTGCCAGGAGTCCCAGGGGCCGGGGCGCCGCCGGGCCAGAGCCTTCTGGATTACGGCGCGGGGTTCCGTTTGCAAAATGGGGGAGGCTTTTGCCAGAGCAGCCAGGGCTTCTTCCAATCGGGTCACGGCGGCGGGTTTGTCCCCGGCCTGCCAGGCCAACTCGGCATGGCGGTACCCGGTCAGAGCTAGCCCGCAGGGCGCATCCTTCCATGTTTCGGCTGCCAGATCGTACTGCGCGGCCGCTTCGGCGGGCTGCCCGCCGGCGGCCAGCCGGTCGCCCAGGCGGATGCGCGTCAGGGCGGCGCTGCCCTCCTGGCCCAACGATAGATACAACTCGATGGCTTCGGCATAATTGCCGCTCAATTCGTTCAGCAAGGCCAGCGCGCGCCATTCGGCGTTGGTTTCCGGATCGGGCAGCAGCGCCCGGGCCGCAGCGATCGACTGGCCGGGGTCGCGCTGTGTGCGCGCATCCAGCCAGGCCTGGATGGTGTGAACGACCCAGCCCTCGGCTTCGGGGTGTTCAACGCGCAGTTGAGCCAGCCCGGCATGGGCTTGGGCGGCCTTGCCTTGCCCGGGCAGCAGAATCACCAGGCGGGCGGCCAGTCGCAGAGCCAGCTTGAGTGGGGCGGGTTCGGGCAGGTTGGCGAGGGCCGCGGCGGCAGATTCGTAAGCGGCGGTTCCGGCAGCCAGGTTTTCGCGGCGCACTGCGGCGTCGCCGAGGTGAATGTGGAAGGCCGCTTTCATCAAAGACACTTCAGCACCGCTCGTTTCGGATGGACAGCGCTCCAGCAGGGATAGACCGCGCGCGTACAACGCTTCGGCGCGGGAACGCTCGCCCTGCCGGTTGAGCAGCCCGGCGGCCTCGCCAAACTGCTGCGCGGCGGGCTGCCACTGCTCAGAGCGTTCGTAGTGCTGCGCCAGGGTTTCCGCCTCGTGGATCGGATTGGCGAGTTGGCCCTCATCGAGGAAGGCAGCGATCTTGTTCCGAAGCTCGCGCCTCCGCCCGGGGCGGTTGGCCAGGTAGGAGGCCAGGCGTCCGTGCAGTTCGCGGCGCTGCTCAAAGGGCAGGCTGGTATACAGCACATCATGCACCAGCGATTGGGCGAAGGTGTAACGCGGGTCCACGCCTGCTTCGGTTAACTGCACCATACGCGCCTGGGTCAAGCCGCGCAAATGCGTGCTGAGAGTGACCGGGTCGATGCTTTCCGGAAGCAGGGCTTCCACCTCGCTGCGGCGGAAATCGGGGCCGATGACCGAGGCGATGCGCGCCACCTGGCGCTGACCTTCGGGCAGGCTTTCCACGCTGCTCAGCACCAGGGATTGGAGAATATTGGAAGACTGTAAGACGGTTTTTAGCTCGTCTACGCTGATCTTGTAGGTGCGTTGAATCCAGCGGCTGATCTGCTCGACAAAGAGAGGATTGCCGCCGCTCTGCTCGTGGATAATCTCGCCCAACCCTCCCACCAGGATGGCTGCTACGGCGCTGGTGGTGTCGGTGGCATTAAAAGGCTTGAGTGAGATAGCCTCGGGCGGCTCGGGCTGGTCTTCCTGGGGGCGGCAGGCCGTTAGAAATAGCAACGGCTGGTTGGAAAGTTCTTCGCTCAAGGCCAGGAGATGCTTGCGGGAGGAGGAGTCCATCCAGTGGGCGTCTTCGAAGAACACCACGGTGGGGGTGGCGGCAGCCACAGCGCCGAGCAAAGCTGCCAGGGCGCGGCGCCGGCGGCGGATTTCACGCTCCGAAAGGCTGCGCCCTTCTTCAAACAAACCGCTTTCCACCTCACCCAGTTGGTTGAAAAGCTCCAGGCTGCTGGCGCGGCGGCTGGCTTTTTTCTGCTTGACCAGGTCGAAGAGGCTTTCCTCACCGCTCTCCGCGGTGGGAACGGTTTCTGGGTCGGCGGGCAGTTCGGCCAGGCGCAAGTCAAGCAGGTCGATCAGGGCAGTGGTGGCATCGGCGCGCAGATGGTATTGGGCGGCGATTCGCTCCAACTTGTCTTTTTGAATGAGCGGATGGTCGATGGAGGTGATTCCAGCCAGCGAGCGCACCAACCCGCTCCAGCAAGAATCCATGCTCTGAGCCTGGTACGACCGGCACTGATAAGCCAGAACTTGACAGCCCTGACGCATGGCCTCGTCTAAGAGCGCATCGGCGAGGTGAGATTTGCCCATGCCGGCGGGGCCGCGCAGCGCCAGCAGCCCGCCCTGCCCCTGCATGGCGCGCTCCAGCACCTGCCGGGCGTGGTTCAACTCGGCCTGCCGGCCAATTAAGGGGCCGCGGGCAGTGATGCGCGCCAGCAGGGTGTCGTCGCGGGGGCCGTCCACCTGCCAGATGTTCACCGGCTTGCTCTTGCCCTTCAGGCGCACGGCAGGCAGCGGGCGGGTCACAAAGTATTCGCCGCAACTGTCCAGTACTCGTTCGCTGACCAGCACCTGGCCCATGCGGGCGGCGCTCATCAGGCGCGCCGCCAAGTTGACCTCGTCGCCCATGACGGTGTATTCGCGGCGGGTGGACGAACCGGCCTGCCCGGCAAAGGTTTCTCCAAGGGTGATGCCGATGCGGTGTTCGATGAGCGCAAGAGGGCTGTCGGGCGGCAGGTGACGGGCCAATTTTTGCGCCATGCGCTGGTTGAGCAGTTGCAGCTCGGCGTTCATGGCCAGGGCCGCACTCACCGCCCGCTGGGGGTCGTCTTCGTGGGCCACGGGCGCGCCGAAGAGGGCCAGCAATTTGGTGCCCTTGCTGTAGGGGTCAATGCGGCTGACAATGCCGCCGAAGCGGGTGATAACGTTGTTGATGTCGGTGAAGTAAGCGCTGAGCAGGCCGGTGACGCGCGACGCTCCTGCCTCGCCCCAGGCCTCCAGCAGCGCTTCGGGCCCGGTGAAATTGCAGAACATGACCGTGGTGGGTCGGTACTCGCTGGGGGCCTGGCGCCGTTCGGCGTGGGCCACAATGCGATCCACCAGTTCGGCGGCCAGATAAGGGGTGAGCGCTTGAATCTGGCGCAGGGCCACATCGATCTGCACGGCGATGGCCTGCGGGCTGGCGCTCCAGGGCATGGCGCCGCGCGCGCGCCGTTTTTCAGGCCGAATTTCAAAGCTGTCCAGGTCGGCGTCGGGGCCTTCTTTGAGCAGGAAGAAGCCCGATTTGAGCTGGGTTAAATCGTATGCCGAACGCAGCAGGGCGGCAGCCTCGGGGTTGACCACGATCTGCCCGGCGGCGGTGGTGCTGCCCTCTGCTTGCATGGTGTGAGTCACGGCCTGCCCCAGCAGTGCATATTCCATGCGCTTCGGTGAGCCGATGCTGGCGGCCAGGAAGGTGCCTGCGGCCAGACCGACCTTCATGCTGAGCGAGACCGGCCCCAATGGAGTGGGGATGTTGGAAAACTCGCCGATGGCGCGCAACATGCGCCGGCCGCAACGGGCTGCCCAAAGGGTGTGCGCGCCGTCTTCCTGCTCGGGGAAGTACACCAGGGTGGCATCGCCGGCAAACTTGAGCAGCGTGCCGCCCGACCAGGACAGGATCTCGATCATGGCGGCGAAGTAGCGGTTGATCAGCCCGGTCAGGCGCTCGGCGCCTTCGGAGCCCAACCCGGCCAGCCGCTCGGACAGAGCGGTGAATCCGCTTACGTCGGTGAACATCAGGCAGCCCTTGAGCATTTTACCGCTGACCAGACCGGGCACGGGGCGATTCATCTTTTCCTGCACCAGGTCGCCGGGCAGGTAAGTGGAAAGGGTGAAGAGCAGCGAGCGCAAGCGTTCTAGAGCGTTGAGCAGGACCCCGCTGCGAGGTGTGCCGCCGGTCAGCTTTCGCCACAGATCAGGAGACAGGTATTCTTGTAATTCAGGGGGCAAGCGCAGAGGCGCGGAATCGGCGTCCTCGACGGAAGGTTGCGTGCCAGGCAGGGGTGCAACCGGCGGGCTGAGGTGAATCTCAGGTTGGGCAGCGCTCTGCGGTTCGACGGAGTCGTAGAGTTTGGAAATATCCGGCAAGCCGCGCCGGGCGCGGCCTTGCAGGCGCGGGGCGGGCGTTTCGGGAGAGGCGGGTTCCTCGCTGGGGGCGTCGACAGAGATTTCGGCAGGAGCGGCCTTAGGCTCCTCCGGCGTATCGTAAAGTGTGGACAGGTCAGGCAAGCTGCGCCGGACGCGGCGCGGCGGCTGGTCGGTCATAAAAGCGCTCCCCGGGGATGTCTGAGAGAAATATAGCAGTGTTCCCGGTAGAATACAAGCCCAGGATGGTTCCCTCCTCACAGCGGCGGGTCTTTAAGTCGGGCCGGGTGGAGACGTCTGGAAAGTTTCCTGGCGGGCAAGGATTGTTTGCCCTCCCGGCAGACCTGCCGAGGGGTACAAAAAAAGCCCGCCGCTGTTTTTATTCAGCGGCGGGTGAAAGCTCTTCAAAATGTGCGAGATTAACTCCGCGCGGCGGCGCGTTGGAAGCGCTGCTGCGGGCGGCGCTGGGGCTGGTTCTGCGGCGGACGATTCTGGCGCATCGGCTGCGCAGGCGCGGAGGTCGTTGGGAGGGCGCTGACCTCGAAGCCTTCCATGTGCTTCCGCTCCAGCGGTGCTTTGAGCAGGCGCTCAATGGTGCGCACCATAGCCATGTCTTCAAAGGTGACCAGGCTGAGGGCTGTGCCCAGGCGCTCCATGCGCCCAGTGCGCCCGGTGCGGTGAGTGTAGGCTTCGGCGGTGTCGGGCATGTCAAAGTTAATCACATGCGTGATCTGAGACACGTCGATGCCGCGGGCGGCGATATCCGTAGCGACCATAATTCTGACTCGCCCGGAGCGGAATTGATCCATGGCCTCCTGGCGGCGGTTCTGCGACAGGTTGCCCTGCAGCGAGGTAGCCGACAGGCCGCTCTTGACCAGTTGCTCGGCCAGGCGCTTGGCGCGGTGCTTGGTGCGGGTGAAGACCAGCACCTGCCCGTTCCCTGTTTCGCGCAGCAGCTCGAGGAGCATGTCGGTCTTGCGGGTCTGATCGATAGGGTACATGGCGTGGCTGACTGTCTCGATGGGCTGGGACATGCCCACTTCCACGTTGACAGGGTTGGTGAGGAAATCGTTGGCCAGTCCGCGGATTTCTGCGGGCATGGTAGCCGAGAACAGCAGGGTCTGGCGGTTGGCAGGCACCGCCGCCATGATGCGGCGAATGTCGGGGAGGAAGCCCATGTCAAACATGTGGTCGGCTTCATCTAGCACCACCACTTCGATACCGGAGAGGTTGACGAAGCGCTGGTTGTGCAGGTCCAGCAGGCGACCGGGGCAGGCCACGGCGATTTCAGCGCCGCTGCGCAGACCGCGGATTTGCGGCTGCGTGCTGACACCACCATAGAGGGTCAGGCTGCGCAGGCCGGTCTTGCGGCCCAATTGGCTGATGGCCACATGGGTTTGTTCAGCCAGTTCGCGGGTGGGGGCAACGATGAGGGCGCGCAGTTTGCCGCGCGGGCCTTTCATCAGGCGCTGCAGAATGGGCAGCACGAAGGCGGCTGTTTTGCCGGTGCCGGTTTGGGCCAGGCCCAACACGTCTCGCCCTTCCAAAATGGCAGGGATGGTTTGAGATTGAATGGGAGTCGGAATGGAATAACCGGCAGATACGATACCCGCGTGGATTTGCGGGTGCAATTGAAATTGGTCGAAAGTCACAAGTAGTCCTTAGGCGCAAAAAATGAGCCAGGGACAACCCCAGCTCACTCACATAGGCAATGGATGAAGTTTTAGATCCGAATACACCAAGTAAGTAACGGCAGTATACCACATAAATCTAGATTTTTCCGATACAAGTTAAGAGGATGCTAATCAGCCTTTGCTTTGCTGCTTCACGTATAAATGAAAAGATTCGAATTTGAGAGATGTGTGGGCGCTTCGCGCCACACATCTCTCAAATTCGGTATTCTATTTCTGGTACATTGCTCGTTCACCATGCCGCGCGTTTTGCGGCAGCGGTTCCTTCCCGGCGGTGATGCGCTTATAGGCCGACTGGTGCCGGCGGATATACTCGGCTGCCGTTTCAAAGCCGAATTCTTCCTGCAGCCGGGCCATGGTCAGCGTGGGGTCGAGCGGCTCTACCAGGAAATGCCCGGCGTCGGTATGGTCGCGAACGATCACCCGTCCAGGATAGGCTTGCAGGATGTGGTCGGGGATGCTGTAGTTGAAGTCGGAGTGGCACACGGCGTAGTCCAGGTTGATGTCGCGGCACAGCAGGTTGACCAGCCCGCCGCTTTCTTCCAAAACCGTTCCGCAGGGGTCGATGATGCGCGAGCGGGAGTGGGCCGAGGCCGAAATGACGTAATAGTGGTGCTGCCAGGCATAGGCTTGCAGAGGGAAGCCCCCGTTGTAAGCCGATGGCCAAAAAACCATGCGCGCGCCCTGCCGGGCCAGTTCAGCCCAATTTTGCGGGAACTGGATGTCGAAGCAGATTTGGATGCCGATGCGCCCAAAATCCAGGTCGAACACCGGCGCGGACCCGCCGGGAGTAGTGCCTGCCTCAAATACCGTGTAATCGGGGGAGGAGGTGACCGGGTGGTTCTTGTCGTACATGCCCAGGATTTCGCCCTGCCGGTCGAGGAGCACGGCGGAATTGAAGCATTGGTCGCCGCGGCGGGTGAACAGCGGGCAGATGATATAGGCGTGGTGGCGGCGGGCCCGCTCGGCGGCGGCGCTGAGGGTGGGCCCGTCCAGCGGTT
Source organism: uncultured Anaerolinea sp. (assembly GCA_964567255.1). GTDB lineage: Bacteria > Chloroflexota > Anaerolineae > Anaerolineales > Anaerolineaceae > Anaerolinea. Next base: position 28,015 of record CAZMMI010000010.1, read on the forward strand.
CGGCCGCCTCAAAGACTGATTTACTTTCCACCCCAGCCGTGCTGAAAGTCTCCGGCAAACATACCAGGTCCGGTGATTGCCTCAAGGCCAGGTCCAACTGGGCGAACATGTGTTTGCGGTTCTCCTCTTGGGTGGGGAAGTACGTCTGCGCCTGGCAAAGGGTGACAATTCGCGCGCGAGTGTTCATCACAACTCCTCTCTGGTCAATGCAAATTCTTTCAATCTTAGTGCTTTTCCATCGTCACTGTCATTGGGTAGCGCCACAGCTAACCGAAATAAGGCATCAGGGAGATTTTGTCGCACGAAGTGCGACAAAATCTCCCTATTCCCCTTTTTAGGGCGGACGAAGCCCGCCATTCACAGCAGATCACGGTTTGGTGCAGTGCTACCTGCCATTGTATACCAGATCTTTACCTGTTCGGTGGCTTACCCTCCTACAATGGAAACGAAATCAGGACTGGGAACAGTCCACCCTTATTTTGATGACTGGAGAATTTTAATGAAAAAAGCATTTGCAATGCTTCTATTGGTTGTAATGTTATTAACCGCTTGTACCGCCACCCCACTGGAATCGGAGCAGGTGGAAAGCGCTGCCGTGGCCGACCCGGCCAGCCCAAGCAGCGTTGCCACAGCGGTGGTCGAAAGCTCCCAGTCGGCGGAAGACGCTCTAGCCGAGAACGGCCAACCCCACGGCGACGAGACAGATTACACCTACGACCCAGCCGATATGGTCACCATCACCCTCAACGGCGATTCGATCACAACCGTCGGCGAAGGCGTGATCGTGAATGATAATACAGCCACCATCATTGCGGCAGGCGCCTACAGCCTGAGCGGTTCCCTGACGGACGGGCAGATAATTGTCAATACCGAATCCGAAGCGGTTGTCCGGCTGGTATTGAATGGGGTCGACTTGCGCAGCACGACCAGCAGCCCGTTATATATTGAGAAGGCTGAAGAAGTGGTCATACTCCTGGCGGACGGCATGCAGAATTTCATCGCTGATGGCGCCAGCTACACGTTTGCTAGCACTGAAGTGGATGAGCCCAATGCCGCCCTGTTCAGCACGGCCGATCTGACCGTTGCCGGGAACGGCGCATTGACCGTGACCGGGAATTATAACGACGGTATCGCCAGCAAGGACGGCTTGCTCATCACCGGCGGGGCCATCACCGTGGCGGCGGTAGATGACGGCATTCGCGGCAAGGATTACCTGGTGGTGGAAGGCGGCAACCTGAGCGTGGAGGCGCAAGGCGACGGTTTGAAAGCCGATAACGCCGAGGACGCCACCCTGGGCTACATCGACATTTCCGGTGGGGCGGTCACCGTCAACGCGGGCGGAAACGCCCTCCAGGCAGAAACGGATGTGATCATCACCGATGGAGTTCTGTCTTTGACGGCTGGCGGCGGCAGCGTCGGTTATGCCAGTGCCGACACCTCGATGAAAGGCATCAGCGCGGGAGCCAACATCAACATCGACGGCGGGGCCTTTACCATCAACGCGGCGGATGATGCCCTCAATGCCAACGGGAACATTGTGGTCAACGGCGGGACCTTCACGCTGGCGACCGGTGACGACGGTATGCATGCCAACACCAGCCTGGAAATCAACGGCGGCTCCATCGAAATCAGCGAGTCCTACGAAGGGCTGGAAAGCGCTTTGATCACCCTCAACGCCGGAGATATTTGGGTCAACGCCAGCGACGATGGCATCAACGTGGCTGGTGGCGTGGACGGCTCCGGCATGGGCATGCGCCCTGGCGGCGGTCAGCCTGGGCAGGATATGTTCGGCGCGGCATCCGCGAACGGTTACTACTTATACATCCACGGCGGTACCATCCTGGTGGACGCGGTCGGCGACGGACTGGACGTCAACGGGGCCATTGAGATGACCGGTGGCGTGGTGCTGGTCAACGGGCCCACCAATGACGGCAACGGAGCCCTGGATTATGATGCCGGGTTCAACCTGACGGGCGGGTTCTTTGCCGCCGCGGGCAGCGCGGGCATGGCCCAGGCGCCGGGGACAAATTCCAGCCAATATTCGGTCGCCATCTTCTTCAACGGTGCGCAGCCGGGCGGCACGCTGGTGAGTATTAAAAACAGCGCTGGCGAAGACCTCCTCACCTTTGTACCCACCAAGCAGTTCCAGTCGCTGGTTTTCTCTTCGCCTGACCTCGCCAGCGGGCAGGCATACACCATTCTTCTGGACGGCAGCGAATATTCCAGCTTCACGGTGGACAGCGTAGTGACCACGGTCGGAACGGGCGGCATGGGCGGCGGGATGCGCGGCGGTCCCGGCGGCGGCTCGCGCAGACCGTAAATAAGGAGAAACGAGATGAGTTATACCCCCTGGCCGAACACCCTTCCGCAAGAACCTGCCCCGGTTCAACTCATGACGGCCCCTCAAAGCCTGCCTGCGGGGTTGGCGGCGCTGGTTCAAAAGTTTACACCGATCACCTTGAAAGAGATGGACGCGGTAGCGCTGCTCAATCGTATCGATACAAAATTTGTGCTCACCAACCGGCAACTGCTGGATGCGCTGGCGGCGGTACAACAAGATTACCGCGTTTTGTCGGTCAACGACCAGCGCTTGAACCACTACCGCACCCTGTACTTTGATACCCCGGACTTCGACCTGTACCGCCTGCACGTCAATGGACGCGCCGACCGTTACAAGGTGCGCACCCGCGAGTACACCGACTCGAGCGAGGCCTTTCTGGAAGTGAAGCACAAAACCTGCAAAGGCCGCACCATCAAGCAGCGCATTTTCACCCCCGAGCCGGTGTTTGAGATGACTCTGGACGCCGAATCCTGGTTGAGCGGAGTCTTTCCTTACGACAGCCATGCCTTGGAACCCAAGCTGTGGAACTCTTTTACGCGCATCACGCTGGTCAACCGGCAGATGTGCGAACGGGTGACGCTGGATGTGGGCGTGGAATTCGCTCAGGGCAGCCGGAAGGCTTGCCTGGGCGGTCTGGTGATTGCCGAGGTGAAGAAGTCGGCGACAGGCTGTTGCTCGCCTTTCCTGGTAGAGATGCGCGAGCAGCGCATCCAGCCGCGCGGCATTAGCAAATACGTGATGGGTGTTTCTTTACTGTACGACAACGTTAAGAAAAACGCTTTGAAACCAAAGTTATTGTGGATCGAAAAAATGACCCGAGGGATGTGACATGAGTGATTTAGCGATGTTCTTATTGAGTTTTGGCTTTAATTTCTTGGTGGCGCTGGTGCTGGTGCGTTTTATCTACTACCCTTCCACGCACGACAAGCGCTACGTGTTTACCTTTTTGGCCTTCAACACGGTCATCTACTTTGTGTTGAGCTTTATGACCAGTGTGTCCATCGGCGTTGGGGTGGGCTTTGGCTTATTTGCCATCTTCTCCATCCTGCGCTACCGCACCGATCCTATCCCGGTGCGCGAGATGACGTATCTGTTTATCATCGTCGCACTGCCGGTGATGAACTCGGCGGCGGGCACAGACTCGGTCTGGCCCCAGTTGATTGCTGCCAACGCCGCCATCCTGTTGATCATGTGGGTGTTGGAGAAGGAATGGGGTTTCCATTACGAGGCTTCAAAGCGCGTGATCTATGAAAAGATCGAGTTGATCCAGCCGGAGCGCCGCGCCGAAATGATCGCCGACCTGGAGCAGCGCACGGGGTTGAAAATCAAGCGTGTGGAGATTGGCAAGGTGGACTTCCTGCACGATACGGCCGACCTGCGCATACATTACCATAACGGGGCCGGCGAGCATTGGTCCGGCGGCGCGGACAACGATCTGGTGGTGATGAGCCGCGAGGCCCGTGACCGGCTGGAGAGTTAGAAACGAGAGAGATCTCCACGAATTACATTAATTCTGGAAGTGTACGAAATGGAACAAAAATTACAGGTCGGGATTGGCTATAATATCGGTATGACTCGAAAAATATTGGTTGTAGACGACACGCGCAACGTGCAGGTCATGCTGAGCGACTTCCTCGGCGGGCAGGACTATGAAGTGCTGACCGCTTCGGACGGGCGCGAGGCGTTGGATGTGACCCGCGCCGCCAATCCCGACCTGATTTTGCTGGACATCATGATGCCCACCATGGACGGCTATCAGTTCATCAGCCGCCTGAGGCAAGAGTCGAGCGTCCCGGTGATCATGATCACCGCCAAGCAGGCCGAAGCCGACATCATCCGCGGTTTTGACCTGGGCGCAGACGACTACATTACCAAGCCTTTCCGCCTGCGCGAACTGCTGGTGCGCATGCGCGCCGTTCTGCGCCGCTCGCCGGCCAAAGAAGCCGGTGAGTCGAGCCTGACTATCGGCGACCTGACCCTGGATCGCGGCAAGCATGAACTGCGCAAGGGCGGCCAGTCCATCGAGTTGACCCCGCTCGAATTCCAACTGCTGGAAATGTTGATGCAGTCGGTGGGTCAGGTGGTGCGGCGGGCTGGTCTGTGCATGCGCCTGATGGAAAACGGCTACAGCGGCTCGGAAGCAACTTTGAAAATTCACATCCGCAACCTGCGATTGAAGCTGGGTGACGACCTCAACCAGCCGAAGTATATTGAAACCGTATTCGGCATTGGCTACCGCTTTATGGAGGCGGAATGAAGTTCACCCTGCAGCGCAAGTTGATCATCTCCTACCTGGCCGTAGCGCTGATCACCGTGTTGGTGGTCTCGGCCTTGATTCGCCTGACCTCGGGACAGTCGCTGATGAACCTGGTGGCCGAGCAGCAGACTGCAAGGCTGAAAGAGTCGATCCAGGAGTACTACACATCCACGGGCACAATGGACGGTTTCTTTGAATATTACGTTCTGATAAGTGCATTTCGCCCCGAGCCTGGCCAAAGCGGTTTTCCAAACAATCCCCCCGATTACCGGAATTTTCGCGGTATTGACGGCCTGGTGGACGCCGAGTATCACATCTTGATCCCTGGCCCTGGCAGAGATATTGGCCAAATTGTGCCGAAAGAACAACTCAAGGATGCGGTAGAAGTGGAAGTGGACGGAGAGACGGTGGCCTGGATCCTGCCGGACAAAAAGATGCAATTCCAGCTCAGTGCCGAAGAGGAGTTGTTCCTGCGGCGCACCACCCTGGCGATCGGGTTGGCGGCTTTGGCGGGGGTGCTGGCGGCGGTGGTGATGGGTTTTGTGCTTTCGCGGGGTCTCTCGCGCCCCATCCAACGCCTGACGGCCGCTTCACAGGCCCTGGCACGCGGCGAACTGGAGCAGCAGTTGCCGGTGACTTCCAAGGACGAACTGGGGCAGCTCACCGAAACCTTTAACCAGATGAGCGCCGATTTGGTGGAGGCCGACCAGCAGCGCAAGCGCATGACCGCCGATATCACCCACGATTTGAGCACGCCCTTGCAGATCCTTTCGGGCTACATGGAGATGCTCGAAGAGGGCGAAGTCGGCCTGACCCCGCAGCGCATCGAGATCATCAAAACCGAGATCGAGCACCTGCGCCGGCTGGTCAGCGACTTGTCGACCCTCTCACAGGTCGAGTCCGGCGGGCTGGATATTCAATTGCAGCCCGTGCAGCCCGCGGCCCTGCTGGAGCGCATCTTCCAGGTCTACGAACCCATCGCCGCCCGCCAGGGTGTGACCCTGGTGCTGGATGCGCCGCAAAACATCCCGGCTGTGTCGGTGGATGAAGGCCGCATGATGCAGGTCTTGAAGAACCTGGTAGAAAACGCCTTGCGTTACACGTCCCAGGGCGGCGAAATTCGCCTGAGCGCGGCGCAGCAAGGTGAGCAGGTGCAACTTGCAGTCGGCGACAATGGCGCGGGCATCGACCCAGAAGATTTGCCTTACGTCTTCGATCGTTTCTTCCGCGCCGACAAAGCCCGCGGGGCCAAAGGCAATTTGGGCCTGGGGCTGGCCATTTGCAAAGCGCTCGTCACCGCCCAAGGTGGCACGATTGCCGCCGAATCGGCGGGCAAAGGCCAGGGGGCCAGAATGGTGATTGGGTTAAGAAAGCTATAAGCTGTCAGCTATCAGACAGGAAAAGGGAGGTGTCAACGATCTACTGAAGAATATGGGCTGAACCTCTCTGTGTATCATTATGGATGAAATGATGGAGGAAACATGGAACACGAGCAGCCGAAACATGATTCAATAGGCAGAGAAATTCTGTTAGAAGTGGGGGCAGAAGGGGGATCAATGTATATTGCCCGCTTCAAACACACCGATCAAACCTGGCGATACGTCTGCGTTATAAATGAAACCGTGATGGCCGATTTTGAAGAATTTGCTAGCAATGAGTTGTACAAAGAGTCCGGAGTCGTTACGACCTTTGAAGAAGCGCTGAAGATGATGGACAAGTATCCGTGGCCGAAATTGTATCCGCTCTTCGTACACCCCGAATATGCAGGTATAGTGGGGTTAATCGTCGAAAAGGCAGTTGATGGCTATACTAAAGAAGACTGGAAGAGGATTTTAGGTAAGTGATCAGGGATGTTGATTTTCACTGGAAGGTTAGCGCATTAAAACGAAAAAGTACCTCGCTCAAGTTGACCCACAAAGCTCTGGTTTCAAAGCTAAAAGCTGACGCCGCTTCGGCGCACCCGGAGGGGTGCCGCTTATAACTGTCAGCTTTCTTCTGTGCCCCTGAGAGAACTCGAACATCGTCCCCGGAAGGGGATCTCTAGCCTTACAGTCCCTGCGAGGAAGGCTGCCCAAGCTCTTCTGGTTTAAAGCTAAAAGCTGATGGCTTATGGCTATCAGCTTTTTTGTGCCCCTGAGAGAACTCGAATCTCTAGCCTTTTGCTCCGCAAGCAAACGCTCT
>CAZMMI010000010.1:34893-37019 GCA_964567255.1 uncultured Anaerolinea sp.
TGTGCCCCTGAGAGAACTCGAATCTCTAGCCTTTTGCTCCGCAAGCAAACGCTCTATCCAATTGAGCTACAAGGGCGAGCAGTCACCAAATATACCGCTTAACCGCCCTTCCGTCAAGGTGGATTCAAGAAAACGCTATGCGTTTTTTCGCTGTCCGCTTTCTGTTCATTCGTGTCCATTCGCGGATAGTTCCCCCTCTTCCATCCCCTCCCGCAGCGCCGCCACAAACTCCCCCGCCGCCTGCACCGGGTCCGCGGATTTACCGATGGCATCCACCAGCGCCGAACCGACGATGACCCCGTCGGCCAACTGCCCCACCTGGCGGGCATGCTCCGGCGTGGCGATGCCGAACCCCACCGCCAGCGGCAGGCCGGGCGCCGCCTCGCGCACCCGCTCGACAAAGGCAGGCAGCTCGGGCGGCAGGCTGGAACGTGCCCCCGTGACCCCGGTCAGTGAGACCAAATACAGGAACCCGCTGGCTTGCGCGACCACTGTGGCAATGCGCTCGGCGGGCGAGGCGGGCGAAAGCAGGTAGATCAAGGCCAGCCCATGTTCCCGGCAGGCCGCCGCCAGCTCCCCGGCTTCCTCGGGCGGCAGGTCGGGGATGATCAGCCCGTCGGCCCCGGCAGCCTGCGCATCCTGGCAGAAGCGCTCCAGGCCGTAAGCCAGCAGCGGGTTGACGTACCCCATCAGCATCAGCGGCTGCGTCACCCCGCGACCGCGCAACTGCTGGGTGATCTCCAGGCATCCCGCCACGCTCATGCCCTGTTCCAGCGCCACCTGCGTAGATCGTTGAATGGTGGGCCCGTCGGCCAACGGGTCGGAGAAGGGTACGCCCAGCTCGATCAAGTCGGCTCCCGCCCGGGCCACTGCCTCCAGCACGTCCAGCGTCGCTGCGCGGCTGGGGTAGCCCAGGGTGCAATAGGGCATTAACGCGGCGCGCTTTTCGGCGCGCGCAGTCGCAAACGCGGATTGAATGTGTTCGATGCCGTTCATGCTTGCTCCTTGAGGGCTTTCAGGACGCTGTCCAGGTCTTTATCGCCCCGCCCAGACAGGTTGACCAGCAAAATCTTATCCCGCCCCAGCAGAGGGGCCAGCCGCGCGGCCTCGGCCACCGCGTGCGAGGATTCTAACGCCGGGAGGATGCCTTCGAGCCGGGCCAACTGCTGGAAGGCCGCCAACGCCTGGCGGTCATCGGCGGTGGTGTAGACGGCCCGCTCGGTGTCGTGCAGCAGGGCGTGCTCGGGTCCCACCGCGGCGTAATCCAGCCCGGCGGAAATGGAATGGGTGTCGGCCACCTGCCCATCGGCGGTTTGCAGCACGTAAGTGTACGCGCCGTGCAGGACGCCCGGGCGGCCCAGCTTGGGGTCGCTAAAGCGCGCCGCGTGCCGCCCGGTGTCCAGGCCGGCGCCGCCCGCCTCCACGCCCACCAGGGCCACGTTTTCATCGTCGCGGAAGGCGTCGAACAGGCCGATGGCGTTGGATCCGCCCCCCACGCAGGCAATGCACTCATCCGGCAGCCGCCCGGCCTGGGCCAGGATTTGCGCCCGCGCCTCGCGCCCGATCACGGCCTGGAAGTCGCGCACCATGGTCGGGTAGGGATGCGGCCCGAGGGCCGAACCCAGCAGGTAGTAGGTGTCGCGCACGTTGGTGACCCAGTCGCGGATGGCCTCGTTGACCGCATCCTTGAGGGTGCGGCTGCCCGATTCCACCGGGCGCACCTCGGCCCCCAGCAGCTTCATGCGTTGCACGTTAGGTTGCTGGCGGGCAATGTCCACCGTGCCCATGTAGACGATGCACTCCATGCCCAGCAGGGCCGCCACCGTGGCGCTGGCCACGCCGTGCTGCCCGGCCCCCGTCTCGGCGATGACGCGGCGCTTGCCCATGCGCTGCGCCAGCAAGGCCTGCCCCAGGGCGTTGTTGATCTTGTGCGCCCCGGTGTGGGCCAAATCCTCGCGCTTGAGGTAAATCTGCGCGCCGCCCAGCTCGGCGGTTAGCCGCCCCGCAAAAGTCAGCGGGGTGGGCCGCCCCACGTAGGTCGCCAGCAGGTGATCCAGCTCGCGCTGGAAAGCCGGGTCGGCCCGCGCCTCCAGATAAGCGCGCTCCAACTCCGTCACCGCCGGGAT
>CAZMMI010000010.1:37119-39171 GCA_964567255.1 uncultured Anaerolinea sp.
CCCGCCAGGAAGATCGGCGCGCGCTGCGCCAGCTCTGCCGCCAGACTCCAATCCGCGGTGTGCCCCGTCCCGCCATATTGGCCGGGCCGATAAGCGTCGATCAACCAGGCCGGGGCCTCGTCGCGGGCCGGATAAGTAGCCAAATCTGCCTCCAGCGCAGCCGCATCCGTTGGGCGCAGCGCCTTGAAGGCTCGTTCGCCCAGCTTCGCCAGGTGCTCGGGCGGCTCGTGCCCGCACAATTGCGCCAGGTGCAGTCTGCATCCGTCGAGAATGGCAGTGACCTCCTGAATGGGCGCATCCACGAACACCCCCACCAGCTTGACTCCGGGATGGCTCCGCCGCAGCGCCGCGGTGATCTCCACGCAGGCCGTCGGGGTGAGATAACGCGGGCTGGGCGGGTAAAAGTTGAAGCCCAGCCAATCCGCCCCGGCCTCGATGCAGGCTAGCGCGTCGCCCAGCGTGGTGATCCCGCAAATCTTGACGATCATCGCGCCAGGCTCCGCACTTTGGCCGCCGGGTCGGGCGCCGTCACCAGCGCCTCGCCCACCAGGATGGCGTCCACGCCCGCCTCGCGCAGCCGTTCCACGTCCGCCGCGCTGTGGATGCCCGATTCCGCCACCATGCACACGCCGTAGGGTACCCGCGCGCGCAGGGCCAGGGTGGTCTCCAGGCGCACGCTGAAGTCGCGCAGATTGCGGTTGTTCACCCCCACCAGCCCTGGGTTGCAGGCCGAAAAGGCCTTGTCCAGCTCGGCTTCATCGTGCACTTCCACCAGCGCAGCCAGGCCCAACTCGCTCGCCAGCACATGCAGGTCGCGCAGTTCGGCTTCGTCCAGGCTGGCGGCGATCAGCAGCACGGCATCGGCTCCGGCGGCGCGGGCTTGATACACCTGGTAGGGGTCGCACAGGAAGTCCTTGCGCAGCAGGGGCACGCGCTGCTTCATCCCACTCACGGCCCGCAAATCGTCCAGGTTGCCCTGAAAGTAACGTTGGTCGGTCAGCACGCTGATGGCCGCCGCGCCGTTGTCCATATACACCTGCGCCAGCGCGGTCGGGTCGGGGATGGGGGCCAGCAGCCCCCGCGAGGGCGAGGCGCGCTTGATCTCCGCAATCAGCCTCGGTTTGGCCTCCGGCGGGCGGCGCAGCGCGGCTACAAAGTCCAGCGCGGGCTGGGCCGCTTCGGCGGCGGTGCGCACCTCGAGTAGCGGCGCCTTTGCCTGCTGCTCGGCCACTTCGACCCGCTTGTGGGCAAAAATCTCAGCCAGGACGTTCATTGCACATACCGCTGGGTGAAGCGCACCATGTCATTCAGCTTTTCCAGGGCGGCGCAGCTATTCAGGGACTTCTCGGCTTCTTCCAGTCCAGCGCCCAGGTCGCCGTGTTCGGTGGCCAGCGCGGCAGCCGCGTTGAGCAGCACCACGTCGCGGCGCGGACCGCGGTCTTCGCCGCTCAGAATCGCCCGCAGCAGACCGGCATTCTCGGCCGGTTCCCCGCCCCGCAGGTCATCCGCCGAAGCGGCCCGCAAGCCGTAATCGGCGGCATCCAGCGCGAACGTGTCCACCTTGCCGTCCGCCAACCGGCTGATGCGATTCGGCCCGGCGGTGGTCAATTCGTCCAGTCCGCCCGAGCCGTGCACCACATAAGCGGCTTGCATGCCCAAACCGCCCAGCACCTCGGCAATGGGTTGGGTCAGGGCCGGGTCGTAGACGCCGATCAGCGAGTGGTTGGCCCCAGCCGGGTTGGTCAGCGGGCCCAACAGATTGAAGATGGTGCGCTGGCCCAGTTCGCGGCGCGGACCGATGGCGTGCTTCATAGCCGGGTGGAAGCGCGGGGCAAACAGGAAGCCGATACCCACTTCTTCCATGCAGGCAGCCACCTGCTCGGGCGACAGGTCAATGTTGACCCCCAACGCCGCCAGCACATCGGCGGCCCCGCAGCGTGACGAAGCCGCCCGGTTGCCGTGCTTGGCCACCTTGCGCCCGCTCCCGGCAATCACAAAGGCCGCGGTGGTGGAGATGTTGAAGCTGTTCGAGCCGTCTCCGCCCGTCCCGAC
>CAZMMI010000011.1:0-38141 GCA_964567255.1 uncultured Anaerolinea sp.
TGGGGGAATTCTTCGCGCAGCATGGACACCGAACCATCCTGCGAGCCGTTGTCCGCCACAATCACTTCCCAGTCCAGCCCAGAGCAGGCCTCAGGCAGCGAGCGCAAACAATCGCGCAGCAGGTCGCGGGTGTTGTGAGAGACGATGCAGATGGAAAGATCGGGAAAGGCCATGTCAACCTTGTTTGAACGGGAAAACCGGAGCGACCAGCCGCCGGAAGTAAATCCAGACCTGTTTTAGTAACACCCACAGTCCCTTGCGACGCAAAGAGTAAAATCCTAAATGAAAAACTGTAGGGTCTTTTTCGTACCCGACTGGCAGCCAATTCCCTTCTTGCTGTTTAGACAACGAACGGGCCCTCACTTGGCTTTCTCTGGGCATTTCCATTTTCCAGAAGGATCTCCCATAACAGTTTTTGAATAACTGATCAATCACAAGGGATAGTTGCAAGGATCGCCTTACGGGGTGGTATTCTTTTTCGACCGCCATCCACGCTTGAGTACCAATCTTAACGCACAAAGGCATGTCGTCTACAAGTCTCTGCAGCGCAGGTTCCCAGTCGTCTGTCTTCTCAATTAGAAAACCCGTTTCCCCCTCGCGGATCGCATACTTGAATGCGTCTGTTGCGCTAGCGATGGTCGCTGTTTCGACCATCGCGGCTTCCATAAACTTAATCTCGCTCTTCGACTGGGCGAAGGGATTATCCATCACCAACGGGGCCAGGTTGATGTCAAAGCCCGCCAAAATTTCTGGCAGCTTGCGCCAGGGCACCAACTTCGTGCGCTCGATACGGTTCTCCAGACCTTCCCAGCCTATCCCGGGGTCCAACGGCCCCACTAGTCTAAGTACAACATGTGGGTTGCGACGCATAACCTCTTGCAAGGCTGGCCTGACCAAGTCGAAATCACGGTTGTGGGTCAGTGTCCCGCTAGCATAACCGATCACTATTCGATTTGAAGTGATCGGTTTATTTCTCCTTGCGGCCTCAGAATGCGCCAACATTTCTAAACTGAAAGCATTTCGATGAACAGACACCTGTTTACCTAAATCGGAAATCCTATCCGTCAGAAAATTTGTAGAAGCAATGACCCCATCACTTGCTTCCAACATCCGGCGAATATTTTCCATATTCTCGATATATAACCTCGTCCGGGTCGGGTCATTAAAATCAGGGCTGTCAATAAATTTAAAAGCTTCTGGTTCAAATATCAGATCATCAAAATCCGAAAAAATGGGAACTTTATAGCGATTCAACCGCGCCAATAAGCGATCAACATGTTTTCCGTATGCTACCCGATGAAATATGACGGCATCCCACGGGCGGTCAACTTTTGTCCAAAAACGCAAATCGGCCATGTGCACGAATTCACACGGCACACCTAACAACTGAAACTGCTCTACCAAATGCAATGCGCGATACCGCCGTGTATCTCCACGCACCTCGCTTAAGACCAATACGCCAGTTGTATTCAATCTATTCTGCTTCCTTCTCTTCGGGCGAAGAGAATCCCAAAGAACAGTTTAATTGCCCGCCATGCCAATCAATGTAATCCAGTTTACTCATAGTCAATTTTACTTCTCCGAGTTCGTACAACGCCAACAAAGGCAAGATACCTTCTCCACGGGCACGAAAGTGAACAATCGCTTCTTTCCCAGACAAAGATTCTATGGGGGGGAAATGCAATGCTAAGAATCCATTATCCTGGATCATACTTCCTTCAATGGATAGAGATCGTAATACACTCTTAAATAATCCACCTTCTCGAATGTTCACTTCAACCTTTCCTCGAAAAGTATGCTGATAAGTCCCGAACCTGACTGTCAAAGAGTCCCAATTCTTCTTTGAAATTCTCAGGCGATATGTCAAGCCGAATAAGCCGAATCGTCTAGGAAAAGTATTTTCTGATGGGTCAATTCCGAGCACTTCTTCATCAAAGCCTTCGAGTCGAATTATCTTTCCATTGATTGACTCAAAAGAGGAGGACACCTGCGACTTCCTAACACGATTGCCCGACTGATCCCTACTCGCTATCTTCGCTCGATCTGACAATTTCAAGAGGGAAAGCACATCCATCCACTGCGCTTCCATTTTTTCTTGCGAGTAGTTCTCAGAAACGAACCGAAAAGCGGCTCCCTGAATCGCCTTACGCAGATTATTGTCATCCGCTAACCTGGATATTCCCTGGTACCAATCACCTGGCGAATCACCCACAATTAGCCCCGTGACGCCATCCTTCACATCTGCATACACTGGTGTGTTCGAATATATTCCAGCTATACGCCCAATACCATAATCGCGAAATTTGGTATTTGTCTTCGAATTATAAAAAACCGTGTCAAATAGCGGCGCAAGCCCAATATCATACCCTTCCGATGTCAAATGCTGCATGTATGCTTCATAGTCCATCTCAGCGGGAAGTACCCTAACATTCTTCAAATCCGACAACAATTCTGGTGCTTCTTGCCATACAGTCAATTCAACCCCAGGTCCTCGCTCAACCAAAACTTTATGCAGGTCGCTTTCGATCAAACGCCACAGTGGATCACTCGCTCCACGATTTGTTGCGTAGACGATTCGGATCTTCTTGTCATTACAGTGCGGTAAACTTGGATTTGCAAAGTTGGCATCAATTCCAGCCAATGCGAGATAAATGGAAGAATTGAAATTTCTACCAACAACCTCGCCCACAATCGGGTTATAGACTTTCACCAAGTCAACCACCGCCAGATACAACTCGCGGCGGCGCATCTGCTCTGGAGAATGCCGCTTTCGGGAAGGACTATCAGGTGGAATCTCCCACAAATTGTCGTCCAGATCATATATCGTAGTGATATTACAGGCTCGCGCTTCTTCCAAAACGTAAGCGGTTCTGGCACCGGCATTCCGAACAAGCACAACAAGGTCAGCCCAACGAACATCGACTGCGGTGACCTTTTTCTCTAATACAACACGGAATTCAACAAGACTTTGTCGAGCTAAATTAAGCAAAGGCCGAACCGTATAGATCATCGCTGTTGGCGAATAATCTGGTAATACAGCTAATATTCTCACAAGCGAGTTCACAACATTTCCTTATATTTGCGATAATTCTTACTCTTCTTCATCAGGAGGCAAGAAGATTAAGTTCCCTAAAAGCCTCCCACCCCGAAAATTGATGGGCGTCAACCAACGCGATGTTTTCAACGTGCCTCGCTCCGCTTCATAAACCGCAATTTTCGGAAGCGGTTTTAGGGACACTGCCTGAATGGTTACTGAAACTTCCTTACCTGCAATCGCATCCACAGGTTCAAAGTAAATACCACAAGGCCCATTATCAACGATCTGTTCACCCTCCAGATCAATAACTCGCAAAGCTACTAATGGCTTGTCTTTTCGCCGAATAGTAACTCGTACTTTTCCTTTATATCGCTGCATATAGGTACCCAGCGTAATCGTTAACCCGTTCCAGCGGTCATAGGGCACCCGAAAATGGTATTGTAAGCCAAATAAACTAAGCCTCCTGGCTCTAGCGTCTTCAACCCCACCTCGCCAGGAAGGCTGCAACAAGTAAAACAAATGCCGCTTTCGACGGGTTCGCTCTCTTCCCACTACGCTATTCTTTTGAGCTTCATCGCACCCCACATTATAGAACTTGAGAAGTTCATACCGAACAACTTCTTCCGAGCAAGACATTTTCGCGGTCAGATGCGCATTCTCAAGCATCGTTCGCCAATGTTCTGGAGAAATCTTAATAGCCCGTTCAATCGCGTCAGCCAAGTCGGACGGCTCAAATCCATTAGTGAGGACCCCCGAGAACCCATCTAATATCAACTCGCGCACGCCCCCTACTGGCGTAGAAATTACTTTTACCCCCGATGCCATCGATTTAAGTATTGTTTGGGGCATCGACTCTAAGTCGCTTGGGCACAACAAGAAATCTGATTGTAAATAAAACTCTTTTGGATCCGACTTAAATCCGGTGATTTCCACCAGTTCTTCCAACCCAAGCGCTGTGATTTCCTTACGGCACAAGTTAGTGTACTCTTCTCGTAGCGTATCATACCCCAACAAGACCAATTTCACGCGAATACCACGCTTCAGTAACAAGCCGATAGATTGAATCGTCTCAAGCTGCCGCTTCCGAGGCTGTAATGTTCCTGAAACCAGGACTGTGGGAATATCACCAGGCTGCCTATTTACTCTTTCAGGAAATTCCGAAAAATATTTTTCTTCAATAGGAGCTCGAATACAATAGGCTGGACGTTCAATGACCTCACTCCATTGCCACGCGTATCTTAAGCTAGAAGAATGGATTGCGCTTACATACGGTCTCTGGACCACCCCCGTTGCTTGTTGATTATCCTCAGGAGCTTCAAAATACTGGTGTAACGACAACATAAGAGGAATGTTAGATATTTTAGCAGCTTCCATCACATCAGACGCGTGGGTGATCATATGAACCATGCCAATATTTCTTTCTTTCAACCACTGGGCAATCTGATCGGCGCGGACCAACCCCTCGGGAGTTACATAATTCACCCAGTCACAGTCGATATATTCCAACTGGACATATTCAACCCTCTGCCTGTCCAACCATTCCCGCATTTCATCCCGCAGCACACGCCGGGTTGGAAAGCATAAAATCGGTTCAAATCCGAAATCTCGCGCAATGAGAGCATGCTTCACTAGATGCTGCGTTGCCCCCCCCATTACAGACTCGTGGAAGAAATAGGCAATCTTTGCCTTCCCGTCAGGAGAATCAATCGAATTCAACTTCTGATGGAGCTCAGCAGCCTCAAACGCCGCAAGGAAGTCTAAAACCTGACTCTCTGTTGTATATTCACGTAGAATATGCGCCTTGGCTGAAGCATGCATTTGCGCTCGTAATTCATCCGATAAAGCAAAAGATCGCTCTAATGCTTCCAGCCAACCTTCATTTTCTGTTTTGATGCCGGTTACACCATCTTCGATGTCTTTGTAAATAACCGCATCGGAAAAGATGCCAACTGCGCCTGAAGCCGTTCCTTCGAGATACTTAATTGGTGTCTTGCTCATTTTTGCTTCGTGATCATCAAAGATTGGCGAAATCATGAAGTCAAACTTTTCATTCACCAATGCAGTTAGATATTTCTCGTACGAATTTTCAAATGGGCGAATATACATAGGGGCTGCAATTGGTCCAAACTCAGCCGGATCAATACCCCAAACATGAAATTCAACCTCATTCTTGCGTTCGGCAAAGAAACGCTGTAGTTGGGGCCAAATCTCTTGCAACTCTTTACGACGGATCGAGCCTGTGAATAATCCGTACCTCAATCTGCGTTGTGTGGATTTACCTCCTGGTAGCGGAGTGGATGGACGAACAAACCGCTCCTGAATGTTTGTTTTCATCTTAACCATGCGCGGATTATAAGGTCGAACATCTTCAATCGTTTTATCCGCATACGTCATAACAAAATCCACAGATCGTAAAGACCACTCTAGATTTTTATATCGTGTGGTACCTGGACTCAGATAATGGAATTCCTCCGCCATATATCCAGTGCCGGTTTTAAGTAGATTGTCATCTAGTAAGTAGATATTGGTTTTAGCATCCTGGCGAGCTTTTTCTTGCATCAGCAAGGAGGCTTGATCTACTGTCTTAAAATAAACGATGGTATCAAAATTATCAGGATTTAAGATATTGATATCTTGCTCAGGAAAAAAAACTTGAGAAAAGACCTCTGGAGGTATGATTTGAGAATAATTTCCAATATTCACATCGATCGAAGTTGCATAGCTCGATTTTGTCACCAGCACTCGATTCGGAGCAATCCGATTTGCCAGCTTAAGCTTCTGTTCGCTTGGCGTTAACAAACGCGGATGCTGCACCCAGAAAGGAATCAAGTAGTGTTCCCTTATGCGGTAAGCATCTTCACTCCTGGTTGAGAATGCCAGTTCCTCCACGTCAAATCGATCAATATTTTGCGGGAGAAGACGGGTGTTTCGATCTGTGCTCATATGCCGGAAGCTTAACAAGACATCTTGATCGATCGACATTCCCAGGGAGTACTGTGTTTGCGATTCAACCCTGGCGATCACTTTCTTCACGCGAATGAATGGGAAACGTTTGCCAATCCTCAACCATAAATCATAGTCGCTTAAGCGACGCATCAAGATATGCGGATCGTGCAATCCAACAATATCTAGGATCGATCGCTGATGCAACATTGCGCAAACTGCCATTTGATTACCGTGTTTGAGTTGACTGTAATCAAAATCCCATGCGCCTAACGAAGACACACCAGCAGAAACGCGGTCATGTCGAAAGAATTCAGCCTCCCCATACACTACGCATTCCTCACCAGCTTTTTCCGCGACATCTACAAGCGTTTCCAACGCAGTTGGAAACCAAAAGTCATCCTCAAACATATATGCGATGTATTTTCCGCGAGCCATGAGAATGGCTTCATTTTGTCGCGCTGCTGGAAGACCGCTGTTGATTTCATGACGAATCAATACAATTCGGGAATCTTTATCTTGGTATTCTTTAAGAATATCAAATAGGCCTTCCATTGATCCGTCGTCAACAATAATAAATTCGTAGTCTGTGAAAGTCTGCCCAAGCACACTATCGATTGCTCTGCGGTTCATCTGACCGCGAATCTTATACGTGGGCATAATCACCGAAACCAATGGCGATTGAGGGCTGTCCGGCCGGCGTAGGATGATCTGATCAAATAAGAGTTTAGAGAATGGGTAAGTCAAAGGATCAACTCCTGTAGTTGCAGACGATTTTGAGCTGTTTGCAATACTTACTTCTTCGTAACGATTGTATTCATATAGAATTGAATCATTTCTTCAGTTTCGCCACGATTGATCAGTTCTCCTTTATTGAGGACGATTACCTGATTACATAGCCTGCGAACTTGGTCTAGGTTGTGCGAGACAAACAACACCAAGCGCGAGTTTTCAAACATTTCTAACATTCTTTGTGAGCCTTTTGCGACAAATCTCGCATCGCCGGCAGAAAATATCTCATCCACCAATAAAATTTCTGGTTCAGTCATCGTGGCAATGGAAAAAGCCAGACGTCCATACATACCAGTCGAATAATATTTCACAGGCAAATTGATAAATTCCTCAAGCTCTGAAAATGCTATGATATCTTTTTCACGCTTACGCATTTCCGTCTGAGAATAACCTAGGATTGCGCCATTCAAATAGATATTTTCTCGTCCACTCAACTCGACATTAAATCCAGTTCCTATTTCGATCATGGGGGTGACTCTACCCTGAATCTCAATTCTTCCCGAAGCAGGCGGATATATCCCTACAATCATTTTAAGTAAGGTTGATTTTCCCGCCCCATTCAAACCTAAAACACCTACCCGATCACCGCCTTCCAAGGTCAAATTGATATTTTTGAGCGCATAGAACTCATGCATAGGAGCTCGTTTTTCACGTCGCCCAAGCAAATTAACCACCGATTCCTTCAACGTAGGAGATGGATCTTTGTAAATCCTAAATTTTAAACTGGCTTCTTGAATTTCAATTTTGCTCATAGTCTGTATATCATATCCCGATCGCGCTTCATTAAAAACCACATTCCTATCGCGCAAGTGAAAACTGCGATCAAGACTGGGATACCCCAATCCAGCCACCCCATCGGCTCTTGCGCATAAATGACCTTTCGAAATAAGGCTATGAAGTAATAAAAAGGGTTGACCTTAAAAAACACTTGAAAACGAGCGGGGATCGTCTCGACAGGATAGACAATTGGGATCGTGTAAAACAAGGCCGTAAAAACGACCGTTGTGATTTGGATCAAATCCCGAAAATAAACGGTTGCCACGCTGAGTGTAATGACGCATCCCAACACGAAGAAAAATGAAATTATCACTGCTAATGGTAAAAGCACCAATCTCCATGATAGGGGTGAGCCCAGAACCAAGGCGATAATATATAGGCTGAGTAAACTAAAAAGAAAGTTAATAGCCTCAGTGGTAACCGAGATCGCCGGGAACATTACTTTGGGTAGGTATACTTTTTTGAGGAATCCCTCTGCGAGTACCAGACTCTGCGCCCCATTCTGTATCGCCTGACTCATAAAGAGCCAAGGGGAAAGCCCGCTGAAGATGTATACGGCAAACGTCCGAATATCACGCTGAAAGACCAACGAGAAAACCACCGATAAAACCGTCATCACCAGCAAAGGATTCAGCAAGCTCCATAGAAAGCCCATCACAGACCGTCGATAGCGCATCCGTAAATTGGTCACCACAAAGTTATACATAGCAAATCGGTATACTCGCAAATCACGAATACTATTCCGAAGGTATTGCCAGTACGACTCGTGTACTTTGCTGTCAAATTTCTTAACCAGAGTAATTGTTGAAATATTCATTTTATTCATTAGATCATCACCACCAGGTGAGAATCGATGGCCATTTTTTTACCAGCAAGCACATTCCGCAAGCTCACCCACCCATCGCCAACCGGACTCCCACCTTCCAATCCGGCAGCCTCAACCCAAACACCCGCTCAAACTTCCCACACTCCAGCGCCGAGAACAAAGGCCTCTCTGCCGGCGCGGGAAATTCCGCGGTCTTCGCGCCCAAAATCTCTTTCGCCTGGCGCAGTTCCGGGTTTGGATCCAACCGCAGAATCTCTTCAGCCCATTCCTTCCGGCTGCACCATCCCCATCCTGCCAGGTGATACAACCCACTGCGATCCAAGAGCCCTTCGTAGGGTTCTTTTCCGCCCTGGGCCAGCACCATGCCGGTCGCCTCTGCCAGGGATCGCGCCCAGGTGGGTCCGGAGATTTGGTCATCGACGATTCGCAGGGTTGGATTCTTACTGGCCCATTCTAACACCTTACTGACAAAACTGTCACGCCGGTTGCTGAATACCCAGCTTGTGCGAAACGTGAACCAGCACCCGCCCGCCGCCGCCACAGCTTGCTCGCTCTCCAACTTCGAGCGCCCGTAAGCGCTCAACGGATTAGCCGCATCTTCTTCTGTGTAAGCCAAGCCTTTTTTTCCATCAAAAACATAATCCGTTGAGACATGCACAAAGACTGCCCGGCGCTTGCGTGCTTCTTCCGCCAGCACGGCTGGCGCCTCTACGTTAATCATCCGGCAGCGTTCCCAATCACCTTCCGCCCGGTCCACCGCCGTATACGCCGCAGCGTTGTAAATCACACTCGGCTTGATCTCAGACACCAGCGCCCGCAGGCTCTCGGGGCGGGTAAAATCAACGTCTGGATAGTCCAATGCAACCAATTCACCCAGGCAGCCCAGCACCCGCTGAGCCTCCCAACCCAATTGCCCGGTGTTGCCCAACAACAAGATCTTCTTCATCTTTCCAAATCTTCCACCATACGCAACAGGTACTCCCCATATGAATTGCTCGCCAGCGCCTTCGCGCACACCTTCAGCTGCTCTTTGTCAATGAAGCCCATCCGGAAAGCAATCTCCTCCGGGCACGAAATCATCATCCCCTGCCGCTCCTCCACCGCCTGGACGTAATTGCCCGCCTGGATGAGCGACTCGTGCGTGCCGGCGTCCAACCAGGCCACCCCCCGCCCCAGCACCTTGACTTGCAACTCGCCTTTCTTGAGGTAGGTGTTGTTCAGGTCGGTGATTTCCAACTCGCCGCGCGCCGAAGGTTTCTGCGCCGCCACCAACCCCGCCGCCTGCCCGTCATAGAAGTAGATGCCGGGTATAGCGTAATTAGAGCGCGGCTGCTTGGGCTTTTCCTCGATGCTCAGAGCCTTGCCGCTGGCGTCAAACTCCACCACGCCGTAGCGCTCCGGGTCGCGCACCTGGTACGCAAACACGATCGCTCCGTCCGTTAACTTAGCCGACTCGCGCAGCAGTTCAGGCAGCCCGTGCCCGTAGAAAATGTTATCTCCAAAGATCAAGCACACCGGCTCGCCCGCGGCAAAATCCTTGCCGATGACCAGCGCCTCGGCCACCCCGCGCGGCTCGGCCTGCTCGGCATAGATAAAGCTCATGCCCCACTGCGCTCCGCTGCCCAACAGCCGCCGAAACCCCGGTAAATCTTCCGGCGAGCTGATCACCAACACCTCGCGGATCCCTGCCAGCATAAGCATCGACAGCGGGTAATACACCATCGGCTTGTCATACACCGGCAGCATCTGTTTGCTCACCGCCAAAGTCAAGGGGTATAAACGCGTTCCTTTGCCACCAGCCAGGATGATTCCTTTCATTTATCGCCTCCGCGGTTGCTGTAATTCCGTTCCATCCAACCCGTCAGGTCCGAGTCCTGCCGGATATCAGTCAGCCAGTCGGCATGATCCAGGTACCACTGCACCGTCTTGAGCATCCCGGTGGAGAGGGTTTGCTTGGGCCGCCAGCCCAACTCGCTCTCAATCTTGCGAATGTCCATCGCGTAGCGCCGGTCGTGCCCCGGCCGGTCGGTCACATACTGCTTCAACTGGCGATGCGGTTTATTCGGTGAATCCGCAGCCAACTCATCCAGAATGTCACAGATGGTGTCAACCACTTCCATGTTCGGGGGCTGGTTTCCCCCGCCAATATTATAAGTCTCGCCCACCTCGCCTCGTGTGGCTACCTGCCAGATCGCGTCGCAGTGATCTTCCACGTACAGCCAATCGCGCACCTGCTGCCCGTCGCCATAAATGGGCAACGGTTTGCCGTTTAGCGCGTTCAGAATCATCAGCGGCACTAACTTCTCGGGAAACTGGTACGGCCCGTAATTGTTCGAACAGTTGGTAATGCTCACCGGCAGCCCATAGGTGTGATAATAAGCTCGGACCAGGTGGTCGCTGGCAGCCTTGGACGCCGAATAGGGCGAGCGCGGTGAATAGGGTGTGGTCTCGGAGAAAGCCGGATCGTCCTTTTCTAGCGAGCCAAACACCTCATCGGTCGAAACGTGGTGAAAGCGCACCTGATCGATCGGGAGCAGTTTTTCCACCAACCAGGCCTGCCGAGCCGCATCCAGCAGCGTGAAGGTACCCACGATGTTGGTCTGCACAAATTGCCCTGGCCCCAGGATCGAGCGATCCACGTGCGATTCAGCCGCAAAATGTACAATCGTATCAATGTTATGCTCGCGTAGCAGCCCATCCACCAGCGCCCGGTCGCAAATATCACCCTTCACAAAAATGTGCCGGGCCGGGTCGGGCAGGTTGGCCAGGTTCGCCAGGCTCCCCGCATACGTCAGCGCATCCAGGTTGACAATCTTGACCTGTTGGTCACTCGCCAGCAGGTAGCGCACGAAGTTCGATCCAATGAACCCAGCTCCACCCGTTACCAGTACATTCTTTGGCATGTTCTCACCGCTCCTCATGTCATTGAAACTTAACCGGAACTACTCAAAACACTCCGCTTCAGCCAGCGTTTTGCCTTCTTCATCCTTTGACGAAACCAATGGTGTATTTCCTACCACCGACGGCCACTGCACCCCAATCTGCGGGTCGTTCCACAACAGCGTTCGCTCTGCCGAAGGCAGATAAAAGTCGGTCACTTTATAAGAAAACTCGGCCCATTCGCTCAGTACCAGGAACCCGTGGGCAAAACCCGGCGGCACCCACAAGGCCTTCTTGTTCTCGGCAGAGAGCACCATGCCCACCCATTTGCCAAACGTAGCCGAACTTCGCCGGAGATCGACCGCCACGTCGTAAATTTCGCCCACCGTAGCTCTCACCAGCTTGCCCTGCGTCTGGCGGATCTGGTAATGCAGCCCGCGCAGCACGCCTTGCTTGGAACCAGACAGATTATCCTGTACGAAATCGGCGGATATGCCCGCCTCAGCGAACTTCTTCTGCTGGAAAGTTTCTACAAAAAAACCGCGCGCGTCAGGATGCACTTGCGGCTCAATTAAAATCACATCCGGAATGGCAGTGGGCACAAATCTCATCGGTTCATAATCCTCTGCCGAGATTATAACTGTAATTGGAAAATTTTCCTAATATGCGCCCTTGCGTCTGAGTACCACCCACACGGTCTTGACCAAAATCTGCAAATCCAGCCAAATCGAGTAATTCTGCACGTAATACAAATCTTCTTCCGTGTGCAGGTGCATGGGCTTGTCGCTGCGCCCGTTCACCTGCCACCAGCCGGTCATCCCCTGGGGCACGGCAAAACGCTTGCGCTGCCACAACTCGTACTTTTCCACCAGGCTGGGGATTTCTGGACGGGGTCCCACCAGGCTCATCTCTCCCACAAGAACATTGAACAACTGCGGAAGTTCATCCAGGCTGGTGCGCCGCAGCACCCGACCCACCCGGGTGATGCGCGGGTCGTCCGGGCGCTTATACACCACTTTCCCCGAAGTGTCTTTTTTCTCCACCAGATACTGCAATTTTTCCGCATCTGGAACCATCGTGCGAAACTTATGCATCTTGAACAGCCTGCCGTTTTCGCCCATTCGCGCCGCGTGATAAAATACCGGCCCGCGATCTTCCAACCAGATGGCTAATGCCGACATCCCGATAAGTGGCAGCACCACCGGCATGCACATTAGGCTGACCGCCACATCAAAGGCTCGCTTGGTCAGGCGCTGATATTCATCCAGCGCCGGGGCGCGCAAGTCCAGCATGGGAATCCCGGCAAATTCATCCACCCTGGCCCGGTGCAGCGTCAGCGAGAAATAATCCGGGATCACCCACACCCGCACAGGCTGGTCGTGCAGTTCACTCACCAGCCACGAGAGCCGCTCGTGTGCCGAGCGCGGCAGCGCAATGATCACATCATCCACTTTGCGTTCACGAATCACCGTACGCCCCACGTCCAGCGAACCCAGAATGTCGGCATGGTCGGCTTGCTTCTTCCAATCATCGTCCAGCAAGCCAACCATTTCAAGACCCATATCTGGCATCTGGCGAATTTGTTGTTCCAGCTTGCGCCCCACCGTACCCGCCCCGGCGATGAGTACACGCCGGATTTCGCCGTGCAGCCCTTGCCGCCTGAACATCAGGCGTGCCACCAGCCGCCAACCCACCAGGAATATATAAGCCAGCCCTGCCGCCATGACAAACAAGAACCGTGACACATCGCGATAGGAAAAATACAAAATCCCCGCCAGGGCAATGGCCGCCAGCACCGCCCCCAGCGTCAGGCTGCCCAATTCATCCACCACACGCAAATTCTTGCGCCCGTCGTAGACGGCAAACAGCATCAGCACGCCCACCCAAGCCAACGGGAACAACGCGAAGAGAATCGGCGGCAGGGTCACCGGATCATTGATCGGCGCAACAAATGACAGGCTGCTCAGCGGCGCGCGCGACCAGGCCGAAGCCAGCAGCGCCATGTCCACCAGCGCCATATCCACAAAAATCGAAAAGACCGCGAAATTCACCGAAAAACGCCGGAACATCCAGTAAGTTCTCCCCCTATATTATAGTTTACTCTTGCAGACGAGATGCAAAAAAGGGATCTCTGGGAGTCGCTGTGGTAAGTACCGCATTTTGGAGTGTGAGAGCGGCTTCGCCGCTCTCACACTCCAAAATGCGGATTTCACCACGCCAATTCCCAATGAACCCAATAAGGCTCTCTAGGAGATGCCGTGGCATCTCCTAGAGAGCTTCAAAAAAGCGTGAGTAGGGGCGCAGCGAGCTTCGACAACCGCACCGACCAATGCCCTTTAGCTGCGCCCTTCTGAAAAACGCCCTTGCCCCTGTACAGGCAGGGATAAGCCGCGCCAGCTATACCGGCACGAATGCAGATACCAGTTTAAACCAATCGGTGCTAAAAATCACCGACAATGTCAGCACCGCGAACACGATCAGAATAATGAAACCGCACCCGCAGCCCAGGCACGAATTGCTCTTGAACCCAAACGTCTTCTGCAGCCATTCATACAGCCAGCGCAGAATGGATAATTTAAAAATACCCATCAAACATCCAGGACGCTCATCCATTTCATACCTCCGAAGTTGATCTATCTATATCCATCTACGGAGAAACGTCCTCAAAAGTTGCGTCACTCGACCAGTTCTTCCAACCCCACCCAGCCGTGCTTGAGCGCCCACAGCGCCACCTGTCCCCGCTGATTCAATCCCAGCTTGCCCAAAACCGCTGTCACATGGCTCTTCACCGTCTCGTCTCCCACCGTCAGCGCATCCGCGATCTGGTGATTGCTCATCCCTCGCGCCATCAGCAGCAGCACCTCGCGCTCGCGTGGAGTCAATTCGTTTCCCACCCCGCCGCCATTCGATGCGGCCTCCGCCGCAGACGGGTCCAGAAACAACTGCCCCCGTCCCGCCGCGCGCACCGCCTCCAGCAGCACCTCCGGCAGCGCATCCTTGCGCACATACCCAATGGCCCCCGCCCGCAAGGCCGCCGTCACCCGCGCATCATCCATATACGCAGTCAGGGCCACCACGCGCGGCTTCTCGCCCAACTCATGCAACCGCTGCGTCGCGCTGATCCCGTCCATGCCGCCCGGCAGGAGCAAATCCATCAACACCACGTCCGCCTGCCACATCTCCAGCTTCTCGAAAGCTTCCTCTGCCGAGGCGGCCTCCCCTACCACCGCGATATCGGCAAAAGACTCGAGGAAAGCCCGCACGCCGCGCCGCACAACGTGATGATCGTCTACTAATGCCACTCGGATGCTGTTCATAATCAGATTATACGCTCCTGCGGGCCAGTGATGCCCGTAAGTATCCGAATAAACCAATGACACCCGTTAGCGCAGCACACAACAGTAGCATCCCGGCAAACGAGAGCACCTGGTAAGCCGTATATTCATTCAGCATCCCAATCACCGTGAGACCCAACGGCTGCTCGTAATTATCCAGAAATGGCACTACGCGAACGACGAGCGACAGCACTGCCAGCCCCGCAGCGAGAACCGGTGTCAGCGGAGCGACGAAACCTAATACGATCCCCGGCCAGGCAGCCGCAAAGGAAGCCGTTTGACCTGCCCAATACTGAACGGCACGTTTATTTCCGCGACGGTTTGCCTGGGCGTAAAAGGCAAACCCGGCTCCCGTCGCCAGAATCGCCAACGCCATCCCTTCCATCCAGGCCCCGTACCAAATTCCCAGCAAGGCCAGTAATGGAAAAAACGGCAGCAGGAACATGGCCGCCGCTTCGGCGTCTGTCAGGTGTGGTTGGCCCAACTCCCGCAACCCACGGCGCAGCTCCAAAGCCAGTTTTCCAATCCAGATCGACACCCCAAGCCCAGCAATAGAGATTCCCGCCAGCAGCACGATCGAGACAACCGGCAAGGCTGTATATTGAGAAGTTGAAAGGAACAAGTATGCTCCCATCCACAGTACTGCGCCAACCGTCACCCACAAAGCCAGGCACGCAAGTTGGTATGCCTCGCGCAAATATCGCGGCAGGTGTTTACTTTCAGCCCGAGCAGTTTCAGCTTTCAACAGGCGGCGGCTGAGAGCCAGCCCGCCGAAAAAGAATACCGCCGGGGTCAGAAAGGCCATCACCAGGGCCGCGCGCAACTGGGCTGACACTACCGATACTGCTAGTCTACTCATCTCCTCCAGCATACTGGCTTCCGTCAGCGGCAACAACATTGCCGTAATGAACACGCCAATTGCCCCGCCCCCCGCCATTGCGGTCGCTACCACCCGGATAACCGTCGAGTAGCGCTGCATGTTCAGCCCAGGCCAGCCCGCCCGGAATCCGACCATCCCGCCCAGCATCCCCAGGCCCGCCCCAACGCCCAACAGCGCCCATACGAACAAATTAACCATCAAAAAGATGTTATTAAAGGATGAGATGAGCAAGCTAGCTGTTTGAGCGCCGCCGCTGGTGGGCACAAGCCCGTGCAATAAAATCGGCATAGCCCCCCTGCTACCCGCGAAGGACGCACCAATCATCCCGAACACTGTCAACCCCGCAATCGCTCCCGCCGCCGCCCCGATCAAAGCAGCCCCGCCGCGCGTGCCGGGTCTCACCCAGCGCGCCGCCAGCCAGCCTACCACCGGCAGCAGTATCAGCGCCAGGATTTGCAGAACCACCGACCAGGTGTATCCCGCCGGTGTCCAAATTTCACCAATCTGCCCGGCGTGCATTTGACCCCAGGGCTGGATCAGCACCGCCGAAATCAACGCGCCGCCCAGCAGGCCCGCCAAAATCACCCGCCCCAACACAGGCGGCAGCTTCTCTGCCTCAACCTCCTCCGCCACCTGGTACGGCACCCGGAACGTAAGCAAAGTGCCCAGACCGGGTTGGCTTTCTACCGTCACCTTACCCTCCAAAACTGCCGCTCGTGCGCGCATCCCCTCCAGACCGCTTCCGGCCTGAACACTCTTGGCCTCAAAACCCTTCCCGTCATCGCGCACTGCCAGCACAACTTCGCCGGCACTCTCATCTTCGCGCAAATCCACGCTCACGTGTTTGGCTCGCGCATGCCGGGCCACGTTGCTCAACGCTTCTTGCGCCACCCGGAACACGGCTTCTTGAGCGCCTGGCGGCAGCAGCGCCTCCCCGGGCAAATCACCGACCTCACATTCCACCATCGCCCCGCTGCGGTATCCCAGGGCCTCGCACTGCTCGCGGATGGCTTGCGCCAGCCCCACCCGCTCCAGCGGCGCCGGTGAGAGCTGCTGAAGCAGCGCGTTCATCTCCACCAGCGCTTCGTGCGCCGAGCGCCGCACGTCCTCAATCGCCTTCTGCGCCCCAGCGGCATCTGTGTCAAACCGCTCCTGCGCCGCCGCCGCGCTCATTTGAATGCTAAATAACTGCTGCTTAATGGAATCATGCAAATCACGCGCCAGGCGGTTGCGCTCTTCCTGTGCCGCCTGCCGGTCGGTTTGCGAAAGCCAGCGCTCCCGCAGCCCGGCTGCCTGTTGGGCAGACTGTGTCAACCGATTCACCCGCCGTGCCAGCCCTGCCAGGGGATCCAGGCGTCTCACAGGCAGCGCCTTCACCGGCCGCCCGCTCTCAAAACGGTTCAATACTCCAAAGATCTCCTTCAGCGAGCCAATCAACGGCGCCGCTGCTGCCACCGAAACCAGCATCACAACCCCAACCGCCAAAAGCCAGTTGTAGGATAGTCCAAACACCACCCCCACGAAACCGCTCAACACCAATCCGCCCAGCAGATAAATGCCAAAATAGTACCACCCGGTTTTCTTTTCCATAATTTCACCTCTGGTATCCAGCATAGCAAAACCCCTTCTCGCGGTCATCCCCCGCGCAGGGGAAATCCGCATTTAGGGGTGTGTGAGTGGTTTCGCCACTCACATACCCCTAAATGCGGTACTCGCCACGGCAACTCCTAGAGAGCAGGAATTTCCACCATCGGATGTATAATTGAAACAATGACTCAACCAGGGGTGGAAGAAGCCCGATTTGGAGGTACTATGTCCGCGGTATTGACTTTCGAGCAAACCATTCAGGCTCCAATCGAGCAAGTCTACCGGGCATTTACCAACGCCACGGCCCTGCGAGAATGGCTGTGTGACACGGCTACCGTCGATGCGCGCTCCGGTGGCCGCGTGTACCTGGCCTGGATCAGCAATTACTACGCCACGGGCGTCTACACCCAGCTCGAACCCAACGCCCTGGTAGCCTTCACCTGGGCCGGCCGTGACGACCCCGCTCCCACGCATGTCGAAGTGCGCATGACCGCTTCAAGCGCTTCCGCCACCCTGCTCACCCTCCACCATTCCGGCCTGGGCGATGACCCGGCCTGGCTGCCTGCCCGCGAACAAATCACCCAGGGTTGGACCAAGGGTTTGAAAAACCTGGTGTCCGTCCTTGAAGAAGGCCCCGACTTGCGCATCGCCCTGCGCCCCATGCTCGGCTTCATCCTGGGTGAGATCAACCCGAAAATCGCCGGTGAGCTAAACTTGCCTGTGTGCGAAGGGATGCGCCTCGATTCGCTGGTCGCGGGGATGGGCGCAGACCGCGCCGGGCTGCAGAAAGACGATTTGATCGTCTCGTTGGACGGCAAACCCATCGCTCAATTTGCCGATCTGCCCGGCATTCTGTCGGCGCATCAAGGCGGAGATTGGATCGAAGTCGAGTTTTACCGCGGGCCGAAGAAACATCAACTCAGCCTGGAGCTAAGTCGCCGCCCGCTGCCCAACATCCCAGCCACGCCCCAAGAGATGTCTGAAGCCCTGGAAAAGGTCTATGCTGAACTGGACCGTATCCTGGGCGAAATCCTCAAAGGAATTACCCCTGCCCAGGAGGAATTCCGCCCCGACCCCAACGAATGGAACATCAAAGAAATTCTCGCCCATCTCATCCACAACGAGCGCGAAGCCCAGAGTTGGGTCAACGACTTCGTTTTTAGCCAGGAGCGCCTCGCCGATGGTTACGCCGACAATCTTCCAGCCCGGCTTCGCGCCACCGTCAGTGCTTACCCCAGCGCCGAGGAATTGTTCTCTGAGTTCAAACGAACTGAAGTTGAAACAATCCAATTGATTGCCGGACTTCCAGCTAACTTTGTCGCTCGCAAAGGAAGCTATTGGAAGCTGGGCTTCAGTTTCCTTCAGCCACCTTTCCATGTTCTCGGTCACACCGACCAGATCCGTGCAAATATTCAAATGTACAAGCCCACCTAAAACATTATGCCCTGGTTCTTCCCATTCGTCACCGCCCTGCTCATCGCCACCACCGTCTTGATGCTGGTGATGTTTGTCATCGTCAGAACCCGTTCGGCAATCCCCGGCAGCCGCACCTTCAGCCTGTTGATCGTCTCTTTGATGATCTGGACTCTGACCAACGCCCTCGAGTTTTCCCAACTCCCGCCAGAAACCAAGATTTTCCTCTCCAAGATTCAGTACTTGGGCATCACCGGCGCCGGCCCCTCCATGCTCTTGTTTATTTCTCGCTTCACCCGTCAAGATCAATGGTTCACCCCGCGCCGCCTGGCTGCTTTTGCCATCTTCCCCGCCTTGACTTTCATCGTCGCCATGACCAACGAATGGCATCGCTTGCTTTGGCCCTCCATCACCCCCTCCGAAGTCTACCCCCTCCTACTCGTCTACGAACACGGCCCCTGGTTCTGGATCACAATCGTTTACAGTTACTTGATGATGGTGCTGATCTCCGTGCTCATCCTGCGCGCCATCCTTCGTTTTCCCCTGGGGCACGTTGGCCAAATGCGCATCCTCATGGTGGGCATCGCCATCCCCTGGATTGGTAATATCCTATATATCACCAACGCTATCCCCATTAAGGGGCTCGACCTCACCCCGTTGTCATTTTCGCTGGCCGGAATACTCTACGGCATGGCCTACATCCGCCGCAACCTGTTCAATATCGCCCCGGTCGCCCGCGAAGTCATTGTCGATGGCATGGCAGAAGGGCTCATCGTTCTGGATATCAACAATCGCATCGTGGATATCAATCCTGCCGCCATCGAACTGCTGGGACTCAACGCCGGTACGGTCATCGGCAAATCTGCCCGCGAGGTTCTGTCCGCCCATCCCGATTTACTCGACCTATGCGAAAATCCCCTCGAGAAAAACGTCGAGTTGATCCTCGAGAGCGGTCCCGTTCACAACGTTGAGACAAAAATATCCGCCCTCAACGAACAAAACGGGAATCTAAGCGGATGGATCGTCTTGCTGCATGACATTACCAACCGCCGCAACACAGAGCAAGCCCTGCGCAAGAGCGAGCAGGCCGAGCGCACCCAAAGAACCCTCTACGAAGCCTTGCTTGATTCGAGCATCTCCCTGACCAGCACCCTTCAACTGGATGAGGTCCTCGAACAAATCCTCCTCCATGTTGGCAGGGTTGTGCCTCACGATTCCGCCAACATCATGCTCATCGACCAGCGCGTTGAAGAAGCCTACGTTGTACGGCGCATTGGTTACACTAACAGCAATCTCAACGATCCCCTGCCCGATGGCCTGCCTGCCCCGCGCCTGCCCCTCAAGCAAACTTTCAGCCTTTCACGGATGATGGAAACCGGCTTGCCGTTGGTCATCCCCGACACCACCTCCTCACCCGAATGGAAGGACATGCCCAGCTCAGCCTGGATCCGCTCCTACATCGGCGCGCCGATTAAGTTCCAAAACGAAACGGTCGGTTTCTTAAACCTCAACAGCAGTACGCCTGATTTTTACTCCGATTATCACGCCCAGCGCTTGCTGGCCTTTGCCAACCAGGCCGCCATTGCCATCGAAAACGCTCGCCTGTATACCGAAACGCGCCAATACGCGCAAGAATCTGAAGAAGCCATGCGCCTGGCCGAAGAAGCCCGCGCCACTGCCGAAGCAGCCAGCCAATCCAAGAGCGAATTCCTGGCCAACATGAGCCACGAAATCCGCACTCCCATGAACGCAGTCATCGGCATGACCAGCCTGCTGCTGGATACGCCCCTCTCCCGCGATCAGCGCGATTGGGTCGAGACCATTCAGACCAGCGGTCAAGCCCTGTTGACCATCCTCAACGATATCCTCGATTTCTCCAAGATCGAATCCGGGCGATTGGAGATGGAAACGCGCCCCTTCTCCTTGCACGCTTGCATGGAAGACAGTCTGGACTTGCTCGCCGTTTGGGCGGCGGAAAAGAACATCGAGCTGCTCTACCAACCTTCCATCGACGTGCCCAACATGATCGCCGGAGACGAAACCCGCCTGCGCCAGGTGCTGGTCAACCTGCTCAATAACGCCGTCAAGTTCACCGACTCGGGCGAGGTGTGCCTGGCGGTCAGTCAGCTCAGCCGCACCGAGCAAGGCTGCGAATTACAGTTCTCCGTTCGTGACACCGGCATCGGCATTCCCCAAGAGCAGATCGACCGGCTCTTCCAGGCCTTCACCCAGGGCGATACCTCTACCACCCGCCGCTTTGGCGGCACCGGCTTGGGGCTGGTCATCAGCCGGCGGCTGGTAGAAATGATGGGCGGAAACATCTGGCTCGAAAGCACCCCCGGAAAAGGCTCTACGTTCTTTTTCACCATCAAAGTGCAATCGGCGCCGGGTTTTGAAACCGGGCGGCTCACCTCATTGCGTGGAATTTTGCGCGGGCGGCGGATCCTGATCATCGACGATAACCCCGCCGTGCGTGACACGCTGGTGGAATGGCTGGAATGGGGCGGGATGCAGGTTGTCGCCGTCGAATCGGCGGCCCTGGCCCTGAAAACTGTCCAAAGCCAGCCGCCTTTCGACCTGGCGCTCGTCGACCTGTATATGCCCGAAGCCAGCGGCTTGGAACTGGCAGCCATCTTACGCGCCGGAACCAAAGGCGGAGGGCAGCGCTTGCCGCTCGTCCTGCTGGCCTCGCTCGCGGTGGGCGAACTGGACGAAGAAACTCGCCTGTTCAACGGCCGCCTGAACAAGCCTGTCAAACCTTCGCAGCTCTTCCAGGTGATCCCACAAGTGCTGGGCCAAACCCCCGCCCTGGCGACCAATCAAAGTGTCTCTCCCGCCATGCTCTCGCGCTCGCTGGCCGGGTTGCGGGTGCTCATCGCCGAAGACAACCGCACCAACCAAAAAGTAACTCGCCTGATGCTGGATCGCCTGGCATGTGAGAGCGATATTGCCGACAACGGGCGCGTGGTGCTGGAACGCATGGAAATCAATGATTACGATGTGATCCTCATGGATATGCAAATGCCCGATATCGACGGGCTGGAAGCCACCCGCCGCATCCGCGCCGATTTTCCACCCGAGCGCCAGCCGCACATCATTGCCATGACCGCCAACACCATGTCGGGCGATCGTGAACGCTGCCTGGAAGCCGGGATGAATGATTACATCGGCAAACCGGTGCAGCGCGAGGAACTGCGCCAGGCCCTGGAGCGCTTCCGCCCGCGCACGCCTATCGAAGACACCACCGCGGTCCCCAGCACAGCCGAACTCATCGATGCTTCAATTTTGGATGAGTTGTGCAAATCTTTGGGGGATGACGGCCCCGTGGCAGTGCTCGATTTGATCGATACGTTCCGCGAAAGCTCTCCCGCTCTGCTCAAAGAAATTGAGGAAGGCACGCGCACCATAACGCTTGAACAAGTCCGCAGCGCTGCGCACAGCCTGAAATCATCCTCAGCGTCGATGGGCGCTCTGGCCTTGTCCAAGCGGGCCCGCATTCTCGAGATTGCTGCTCGAGAGGCCGCCGAAAAAACCGGCAATGATGTGAACTGGTCCGATTTTCAGCAAATGGCCCAAGTGACCGTGCAGTGTTATCAGCAGACCAGCGAAGCCCTACTCCACCTGCGCCAATCCTACATGCGCCGGTCTTAGAGGCCGGATCCGTCAAAAGCAGAGGCAATCAGCGGGTGTTCTCGCTGGTTGCCTCTGCTTTTGACGTCTTTTTCTTCTTCCCGCCGGGAAGGGAATAATCTAACTACTCATTTGCCCCGAGCAGGATGATTCCAATTCCCTGGTTCAGCACTTCGGGCTGAGTGGTGGTACTCGTGCGAATCACCTGCCCCAGGGTATAAGCTCCCAGTACCGGCACAATTCCCATTGCCTCTTGAATGGCCTGCGGAATCTCCTGCGTTCGTGTCTCAAAGAGATTTAACCAGGATATATCCACAAAGGCCAGCGCTGCCATTGCCCGCGCGTTGCCCAACCCGCGCACCGCCTCTTCCGCTGCTTGCTCAATCGCTCGAAGGCATTTGTCTGGGTCTCCCAACATCAAGTGCACCACCGACCCTTCGGGAATCGGCGTGTTCATGCGCAAACTGCCGTCCACTTCCATACGCAGCGGCGAGCGCACCACTTGTTGCGGGTCGCCCGGCGCCCCTTCCACGCCCAGCGGATAAAGGCGGATCAAATCTGTCAGCGGCGGGAAAGCCCACTCTCGCGCCGGCCGGCCAAACATTGTCTGGTATACATCGGCGGGCGTCCGCCCGTCCAATTCCTTCACCCAGGTATCGGTGGCTTTGGTAACCGTGAAATGCGCCCCAGTGCTGCGCCATCCGTGGCTGTACCCGCACGACAGGCGAAACCTGCCACCCAAAATGGCCGCCGCCAGCCCGCCCGGCCCGCTCTGATTCTTCCCCATAAGGTACGTTTTTCCCGAGGAATATCCCCCCGAGGCCAGCGCCCCGCCCACGCTCGTCGCCAGTTCGGCCAGACCGCTGGTCACCGGAGCCATATTCCCCGCCACGCCGTCCGCCGCCAGCATCACCGCTTGCGGCAGCAGCAGTTCCTGCCGCAGCGAGCGCATCAACTGGCGCGCGGTCTCCTGGCTGTCCTGACTGAAGCCGGGGTACCATTGCACCTGGGCTTTCAAATCGGTGCCCGCCAGCACCAGCACCACCACCGAATTCAATTCCTCGCGATCTTCACTGAAAGCCCGCACGGTGCTGAAACCCCACAGGGGTGTATCTCCCAGCAACCCGGCCAACCCGCTCATCGCCTCGCTGATATTGAACTCTTCGGCCACAAACGTCACAGCCAACACCGGTTTCAAAGCGCCCAACTGGTCGAGCGCCTTCTGCGTCGCTTTCATTGCCGCGTCGCGCCCATCCAATCCGTAAGCAGAACCATAAACTGCCAGTCGCGCCATGAATTCTCCTTCTTGCCCCCGGCTTTATTGCGCCGCGATGGGGACTGTGAAATGGAACGTGGTTCCCTTGCGGAATTCGCTCTCGAACCAGATTTGTCCACCCTGCATTTCCACCAGGCTCTTGGTAATGTTCAATCCCAGGCCGGTACCGGGCGCTTCGCGGGTTTTCGGATCGTCGGAACGGAAGAACTTCGTAAAGATCTTCTTCTGGTCTTCCTCGCTGATGCCGATGCCCGTGTCCTTGACCCAGATGTGCAGCACCTCGGGAGCCCCGCTCGGATCCCAGATGTTTTGGCTCAGCTCCGCCTTCACCAGCACCTGCCCGCCTTCCGGCGTGTACTTGTGGGCGTTGCTCACCAGATTGACCATCACCTGTTCCATGCGGGTGCGGTCGGCCCAGGCCTGTGGCAAGTCGGCGGGGATATCCATTTCGAGCTGTTGGTTCTTGTCTTCCAACTGCCGCTTGGTCGAGCGCACCGTGCCTTCCACCACCTCGGCCAGGTTGATGCCCTTGAATTCCAGGCGCAAGCGGCCCACCTCGATCTTCGACATATCGTTGAGGTCCGAAACCAGCGTGTTCATGCGCTCAATATTAGCCCGAATGGTGTGCAGGAAGTTGGTCTGCGCGTCATTGATCGCTCCAACCGCACCGGCTGCCAGCAGTTCCGTGTAGCCCTTGACCGAGGTCATCGGGTTCTTCAACTCGTGGGCCACAAACGAGACGAATTCACTCTTGGCCAGGTTGGCAGCCTGCACCGCCGAATATAATTGCGCATTGAAAATCGCAATCGAGGCGTGGTCACTCAGGCGGGCCAGGAAGTTGATCGTCTCCTCAGTCACCGCATCTGTGGCGCCGGTCTCGAGCAACAGCAAGCCAATGGTGGTGGTCTCTCGCCGGATCGGCACCACGGTTTGCCATTGGGCAGTGGCCAGCAAACGGAAGTTAGCCGTGCCACCTTCGGTCACCTGTCGCCGCAGCGGAATACCGTCGCGGACAGCGTCTTCCAGCCCGTAATATCCCATCGGCAAAATTCCATCCCTGTGGCTTTCCATCTCGTTGGTGTAACCCTGTGAGGCCATCACCTGCAAGCCATTTTCCTCGGTCACAATGCCCACCAACCCGGCCAACGCGTCTGATTGGCGCATGGCCCATTCCAGGGTGATGCGCATGGCGCGGGTCGTGTCCAGGCTGGTGTTCAACTCGCGGTCAATGCGCTGCATGACCGAAAGCTCTTCCACGCGGGCCGCCAGGGCTTGATCCGTCATGGTATACAGGCGAGCGTTTTCAATAGCCACCGCCGCCTGCGCCGCAAACGCCGAAAGCAGATCCTGGTCGTCTTGCGAGAAGGGCGAACCATCCTTCTTGTTAATCACCTCGATGACGCCGATCACCCGGTCTTTGACTTGCAGCGGGATGACCAGCAGCGCGCGGGTGACAAAACCGGTTTGTTTGTCCGTTTTCGAGAACCATTCCGGGTACCTGGTCACATCGTTGACAATAATCGGCTGTTGTGAGGTCACCGCTTTGCCAACCACGCCCGCCCCCGGGGGCATGCGCGTGTTGATCAGGTTATGCGCCACCGGGCTGACCACCACGCGGAAAACCATTTCCTCGGTGGTTTCGTCTACCAACAGCAGGCTGCCCGCCTCGCAGATCAAGATGTCGACGGCGCTTTGCAAAATATTTTGCAGCAGTGGTTCCAGTTCCAGGGTCGAGGTCAACTGGCGAGTTACCTCGTTCAACGTGGTCAACTGCAAGGCGCGCCGCTCGGTCTCTTGCAGCAACCGCGCCTTAACAATGGCGCCCGCCACCTGGTCGGCAATGGCTTGCGCCAGGCTCTGCTGCTCGGTGGTATATTCCACCTTCGAGTCCTTCGAACCCAGGCTCAATGCGCCGATGGTCTCAGCCCCCGTGTTCAAAGGCACCGCCATCCATGAGAAAATGTTGGCAGCCGGCGCGCCCACCGCCCGGCGGATGCACTCCTGGTTATAGTCGTCGGTCAAAATGGCCCTGCCCGAGCGCACCACTTCTTGCTCTAATGTGGTGTTCGCCGGAACCGCCTTATTCTCCATGTCGTTCAGGCGGTCGTCCCCTTCCAGGTAAAACACGTACTGGTGAGTGTCCTGCTGGCGGTCATACAGCATGATGTGGAACACTTCTGCTGGAACCACCTGGGTCGTTTGGGCGTAAATTAATTCCAAAATATCATCCAACGTCAGGGTGATGTTGACACCCTGAGCCACGCGCGCCAGAACATTCATCTGCCGCACGCGGTTTTCCATGTTTTCGAGCACCTGCGCGCGCTCAATCGCCAGGGCCGAGTTGTCGCACAGCGACTCGAGGAAGCCCAACTCCTGCATCGAATACGACTCGCCTGAAAGACGCGGTCCCAGGGCAATCCAACCGGCCAACCGTTCCCGGCTGGGCAAGCCGATGAACACCGTAGCGCCCAGCAACGTCAGGCGCGAGCGCTCGTTGTGCAGCGCCGCCGGCAGGTTATCCAGGTCTTTCAATACCAGCGAGCTGCGATTCTCGGACAACATGCGAATGAGCGGGCTGGCAGAGGTGAAGCGCAAATCGGTGGTTTGCCGCCCGTCCTTGCCCGCCGCCGCCAGGTACTGGTCAACCAGCGAATCGTAGAGGTAAATATGCACCGAGCTGGGCATCAGCGCTTCGTCAATATACTGCCGCATGGTGCGCAGAATGCCCCGCAGGTCCACCACGCGGGCCAGGTCGGCGCTATAGCTCGACAGGCGCTGCTGGTAGGCCCCTTGTCCACGGAAGAAGACAATATCCACCAGACGCTGCATATTTTCGCGCAGCGGGTTGATCAAAATCGCCAGGAGGAAGAACACCAATCCCACAATCACCGGGCTAAGGGTTGTGGCAGGTCTGCCCAGCAACAAAGCCAGCCCAGAAACAATGAGGGCATACCCCACCGCCACCAGAATCGCCATCAGCAGGTACAACAGCCCGCGGCTGATCACATAATCGGTTTGCTGTAAGCGGTAGCGAGTCATCATATAGCTGAATGCCAGTGGGAAGATGCCCACAGGGATGATCACCCACACCGACGGGAAGGCTCCGAGTTGGATGAATAGAGAAAGCGCCAACAGCACCAGCAGCGGCCCATAACTGAGAATGCCGCTCAAGGTGATGAAGCGCAGTTGCTCACGCTCCGAGGAAACCACCGTGCGTGCCCGGCGGAAGATGGCCCAGGCCAGGGTGAATACAATTGCCAGGCAGGCGAAGCCCACCAGGATGTTGATTGCCGTGTTCAAACCGGGCAGACTGTTGTTCAAGCGAATCACCAGATTCAGCGCAGCCAGCATGCCCAGCAGCGCGCTCACCCGTTGGATGACCGGCAGCCGCGTGACCAGCGGGTCTTCGCGAGGGAACAAGAACGCCAGGCTTACCGCCGATGCCCCGCTGATACCCATCGAAACCGCCCACAGCCACACCAGGTGATGCGTTGAAAACAGGTCGAACATTCCGCCCACCACCACTGAGGTCGAAATGGAAAACAACGCCAGCATCCGCCCTGCCGGTCGCGAGCGCCGCACCGCAAACACCCACATCCCGGCGATTAAATACACCAGTCCTAACAGGCTGGGAATGTAGAAATAAGCCCAACGTTCCGCCTGTCCAAAGGAAATCAGGGCGATTTCCATCTGGGTGGTCTCACCTGCCCGCAGCACTTCCACGTTCACCACACTACCGGGCTTTTCATCTGCCAGTAGATTTTTTAGTTGATCCGCAGTCTGGATGGGGACGCCGTCGACTTTCATCAGGCGGTCACCAGTCAACAGACCCGCTTGCGTGCCCGGCCAATCCGGCTGGATCTCGCGGTAGGTCATATCCGGGCCTAATAATCCGCCCAGGAACGGCGTGGAAATCCAATCAACGGCGAAGAAAAGCCCCACCACGATGGACACCACCACCACGGCCAGGTAGCCAAGAATGGCTACCTGCGGCAGCCAGACCCGCATGGGCTGGCCTTTAACAAGCGCAAAGGGACTGACAGTTGCGGAACGGTCCATGGATTTATTATAAGCAATCTTCGTCAGAGTGATTCAATCCGCAATGGGAAAATAGCGGTTCTTGCAAAACTGAAAGGTAAAGGACTTGAAGAATAATCCGATTTTGACCCGCGTGATTTTTTCCAAACGAGTTGCTATTCGTGAGAGTCTGGTCGCTGGTAAAAAATGATTGGCCCATATACTGCTGACAAATTATTTTTTCATCCATCCTTGTGGTTGAGAATCTGGATCAACCACAAAGGCGGCTCCTTCTTGGATATCAAGAACTACCGTTTGTGTATCATCGGCTGTGGCTAGTTCTTGTGCAAACGCGACATATCTACTGTCCTGTGACCAATAAAAAGGCATAAACAGCCCAGGCTTGAGGCAATAATCAGTCAGTTGCAAACTTGATATATTCAGAATCATTAAATGATAGTTACCCCCTTCCCTCAAATGAAAAGCAACAAACTTTCCATCGGGCGACCGTTGGAGAGAGGAAATAAAAACTTTGGTGTATAAATCACTTAATCTGGTCAGTTGCTTCAGAACCCCATCAGTTGTAAGAGAATATATTTCATCTTTCTCAAAGTCATTGTCTGGAGATGACTTTACGAAGACGAGATTATTTCCTGCAAGATCCCATTGTGGGTAAACAAATGTTAGCCCAAATTCCTTTATTTCAGTGACGACTTGTCCCTTGGTTCGGTCCCAAAGAATAAAATCCGGGGTATAAAATTCGGATGATTTTGGAGGCTCTTTTAGATAGATAACTTGCTCTAGTGTAGGGCTGTAAAATGTGACCGATGGCCAAACCTTCCCCCATGTGTACCCGTCGTATAACATATTCGGGTAATTATTTGGCATCAATTCTTTCTCGTTGGTGAATGGATTAAACAGAACAATGCTGTCCAACAAATCACCCGAAAAAACAGCGTGGTTCCACAAAACTAAGGTGTTATCATTTAACCAGTAAGCAATGTCCTGCCATTCATCATAATTTATCGAATACGTAAGACTTTCTTTTCCAGTAAAAGACGCGATTCTTAATAATTCATTACCCGGCTCCCCTTTGATATATTGAACATAAGCTATCCATTCCCCATTTGGTGAAACCGTAAAGTTGCCACCCCCAATGTTTTTGTCCGCAAAAAAAGTACTCTTCACCCCAGATTCCATATCAATAGAATAAGTCATTCCACTGCCTTTGAGGATCAATTTTCCTGGAAGCGGGTGTGTTTGCGGGTTGTATGGCAATACTTCCAAACAACTTGTAACCAATGTTGGTTCCTGCTCTTTTTGGCAACCTGATAACAATAGAAAGAGACATAATGCCACGCAAACAATTCTCTTCACCTATCACCTTCCTTCGATATCTTGATGAAATTCTTTGGGACATTAAACACAAGTATCGATAACACGATGGTCAGAGTGGGGTAACAATCATTGCTAATGCACAAAGATCAACTACTCCATAGTAGTCTATTTAAAATTTGAGTATAGCACAACCAAATTACCGAGATTTATTAGCGGATACCAAGATACCAAGTAAAAATACAATTTGACTGTGCGATGGCGCACTCGCACGCACTGCAAATTCGGCAATTTCCTCAACTTCTGAGGGCACAAAAGTGTATACTTATATCGAAATGCCCGCCGAAGCGCTTGCTTTTTTGCCTGGATCGGCCGCGGAACACAACCTCCCGCTGGCGCGTTTTCTCCCGCCTCTGCCCCCCGGCATGGTCACCGGCTGGCTCGAAAAGCTCCTGCCCGCGCGCGGCTGGGTCATTGACCCCTTCGGCTCCGCCCCACAACTGCCCCTGGAAGCTGCCCGCGCCGGTTACCGCGTGCTGGTCGCCACCGCCAACCCCATTCAAAGCTTCATCCTGGAGACGCTGGCCTCCGCCCCGCGCCTGGAAGATTTTCAATCGGCCCTGGCGGTGCTGGCAGCCACCCGCCGCGGCGAGGAACGCCTGGAACGCCACATCCAGGCCCTTTATCAAACCACCTGCAAAACCTGCGGCACGCTGATCACCGCCCAAGGCTATGTCTGGAAGCGCGGCGAGCAAGCGCCCCAATCCTCCCTGTACCGCTGCCCCAACTGCAACAGCGAAGGCGAATTCCCTCTGGATGCCGCCGACCTCGAACGGCTCAACCTGCCCGGAAGCGACGCACTGCACCGCTCCCGCGCCCTGCAGCGGGTGGCGAATGCGGATGACGAACACTACCCCGCCGTAGAAGAGGCGCTATCCGCTTACCTGCCCCGACCATTGTATGCTCTGTCTACATTAATCAATAAACAAGAGGGCTTGAGCCTGCCCAAAGAACAGCGACGCCTGCTGCACGCCCTGCTCATCAGCGCTTGCGACTCCGCCGGGGCGCTGTGGCACTGGCCCGGGGGGCGCGCCCGTCCGCGCCAACTCTCCGTTCCGCCTCAATTCCGCGAGTCCAACCTCTGGCAGGCCCTCGAAGAAGCCGTACCCGCCTGGACGGGCCAACCCGGCCCAGTGCCGCTCACCCACTGGCCCGAACTGCCCCCCGAGAGCGGCGGAATCTGCCTGTACCCGGGGCGAGTAAAGCGACTGCTGCCCCTGCCGCCCGAAATCACCCCCGGCGCGGTGCTCACCGTGCTGCCCCGCCCCAACCAGGCCTTCTGGACGCTGTCCGCCCTGTGGTCGGGCTGGCTGTGGGGCCGCGAGGCCGCATTGCCCTTGCACCCCCTGCTGGGCCGCCGCCGCTTCGACTGGAGCTGGCACGCCGCCGCCCTGCACAGCCCCTTCAGCGCGCTGGGCCGCGCCCTGCCCGCCAACACGCCCTTCCTGGGGCTGCTGCCCGAGCTGGCGCCTGGTTTTCTGGCGGCAGTCATCGCTGCCGCCGAAGCAGGCGGCTTCCATCTGGAAGGGTTGGCCTTGCGCAGCGACGAGGAGTTTGCCCAAATCCTGTGGAAGTGCGCCCCCGCTCGCGAAAAGCTGCCTGTTTCGCCCAACACCGAGAGCCATCTGCAAAGCGGGTTCCAGACCAGCCTGACGGCGGTCAACGAGCCCGCCCCCTATCTGCCTGTTTACGCCTCCGGTCTGTCTGAACTGGCTCGCCAAAACGGCCTGCCCGGCCTCAGCGAGCCTTTCCCCCCCGACCTGATCACCCGCGTGCAGACCGCTGCCTCGCGGGCCTTTGCCAACCGCATGAGCTTTCGCCGCTTCACCACCGGCTCGCAGGAAGATGAGCGCAGCCTGTGGTGGCTGACCAACCCACCCCCGAGCGCCGAGCCGCCCCTGGCCGACCGCATCGAGATGGAAGTGGTGCGCTACTTGCAAAAGAACCCCGCTTGCACCCTGCTGGAACTGGACAGCGCCGTTTGCCAGGCCCTGCCCGGCCCACTCACCCCGCCCGCCGACCTGGTGCGCGCCGTGCTCGAGTCCTACGCCGCGGAAACGCCCGAACAGCCCGGACATTGGCGTTTGCTGCCCCAGGAAGAAGCCTCACGCCGCCGCGCCGATATGGATGAAGCCCGCAACGCGCTGCGCGAAATCGCCGGGCGCATCGGCTTCACCACCGAGGGCGACAACCCGGTCATCTGGCGGCCCCAGGAATTCGGCCCGGTGTATTTCTTCTACCTGTTAGCCTCGGCGGTGCTGGGGCGGCACGTGCTCAGCGAGCCTTCGGCGCCGGTGCGCCAATGCGTGCTGGTCTTCCCCGGCAGCCGCGCCCGCCTGATCAGCTTCAAGCTGCAGCGCGACCCGCGCATGGGCGAGGCCATTGCCGGGTGGCGCCTGCTCAAGCTGCGCCAATTGCGCAACTTGCGCGAGACGCCCCTGCTCACCGCCGCCGCCTGGGACCAGCTCCTCGACGAAGACCCGCCCTACTACGATCAGGCCGAGCAGATGCGGTTGTTGTGAAAATTAAGTAACTACTCAAGAGACCTGAATTTGAGGTGTGAGTGGGTGCTGCGCACCCCACTCACACCTCAAATTCAGGAACTTTTCCCACCCTCTGAGCAGTTAAAAAATAATTGGTACATCTGCTACTCGCGCAGTTCGGCCCTCTCCCTTTATCCCTCCCCCAGCTACTCAGTAGCTGGGCGGATTCGGTCGGTTGAGCTGGGGGAGGGAAAGAAATCCAGAAAGGTGAGGGGCGAACGCCCCTCACCTTTCTTAAATCTGACTCCCCTCCCCACGCCTGGGAGCAATTAGCACCCTGATTTCTATCGTGGGGAGGGGACACAGGGGTGGGGCATGCTGAGCAGAACTCTAGCAAAATTGGGGATGACTACCGCCTCAACATGGGCAGATACACCTTGTTGCGATACCCGCTGATCATCACCACCTTGCCCTGGAAGCTGCCGTTGACGTACACGAACACCATCGCCGGGCCGTCGGGAAAACCGGGGATTGGTTCCGAGAGGTAGCCTGTGTCAGATACTTGCTCCGGCCGCAGCCATTCCATCTGCCCGTTGTCCAGGCGGATAATCTGCACCAGGGGCTGGTTGGCCGCCGACTGGTTGGTCAGGCCGCTGCTGCCCTCCCAGGCCTCAGTGAAGTCGCTGCCCGTCAACTCGATCTGGCGGTTGCCGTTACAATTGACGCAGCGGGCTTGGGTCACGGTCGGCCGCCACAGCGCCGGGGAGGTAGAAATATTTGGGAAGCTAAAGCGTTCCACGTTCATCAATGGATTATTATATTCGTCCAACCCGCCGATGATCAGGATTTGGCCGGTCAGGGTCAACAGGGTTTCGTGAGAGCGGCGCGCCTCCAACAGATTCCCTGCGCTGTGCCAGGCATTATCCCTCGGATCATAGATTTCAACCTTTGTTGTCGATTGTTCATTGACATCCCCAGTTCTAGCCATACCTCCGATCACCACCGGGCGCCCATCCGGCAGCACCAACATCTGGTGATATTGCCGACCCGAAACCATCAGCGGCCCCGTCGTCCAGCCGTTTGTTTGCGGGTCAAAGAAGTACGTCTCGCGCCTGGAGTATCCACCAGTGGCCTGCCCCCCGGAGATCATCACGCGCCCGTCCGGCAGCAGCACCGCGTCATGATTATTAAATAAAGCCAGCGGCGATGGGCGCGGCACAATCGTGAAGGTTTCACTCACCGGGTCAAACACTTCTACCGTCTCACTGGATTTGCTACCCAGGATGAGCACTTTGCCATTTTTCATCAAGGTGAGCGTAAAACCGTTGTACGCCCCCGTGGGTTGATTCAACGCTAAACGGAAAGATAAGTCAACCGGGTCGAAAATATATACATCGTCGCTATTCGTATCAAAAGCGCTCCCTTCCATGACAAGAACGGTTCCGTTTGGCAGGAGTACCGCTTTATGGTCCTCAAAAGTCAGCCCCGTCACGGTCAACCTTGTCCAGGACGTGCCGTCAAAAATCTCCCCGGTTCCAGAGGCCCCCCCGCTAACGGATGTCGTCCCGCCCAACACCAGCACCCGCCCATCCGGCAAAAGCGTGGTCGAGTGATTACAGCGCGGGCGGATCATGGCCGGGCCAGGCTCGGGGAAGGTATCGTCCTGAAAATCCCAAAAACTAACCAGATTGTGGCAAGCCGTGGGGTTTGTGCCCCCCTGCGGCGGGGATCCGCCCGTGATCATGACATCCCCATTGGGCATGAGGGTGGCCGAGGAGCGGTAAAAGCCGAACGTGGCCGAGCGCAAATCTCCTACAGCCCCCGCGCCGCTGGTAAAGCGGTTGGTTTCCGCCGAATTGACCACAGAATCATCCACATCGCGCCCGCCCGCCACCAAAATCACCCCGCCCGGTAGCACCGCCGTAGCGTGATAGGAACGCTGCACGGGCAAATCGGCAATCAGCCGGTGCCAGGTATCGGACGTATTAATATCCATATAGTACACGTCGGAGGAAGAACCGTTAAATTCCCCGCCCAAAAGAATATAGTTACCGTTGGCGTCCAACACCGCGGGCGCGCTCCGCTGGCCAAAAGCCAGCGGCTTGCTCAGGCTGCTCCATGAATTTGCACCTGGGTCATAGACCTCAGTAGAAGTTAAATAATCTTCTTCATACTCTCCACTAATAAAATTGTATTTGGTGTAATATCCTCCAACAATGATTACCTTATTGTCGCGTCGCAAAACAGCACTGTGCTCAGACCGCCCATTAGGCGCGTCACCCATTGTCCCCGCCGGCTCCCAATCCTCAACCCCATCTGGATCATTCGGGTAAAAACGAAAAGCATTGTTGAATGTTTTAGCTC
Organism: uncultured Anaerolinea sp.; assembly: GCA_964567255.1. Taxonomy (GTDB): domain Bacteria; phylum Chloroflexota; class Anaerolineae; order Anaerolineales; family Anaerolineaceae; genus Anaerolinea. Next base: position 33,636 of record CAZMMI010000011.1, read on the forward strand.
GTAATGTAGTACTCGTTTGATACCTGTATCCCCCCGCCACCAACACACTTCCATCTTGAAGCAAGGTGGCAGTATGGTTCATTCTGCCTTCATTAACGTCCATGGTTGGACCTGGCCCCCACATTCCACTCGCAGGATCAAATATTTCCGTCAACCTGGCACAGTAGGTCAGTATATCTGTGTAACACCCACCCACCACCAGCACGCGCCCGTCTTGCAGGCGCGTGGCGGTGTGCCCGTAGCGCGACTGATCCAAACTGTCGGTCGGCTCCCAATCGCCTGTGGCCAGGTCGTAGATTTCGGCGGAATTCGTCGCGCCGCTGGCATTTTCTCCCCCCGCCACCAGAACGCGCCCGTCCAGCAGAACCGTAGCGGTGTGTTTGCGGCGGGCGGTGGTCATGCTGTTATTCGTCGCCGTCCAGGCGTTGGTTAGCGGGTTATAAATCTCGCTGCTGTTGAGATAATGCGGCGATCCATCGTAGTAATACCCACCTGCCGCCAGGGCCGTTCCATCCGGCAGCACCGAGAGGGTGAAATAGGCTCGCCGGGCGTTCATCGCGCCGGTAGCTGTCCAATCGGTAGGCAGCAGCATGTCTGCTTGGGCACCGCGCGCCTCTCCCACCGAAGCGTTCGCCGGAAGCAAGACCGCCAGCAAGAACACAATCAACCACAGCCGTCGAAGATAGGTCTTCATCTTTATCTCTCCATTTTTTACTGCTGGAAAACAATTGCGGGGAAGCATCCCTGTTCATCCCCCTCAAGCTAATTATGCGGATCAATGGATTTTTGTCCCTCGGTTGCCTGGACGAAAATTTGTGCCTTCTCCAGGTATTGCACCAAATCCGCCAGGCTGGAAAAACCAATCGTCTCGTGCGTACGCGGATCTTCCAGCATAGCCCGGATTCCGCGCTCGCCATGCTCGCCTACCTGCCAGATTCTCAACAAGTAAACCTTGTATTGTCCACTCATACTGCCAGTATAAAAAATCGGCGTCAATGAAACGTCAAAAAGGGAACTGCTCAGCCAGAGGCGGAAACGGCCCAAATTAGAGATGTATGTGGGGTGCTTCGCACCTCACATACATCTCTAATTTGGGGTTTTTATTCGACCTGTAGTAGTTACTCAAAAAGTCTTGCGTCCGGCACATTTTCAGCGGATAATTGATAAACATTAACGACCTCTCTGCCGCAAGTAGAAGAGGGGAATTTTCTTCGCTCTCGCAATCAGCCACCTTCATCCGAATTCGTTTTCAATCTCATGACACTGCTCAACATCCAGTGCTTTGGCGCATTCCAAGTCAGCCTGTCCGTGCAGCCCCTCGCCGCGTTTGGCGCCGAGAAGGTGCGCGCTCTGCTGGCTTACCTGGCCGTTGAGTCCGAGCGCGCCCATCCGCGCCGCCGCCTGGCGGGGTTGTTGTGGCCCGACCAGCCCGAAGAGCGCGCCCTGCACAACCTGCGCCAGGCCCTCTCCACTCTGCGCAAACTGCTCCCCGACCCGCCCGCCGGAGAACCTTTCTTCATCGTCACCCCCGACACCGTGCAATTCAACCCGCGCAGTTCTTTCAGCCTCGATCTGCACGATTTTCACCGCTTGCTGGATGAAGCCCTGCGCCACCTCTCCGACCGCGCTTGTGCTGGGCGTCCCGTTCTGCCGCTGCTCCAGTCGGCCCTGGCCCTTTACCGCGGGCCGTTCCTCGAACACTTCAACCTGGATGACAGCAACGAATTCGACGAATGGGCCTTCATGCTGCGCGAGAGCGGCAATCAACGCGCCGTCCAGGCCCTGGCTCTTCTAGTCGATTACCACGAGCGGCGCCACGAGTTCGAACTCGCTCGTCGGGCTGCCGAGCGGTTGGTGGAGCTGGCTCCCTGGGACGAAACCGCCCACATCCAGGTCATTCGCCTGCTGGCCCAGGACGGACAGTGGAGCGCTTCCCAGGCCCGCTATGCCTCTTTACGCCGCTACCTGGCCGATCAAATGGGCCTGGAGCCATCCCCTGAAACCGTCGCTCTTTACGAGCAGGTGCGTCAGGCGGCAGCCGCCCGCCGCCCTCTGCCCCCATCCTGCCGGCCCCCCGCTCACAATCTCCGCCTTCCCGGCACCCCCTTCATCGGTCGCGCCGACGAGCAATTGCAGCTTGCCGAACTCCTGGCCGACCCCGCCACCCGGCTCATCACTTTGCTGGGCGCGGGCGGCATGGGCAAAACCCGCCTCGCCCTCCAATCGGGCCATGCGCAAATCGGCCTCTTTCCCGATGGCGTTTGGTTCGTGCCCCTCCTACAAAGCGGCCTGGTCTCAGCCATCGCCGATACCCTTCAATTCACCTTCGCGGGGTCCGACGAGCCGGACACCCAGTTGTTCCACTTCCTCTCCGGCAAGTGCGCCCTGCTCATCCTGGATAGCTTCGAGCACATTCAAGACGAAGTCCCCTCGCTGGCCCTATTGCTCGAACAAGCCCCCAACCTGGTGCTCCTGGTCACCTCCCGCCTGCGCCTCGATCTGCATTGCGAGATTGTCTTTCCCGTGGAGGGCCTCGATATCCCCCCCGGGCCGGTCGAAATGCAAGCCAATCCCCAACATTACAGCGCCCCCGCCCTGTTCCTCTCCCGAGCACGCCGCCTGCGCCGCGACCTGACCATTACCCCCGCCGATGCGCCCGCCCTGCTAGAAATCTGCCGTCTGCTGGACGGCATGCCCCTCGGTCTGGAACTGGCTGCCGCCACCGCCTGGAGCCGGTCTCTGCCCGAGATCGCCGCCCAAACCCGCGCCAACCTGGATTCGCTCACAGCCGGATTCCCCGACCTGCCCGCCCGCCATCGCAGCCTGCGCGCGGTTTTTGACCAATCCTGGGCCTTGCTCACCCCGCAACTGCAAACCTGCCTGGCTCGCCTGTCGGTTTTTCGGGCCAGTTTCCTGCCCGCCGCCGCCCAGGCCGTAGCCGGTTGCACACCCGAGATCACCGCTGCGCTGCTCGACCGCTGCCTGCTGCGCCAAAACGGCGAAGGCCGCCTGCAAATCCCCGAGCCCATCCAACCCTACGCCGCCGATCAGTTGGCCGCCCTCGCTTCGCAGTCCGAAACCGCCCGTGCCGCCCACGCCGCCCATTACACCGGGCTGCTGGCAAGCCAAAACGATTCGCTCACCGGCGCGGAAATGCGTACGGCGCTGGCGGTTCTGCTCCCCGAAATGGAAAATCTGCGCCAGGCCTGGCTGTGGGCCGCGGACAACCAGCGCGCCGATCTACTCGACCAGGCCTTGCAACCCTTGCACCAGTTCCTCTACACCCGCAGCGCTTTCCAGGAGGCCATACGCTTGCTAGAAACTGCTCTGACCCACTCTCAAGATGCCTCCCTGACTGCCCGCCTGAAAAACCGCCTGGGGGTCTATTATCTGCGCCTGGGCCGGCACGATGATGCGCAGCAGGTTTTGCAGGAGGGCTTGCACGGTTCGCGCGAACTTGAAATACCTTGTGAAATCATCCTGGCGCTCAGCCATCTGGCCAACCTGCATCACAAGCACGGCGAAGCCGCCGAAGCCATGCGTTTATCTGAGGAATTACTGGCATTGTCCCAATCCGCCAATCACCTCGAAGGCCAGCGCAGCGCCTATTATCTCCTATCCCAAATCTATTACAACCGGGGCGACCTGACCCAAACCACCCAGGCCATGAACGCCTCGCTGGAAATCGCCCGCCGCATCGGCAATCCCCTGGGCATCCTCACCGCCCTCAACGTGCTGGGCGATACCTATTGCAACCAGGAGCAGTATCCCGAAGCATTGCGCATTTACGAAGAATGCCTGGAAATTTCAATCTCGCTGGACAGCCGCTTCCACATCTCCATGCAGCTCAACAACCTGGGCGTGGTGCATCACATGACCGATCATTTTGACGAAGCCTCCCGCTACTACCTGGAAAGCCTGGAGATCTGTCGCGATACCGGCGACCTGGAAGGCGAAAGCGTGGCCCTGTGCAATTTGGGCGAAGTAGCCACCCTCACCGCCGATTATCCCGCCGCGCAGCGCTATTACGCCGAGGCGCTGGAAATTGGCCGCCGCATTGAAAACGCCTGGACCATTGCCGTGGCGCACAACAACCTGGGCGAAACTCTGCGCCGCATGGGCGATCTGCCCGGGGCCTGGAAAAACTTGACTCAGGGCTTGCGCGTCGGCTGGGAAAGCGAAGCGCTCTCCCAGGTCATGGAAGCATTAGCCGGATTGGGCACAATTCTCATCCAAACCGGTTCGGCGAGCCTGGGAAAGCAAGCCCTGGCTACCGTCCGCGATCATTCCATCAGCGAACCCAAAGATCGCGCCCTGGCTGTTGCTGGGTTAGCAGCGCTTTCTCCCATCGCCGAGCCTCTCCCGCCCCTGGAGGATCTGGTCACCCGGCTGCTGGCGCTTCCCGGAATTCCAACCCGCTAGATATCAAATATTCTGGTAACTACTCAACTAGAGGTGGAAGAGGCCCGAATTTGAGGTGTGTGTGGGGTGCTTCGCACCCCACAC
>CAZMMI010000012.1:0-7793 GCA_964567255.1 uncultured Anaerolinea sp.
TACGAATCAACCTTGTTCCATAACTTGCGCCAGGGTCTGAGCGAATAGTATTAAAAGTTTTCGAGCAATTCCAACAAAACGCCTAGCTTCTTTGAGCTATCCAGGTAGGTGTACATACCGCCCGTGTAGTGGCCCTGTTGGATCATGGGGATACCTTTTTCTTCTAGCTTCTTGACCACATCGTCTGTGCCTTTTACAAAGAACGCCAAATGGTGAACTGAATACCCGCCGGAATCCAGACCATCCTTCCAGGTGCTTGGTTCTCCAATGGGCTCGATCAGCTCGATCTGGACCTGGCCAAAATCCATGAAAGCCAATTTGGCTTTTGCATAAGTAGGCTTTCCGCGGTAGGCTGTTTTTGCGGCGTCATATTCATCTGTCACGCTCACGTTTGGGCGGGCAAAACCGAATACGTCGCAGTAGCCATCTATTGCCTTTTCTATATCAGGGACAACCAAACCTACCTGGCAAACCATATTTGTGCCGAGCACGTTTTCTGGCATGTTAAAACTCCTGTTTGAGTGATGAGTGCGCAACAGGCAGGCTGATTTGGAAACTGCTTGATTGCGCCGGGTTTATTGGAGAAATTATACTTCCTTCAATGGTAAAATGCTTCAGCAATCAACCTTCCAAGAGCAAACTGGACCAAAACAGAGGTGAACAAACATGCGGTTATATTTTATCCGACACGCTCAATCCGAAAATAACGCCTTGTGGGATCAAACCGGACTCGATATCGGTAGGAAAGAGGATCCCTCATTGACTGAGCTGGGATGGGAGCAAGCCAAAAGGGTAGCGGGTTTGGCTGGCGGCTTTCATGACGGGGTGGAAGGATTTGGCGTTACACACCTTTACTGTAGTCCAATGCTGCGTGCAGTGGCTACTGCCTATGAAATTGGGAAGAAAGTCGGGATGATGCCGGTTCTATGGAAGGATTGGCATGAATGCGGCGGACTCTTTTCGGGAACTCGGGCGAATAATGATATCGTACCCCGGCCGGGAATGAGTAAAGAACAAATAGAAGAGCGTTTCCCTGGTGTTGTGACAAACGGGGAAGTTGGCCCCGACGGATGGTGGCAAGGCGAATACGAGTCAGAGGAAGAGCGAATTATGCGTGCCGCGAGGGTACTCGAAAGGTTGATGGAGAGGCATAAGGAAACAAACGATGTCGTTGCCGTAGTGAGTCACGGAGCTTTTTACCAAAGGTTCATGTCGGCCTTGATGGGGTGCGAGAAATTCAAGCCAGTGTGGTTCTTGATGAATAACACGGGCGTTACGAGGGTGGATTTTGACGCAACCGAAACCATTGTAGTGTATTCGAACAGGCTGCAACACTTGCCTTCTACAATGGTGAGTTGAACTACTCACTCACCCTGACTAACTCCGCTGAAGGCAGAGCGCTGAACAAGTTCTGCGATGTCATGATTATTGCCAATCCATGCTCGCCTGAGCCTAGGGATATCTCGGATTGGTATTGGAGTGATTCATCTACCAGGATTCGGATGATAGGGTTTATGCCGAATGGAGAAACGGCGCCAATCTGACAACCGGTAACTTGTAAGACTTCCTCTGGTGTAGCCAGTGTGATTCTCCTCGTTCCTAGGAACGAACGAAGTATTTTCCAGGAAATTTGTTTTGGCCCTGGCATCAAGACCATCACATATTGATCTTCGGGGAGACGGAACAGAATGCTGCGAACGATTTGATCGGGCAGTTGGTCGCGTTCATGCGCGGCTTGTTCAATCGATTTGGGCCTGGCAGCATGGCGGAATAATTGGTGAGGAATAGTATGTTCTGCAAGAAATTCTGTGGCTTTTGTCATAATAAAAAAGAGCGGCTGGTGGCCGCCCTTCACATTTCGAATATCGATCAGGAATGAATTGGGCGGATACCTTTATAGACTACGATACCTGCCAATGTCCGTAGAATGGTATCGGGGGATTTTCCCGTGGCCTCAGCAAGTTGAACGGGGGTAAGCGGACTATTGCCGTTTGCCAGGAAGATCCGAAACACAGAATCGACGAGGGAAGTGTTTTGCGTGACAAAACCAGACTGGCGGGCGCAATGCGTGATCAGCACATGTTGCAGGCCATCTACGGCTTGCACCTCGGCTGTTTCGGGGTCGATGTGATCAATCATGATGGATTGAGTGGCGTCAGCAAATGCCGAATGATGTTCGGGGCAAAGGTAGCTGTAGAGGAATACGCGCCAATTATTTTCTTGTTTTTTCCACCACTCGAAGTCGATGTGGAAGGGAGTGTTCGTTGTCGGTTTAACCAGGCTGAAACGTTTTCCCTCCATATTACTCCTCGGTTGTAGATGATTCGTCCAGGCGGAAATAAAGATCGCCCAGGTGGACCGCCCAAGAATTCTCTAATAAGATGCTCAAGATTGGGCCCGGAGGGCAGCGCCGCAAAACATTCACTGCCGCATATAATTCTTGCGCATGGATGTGGCCTTGGGGGCTCAACTTAGCTAATTCACGCATCAATGTTTTTACGATCGTTGGTAAAGACCCTTTTTGGCGTGACAGCCATACTTGATCTAGCACAGCTTGGTCGGAAATAACGATCGCCATACGTTCGTCAATAGTCGTGGTGAGGTTATGCTTGAGCAAGGAAAAAACCAGCCCGCCGTCCGAACCGATTAGGGCGGTGCGTATCCACTCGCGAGTCGAGCGTTTTCGTCCTGATTTTATAATGACTTCTCCAGGATTTGGACTGCGCGCTATTGTGACGAGACTGCCGGGAATCAAGTTTTGGCGTTCGAACCATTCTCGTAATCCATAAACATAGCGATGCGATCGAACAACCCAACCGGAAATTTTCTCGTTGGTTTCACCATCTACAAACGTGAATTGGATACGCGGAGTCTCATAAGCCGTAGGAAAGAGACGGCTTACCTGGTCTGATAAAGGAAGCGTCCCTGCACGAAGATGTGGATAAAGCAGCGGTATAGTAATTTCGTCGACTTTTGCTTTAGAGATTTTCCAATCTTCTAGTTCATCGACTACTTGACCCTCAAATTGCGCTAAGAGGGGGGCGACCAGTTGTTGATCGAATGGAATCGGATTGTATCGGATGGGTTGAGGGGGTTGCAATACTTCGTCTGGTTCAAGGCGGCGCAGATACCATAGGATCTGGCCCGAAGGCCCAACTTCATCAAAGCGCTCATCTTCCTGTAAGGCAAGATTAAGCGAAAATTCGATCAACTTCTGGCTTTCATCTTTCGGCAGGTCGAGCTGTTCGGCGAGGGCCTCGGTGGTTAATGGGCCGCCTTCCTCGACTTCGAGAATTGCCTCCGCTAAATTCAAGTGACCTGCATGAATGTCGACTAGTAGAGCCCGGGGGAACCATCGGCCGGCGATCCTAACCAGGTCTGGGCTGGTTTCGAGCTGTTCGGTGAGGCTGGCAATCAACCTTTCACCATAATTGTCGAGGACGTAATCGGCGCGGAGTAAGGGATCGTCTACATTGATGGCGACTGGTTCATTCAAAAAGTGGTCTCCGAGACCGGATGCAAATTGGCGTTTTTCGCCATCCTCAAATTCAACCTCAATGACATTGAAGTTAGGAACTTCGGGATTGTTTCCGGGACGCACCCCCAATACCTGACCCTTTTGCCAATTGAATGCAGGAAATTGAAGGGACTGTCCGGGTGTGTGCTGCTCTTTTGGCAGATACACAGTTCCGCCTTGAACTTGCATTTCTTCAAGGTTGTCTTTCTCTTGGCGAATGCGTTCTTTAACGAGTGCAGCTAACAGCTCTTGGGGAGTCAGAGGGGTTTCTATCTCCAATAAATGGTTGTAAAGGAACTCCATATCTTCTTCGAGGATCTCGAAGTTATCCCAATAATTCTCTTTTATACTAAGCGGCGTAATTCCCATCTTTCCTTGCTCTTTCTCCTGAAATGACCGGTAAGTCCCGATCGAAACTAATTATACTCCAAGCTTTATGGATAATTTTCCTATACCTTATGGATAGGTGTTATCCAGCCATTGCAATGGATCAACTTGCACACCGTTGGCCCAAACTTCCCAGTGTAAATGGGGGCCTGTGACGCGACCGGTTCCACCAATCAGGCCAATTAACTGACCAGCCTCCACCATATCACCTTCTGCGACAAGTATTTCGGCTTGATGCCAGATGCCTGAGTAGATACCCCAACCATGATCGATGACAGTTGAGTTTCCGCGCACATCCAGTGGGCCCGCAAAAACAACCTTGCCGGCAGCAGGAGCATAGATGTTTAGCGTGGCGCAGACGCCATAGTCTAAACCTGTATGGAAATAAACATAGTCGCTTTGATTGTAAGAGCGACGGTTTCCGTACCAGGATTTGATGCACCAGGGTTCGTCCACTGGTAGCTTGAAGATACCATCCCAATATCTTGGGTCTGTCACCGGTGCAGTGGTCGTTCTTAATAACTCATCTTCAGGTACGGTTATCGCTTTATCTATTGTGGCGGGATCGACATTCAAAGGAGGGTCTTGTGCGAAGAAGCCTTGTTGAAGCAATACCATTTGCGAAAAAGAGCGATAGGAACTTTCTCCGGCATCAATCGTTATTGAGAATTCAGCCAGGCCTGGTGTCGCCATTGCGTGAATTCCCTGAATGGTGAGGTATTGCGAATCGCCAACTTGGATAAAATGTAAGGGGTAGCCATTCAGAGAGCCGCTGATCGTGGCCGGCGCACTGGTTTCGATTCGGATAACGGTTGTGTTCCCTTGAACTAACGGCAATGGCGATAGACTAAGCGATTTCGCAAGTGGAGCCAAGGGATTAGGGGGTTCGACGAAATCTGCCGAGGCAACAAACAAGCCTTCCGATGGGATCAGATGATTTGGGGACAAAACTTGATTGTCAAGCGCTGTTCCCCAAGGATTTGCGTTATGCGAAATTGCCCATTCGAAGGCGGATTCGCCTTTTCCTAATGACTGCACTCCTTGCAAGAATTTTGGATTGTCGGATTGGGGAACAATAAGATTGGATCCGGCGTAAACCTCTGCGGGACTGGTGAGACGATTGAGACGGTTTAGAAGATCTTGTGAGACGCCATAATAGCGAGATAGGCTATACAGGTTTTGGCCCAAAGGAATGCCTTCTGTGATTAATTTCCCTTGAATTCCTTCTAGCCCCGGTATGATTAACTCTGCCCCGGCCGAAAGCATGTTAGGATCGATAAACGTGTTGGCGCGGACCAAATCATCAACGGTGACGCCAAAGCGGAGTGCAATGGCATAGAGTGTGTCGCCACTTTGAATGATGTACACGGGACCGGAAGGTGATTCCTCCTGTCCAGAGACTGCTGTTGCAGGACCAGCCAAAGCACCAACGATAAAAACCAACAGCGCGGTCCTAAATAGGAGAGATCTCAATTTGGTCGCCAATGTTGAAATCCGAAAAACGGTCAGGATGGGTTTCAAGAATGTATCTCGCTGGAGCGACAGGGGCCAACATAGGCTGCCATTTGTGTGCAACTATTACATCAACCACTCGCAATTGGTTATCCAGCCAGACCACAGTGATATCAAAATTCATGAAAAACATGTGAATAGAAGCGTTTACCCGGCTCTGGGTTTCTTGAACCATCAAAATTCCCCCGCGCGGGTCTATTTGTTGTTCAAACATCAAGCCCTTCAATCGACTAAGAAATGAAGTGCAATGATTTACCAGCAGGGGTTGGCTGGTAGGAATGGTTTTGTTGGTAACGGTTACCTGTTCCATGGAGCGGCTAATCGGAAGCCTCACCAGAATTCATCACCCTTTCGACGCTATCTAGCAGTTCTTGCGGGCGGAAAGGTTTGCAGATGTAGTCCTCAACCTTGGCGATGTGAAGACCAAGCACGCGGTCGATATCCTGAGCCTTGGCGGTAATGATAATAATCGGAATGGAGCGGGTCTTCTCGTTGGCCTTTAACTGTTGATAAACTTCCCAACCATCCATTCCTGGCATCATCAGGTCTAGTAGTACCAGGTCGGGTAATTCAGTGTTGACAAGATCCAGGCCGTTCTTACCACCATGGGCGCCCATTACTTGGTAGCCACGGCGGTTAAGGATGAGGTTCACCAAATCGATCATCTCGAGATCGTCTTCTATGTACACGATACGCTTGGCTTTTTCTGGATCCATTTTTACCTCTTTTACGAGTTTACCACATTCTAACTACAGTGTGAAACAATTGTAGCAAAAGAAATTCCCTTGCACAGAATGGTCTGCTCAGCTATACTGGAGCCTGGAGGTATTAATTACCCATGGCGAAACAACGAATTTTGCTCGTGGACGATCACGAAGTGGTTCGATTGGGGCTGCGAACCCTACTTGATCATCATGCACATTTTGAGGTGATCGGCGAAGCGTCGACGGCGAAGGAAGCGTTGGAGCAAGTCGCTCGATTACACCCTGACATAGTTTTGATGGACATTCGTTTACCAGGCACGTCTGGAATTGAAGCCTGTGAAGAAGTGACCACCCACTTTCCGGAAACTCGAGTGGTGATGTTGACATCTTATGCTGAAGATGAAATGTTATTCTCGGCGATCCGGGCGGGAGCTTCAGGATATGTACTTAAACAAATTTCCAGCGAGGACTTGATCCGCGCTTTAGAGGCAGTGGGTAGAGGCGAAGCCTTGTTAGATCCAGCCGTGACACAACGGGTCTTCCAAGAGGTTCGTAGGGCCGTCAAGGAAGAGGAGGCCTCAGCTTTTGCAAACTTAAGCCAGCAAGAGCGGCATGTTTTACTACTGGTCTCTGAAGGTAAAACCAACCGCGAGATAGCTAAGGCGCTTTTCCTTGGGGAAGGCACGGTGCGCAATTATGTCAGCAGCATTTTATCGAAACTAGGGGTAAGTAATCGGGCTGAAGCCGCTGCTTATGCGGTTGAGCACAACCTGAAAGAATATCTATGATGATACAACCGGCCTGAATAAGTCAGGCCGGTTGTTCTTCCCAGGCCTGTTTCATCAAGAGCGAGTCGTCTTCCATCTTCGGACTCTCGCAGAGTATTCTGCCTGCACAGCCTCGAATGTGGAGCGCTTGAAAAAGAGCGCGTAAGTCGAAGTCGGATTCTGTGATTGGCAGGTGATTTCGCTCGCCCTTGCTGCTGTACTCTATTCCAGACATGTGGATGTGAAGGTGCAGTAACGAGTCTGGTCCGAGCGCTTGCGCATATTGGTCCAAAATAGACAGCCATTCGGCTGTGGTGTTGACGCTCCCATCTCCAGCTCGGGCGTGAAGATGCGCAAAATCAAGACAAGGGGCTACTCCGGGCACTTCCCGAGCTAATTCCAGAACATCCGGCAAGGAGCCCAGCATAGCAATTTTCCCCATTGTCTCGGGCCGCAATGTCATGGTGATCCCTGACCGACAAAGTTCTTCGACGCATGCCCATAGTCTTTGAATCGCTCGGTCAAGAACCTCATGGATGGGCTGGTTGAAGTAAGAGCCTGGGTGGAAGACAATATCTGAGGCTCCGGCCAGAAAACCACACCTGGCTGCATCCATGAGCCTCTTGCATGAATTAGGCCATTCCTCGGAGGATGCGTTTAAATTAATGAAATAAGGCGCGTGAACACTAGTTTTGATATTCATATCTTCGGCAGTTTGTTTGATCTGTAGGCAGGTGGTTTCGGATACACGGACCGATTGAACCCAGCCTAATTCCAGGCAATCTAATCCGAGAGCGGACAATTGTCGGATGGCGCCCACACTTCCACCCGGTTTCTTGGGGGTTGAAGAGGGAGACCCGACGGTTCCAAATAAAAATGACATGGTCAATGGTTATTGAGGGATGA
>CAZMMI010000012.1:7893-36536 GCA_964567255.1 uncultured Anaerolinea sp.
GGAGACCCGACGGTTCCAAATAAAAATGACATGGTCAATGGTTATTGAGGGATGAAAAATTGGAGTCGTTCCCAGAGCGGGGGACCCATAATAAGAAGACCAACCACTATAGATGCCAGTGCGGCGATCAAGACAGCAGCGGCGCCAACGTCTTTTCCGACGCGCGCAAGGGGGTGGTGATTGGGAGTGGAGAGATCGACGACCGCCTCGATCGCTGTGTTGATAAATTCCGATATCCAAACCAGGGCGATTGCCAGGATGAGGACAGCCCATTCGTAAGGCCTCAATTGAAGCCATGCCGCCAACAATAGGACCAGAATTGACGCCAGGGCATGTATCCAGGCGTTCTTTTGGGTGCGGATGACGAACCACCAGCCGGAAAAAGCGTATCGAAATGAGTTGGCGCGAGTCCGGATGAAATTGATCATGGAGCCAGACTCCTATTCAGGTAGCCGGGTTATCTTGCAGCCTAAATGTTTGAGGGCTTTTTGTTGAGCTGCCCACATGGTTGCCTTTTCGTCGGGCTCGGCGTGATCGTAGCCGAGCAAATGAAGCATGCCGTGAACCACAAGAAGCTGCAATTCATCTTCAACCGTCTCTCCGGCGTTTTCGGCTTGCTGTTTGGCGCGCGGGTAAGCGATCATGATATCACCAAGGTATGGCGCGCCGGTTTCGGGGTTGGTTTCATCTGATGGAAAAGAAAGGACATCGGTGGGGGCATCAATGCCCAGGAATTGCAGGTTCAAAGCTTGGATTTCTGCGTCCCCATCGATTGCGATTGATAGTTCATTGGAAGGATCGACTTTTTCGATGTCAAGCACAGCCTGTGCGGCGGTTTCGAGCAAATCAGCATTAACCAGAGATTCAAAAGCGTCGGCAATTATTATAGATATCATTGGGGTTTCACTGGGAGGGTGGGTTCGGAAACAGGGGTATCTGGTTTGATCTCGGGATATTTGATGCGCGGATGATAGGTTGTTTTTAATGTGTCAACAAAAGACTCGGTGATGATGTGCAGATCGCGAAGAGTTAAACGCGTATTGTCTAGCTGGCCCTCGTGCTGGCAGAAATCGATGGTCTTACGGACTATTTCTGTCAATTCCTCTTCCGTCTGAGGCGATTCGGCACGCACGCGAGCTTGCGTTCCATCGGCTAACATTAATAGCGCTGTTTCACGAGATGCCGGAATTGGTCCCGGGTATCTGAAACGCTCCGGGTCAACTTTTGATTTATCGCCACCGGCGGCTTCTAGCGCTCGGACATACATGTACCGAGTCATGAGGGTGCCGTGATGTTCGCGGATGAAATCCTGAATTCGGGGAGGCAACCGGTAGCGCCGGGCGACAGCGACACCGTCTGTGATGTGCCGGATTACGGTTTGAGCGCTCTCGATGGGGTCTTCGTTGTCGTGCGCATCCAGTTTTCCATTCGATTGGTTTTCGATGAAGAAGGCGGGATTGATCGATTTGCCAACATCGTGATACATCCCTCCAACTCGAACCAGCAAGGCGTCGGCGCCGACTTTCTCGGCGGCTTGTTCGGCTAATACGGCCACTTGAAGGCTGTGTTGGTAGCTGCCGGGTGCTTTTTGAAGCATAATTTGTAATAAGGGATGATCGGGGCGAGATAATTCCAGTAATTGAAGCGCGGTAACTTTACCAAGAACCTGCGCAAGAAAGTATTGAAAGATCAACGTGAGACTAGCCGATGCCATGCCGTTAAAAAACGATGCCCCGATCAAAGTCAAAATGCCAATCCAGTCCATGTTTGGCGATGATAATCGGTAAGCGATGATAATTGCACTTCCGGCGATGCCGGCCGCGAACCCGCCTCCAAGGTAAGCTCCAATGCGCAAACCCTTGTTGAGCACTAAAACGCCTATAAAGGCGGAAATTATGTAGTAAACAGTCAGGTCAAGTTCGTTTGGGACCCCAAACGCAACCAAAATACTTAAGAGAAGTTGAAGAACGAGTCCCAATTCCAGGCTGAACAGACCCGTTATGGTGAATGCAAATGCAGAAAGGGGGAACAGGTAGGGGAGTACGGTCCTGTTTGGAATTATCAGACGTGCAGCGAATAGGAACAAAAGGAACAGGAGCGAAATGAGGAGTGTGGCCCGGAGTGAGTCAACGACGACATTTTTCCTGCGCGAAAAATAAATCGCGATATAGGCAACAGCTACAATGACCAGACTGGACGTGGCCAATAAATCGTCCGTGCTATTTTGAGTTTGGATCAACCCGTATTGTTCAAGTACCTCCCAAGTTGAGTCGTTGATGACCTGGCCTCGGCGTACAATAACTTCGCCTGTCAGATAAGTGCGAGTAATTGGCTCGACTGATTGGCGGGTTTGCTCAATGGCTAACTGGGTTTGATCGGCGCTGAAAAGGCTGTTAGCTTTTACAAAAGGAGAAGCGAGTGTGGTCACAAGATCTGAAAGGTCTTGCGGGAAGGAGAAGCTGATTAATGAGCCAATGCGACGTTGGGTATCGAGTAGTTGATCTTCTCGAATCGTCCCTCGCATAACTTGTTCGAGCACAGACAGAGCTTCTTTTTGAGTTTCATCCCATCTTGATTCGGTCATAGCAAGGATGATAACCGCGTCTTCTGTAGACAGAAACAAGTCGGACATAGCAGATAGGTCCGCCAGTTTTTGTTCACTCGATGCGTAACTATCCGTCCTGATTGTGCTGATATAGTTCAGCGTGTTGCGTAGTCGTTCTACCTGGCGTCGGGCTATGGCTGAATCGGCAGGCAGGAATATAGGAGACACCTGTTTTTCGGCATCTTTCCGTGCCTGCTCTGTAAGGTACGCGCTTTGGAAGGAAAGATCCGTTGGAGCGGTGATGTCCTGGGTAGCTACATCTCCGCGCTTGATGGTGTAGGCAGAAGGCCTGGTTGAGTAGGGTAAGATCAGCGCGGCAAGGGTAAGAAGCCCGACAATGATCAACAGACTTACTCGGATGAATGTCCGATTATTCTGTGTTAAGAGAATCTCCTTAATCCTTGCCAGACGCATTTGATTATCCGGAGAGGTGCTTGCGCACGGTTTGGCTAATGAGGTCGCCCGCGACCCGCCCCTGTAGTTTCGGCATCAAGACTTTCATCACTTTTCCCATATCTGTCATACTAGATGCTTGGGTTTCTACGATTGCTTCGCGCACCATTTCATCGACCTCGGCCTGGGATAATTGTTTGGGGAGGAAGGTCTCTAATACGGCAATTTCAGCTTGATTGGCTTCAATCAGATCGCTTCGGTTGGCTTTTTGAGCCTCATAAATTGCCTCGTTGCGAGACTTTACTTCTTTTTGAAGAATGCCTAGTAGCGCAGCATCATCAAGAGCGACGCCTTTGTCAATTTCGGCAAATTTCACCGCGCTCAGCACCATGCGGATTGTGCGGCGTGTGACCTCGTTGTTGGTGCGCATCGCATCTTTGAGCGCTGTCTCAAGTTTGATTTTTAGTTCCATATTTTCATTATACCTTTCTCTGTGAGGAAGCCGCTGATTAAGGGGCTACAGTGATTAGATCCTTCAATTTCTCAAAGGTCGCCAGGCCTATTCCGCTAACTTCTTGAATTTCATCAGTGGATTTGAACCCGCCATGATCCGTTCGATATTTAATGATCAACTCTGCCCTTTCTTGACCAATGCTGGGCAAGGTCATCAATTCCTCTATCGTGGCGGTATTGAGATTGATGAGGACGCCTGAGATGTTCGTCGCTTTATCGGGACTATCAATCGATTCGCCAATCCTAGACACTGTGACTTTGGATCCATCAGCCAGTTGCACTGCAAGATTCAATGCTTGGGTATCTGCCTCGGCGGTGAATCCTCCGGCAGCTTGCACAGCCTGTTCGGCTCGGCTGCCTGGAGCGAGCTGGTATACACCAGGATTGGCGACTGCGCCAACCACGTGTACGCTAATGGGACTTGTCGTTGGTGGTGGCGATAGTTCGATGGCAGTGCCGCGAGGTTGAGCTGCAACCAGGAGGACCAGAGCGGCTGCTAATAAACCACAGACTAGTCCAAAAAGGATTTTATGCCCATCCTGCCACGAGTTCATCCAATTTGATCCTACTGCGATTATGGTTGGAGCTGACTGGAATTATTGTAGAAGTTTTCTTGTTCTCGCATTTTGGTAAATGCGGCAATTGCTACCTCTATCATCGACTGGTCCGGTTCACGGGTGGTCAAATGCTGTAATGCCAGGTTGGGGCGGATCAAAAATTTGACCACTGGGTGATCAATATGGTTGGCCGTCCAGCGGGTATATTCATATGCAATGCCGGCGAGGACTGGAATAAGAATAATGCGTGTCAAGATTCGCATTCCCGCAGACATCGGACCCAGCAGGGTGAAAAGAATGATGGAGATAACCACCAGCGTAAGCAGGAAGGCGGTGCCGCAGCGCGGATGTTCCAGCGAATAACGCATGACATTATCGGGGGTGAGCTCGGCTCCATCTTCAAATGCGTTGATAGTTTTATGCTCCGCTCCGTGATAGGCAAACACCCTGGCGATGTCGGGCATTTTTCCGACCGCCCAAATGTAACCTAACACTAAACCTAAACGAATGAGGCCTTCGATCAGGCTGCTGACGATATGCGGAAGGGGAACGAAGCGATCCAAGAGCTGGGCGAGTCCGGCAGGGCCGGCAAAAAACAAAGCAATCGCGATGAACATTGCAATCCCGACAGATAGCCAGATATCTTTTCCTTTGAGCTGTTCCTCTTCTGGAGACTGCAAATTGGCTGCTCGGGTGAGGAAGCGCATGCCCAACCCCATCGCATCCCACAAGGCGAGAGAGCCTCGCAAGAAAGGGATTTTGATCCACTTAGACTTGTAAATACCCGTGAGAGGCTCGGTTTCCAGGTGGATGGTGCCATCGGGGCCTCGCATCGCGGCAGCAGCCGTGTGTTGCCCTCGCATTAACACCCCCTCGATTAATGCCTGGCCTCCATAAGAAGGCATCTTTGAAGTTTTCAAAACTACTCCTTGTTGTTTATTGCCAGGTTATAAAGAAAATGGATAATCGAATCAATCCCCTTATACCAGGTGGGCAAATGGAGATGTTCGTTGGGGCTGTGAATGCGATCGTCTGGGAGGCCAAATCCAGTTAAGACCGAGTCGATGCCCAGGATTTTTTGCATGTCGGTAACAACGGGAACTGAACCGCCTTCGCGTTTATACAAGGGTCGGACACCCCATACACTTTCTAGTGCGTTGGCAAAGGCAATGGCTTCTCGCGAATTTGGGTTGGCGGCACTCGCAAAACTGCCCGCCATGGGAGTTATTTCCCACCGCACAGTGTCTGGAGCGCGCTCTGTCAGGTATTGAACCAATTGTTGCTGTACTTCATCTGGATCTTGATCAGCGACCAGGCGCATCGAGATCTTGGCCATTGCATAAGCAGGCAAGACCGTTTTGGACCCTGAACCGGTAAAGCCCGAGTAAAGGCCGTTGACTTCCAGTGTGGGGCGCGCGCCGATACGTTCGGCAGCAGTGAAACCCTGTTCGCCCCAAAGCTTCTGTACACCCGCCTGAGTTTGAAAATACTCATCGTTCATGGGAAGTCGGGCGCTTTCTGCGCGCTCTTCTGGTGACAACGTGCGAACCCTCTTGTAGTAGTTAGGAAGGGTGACGCGGCCCATAGGGTCATGCATGCCGGCAATGAGTTCGCATAACACCTGGGCGGGGTTGTGGACGATACCACCAAACAACCCAGAGTGAAGATCGTGATCAGGGCCATAGACACGCAGCTCAAAATACGCCAATCCGCGTAATGTGGTGACGATGGTGGGACTGTCTGGGCCGATCATCCCCGCGTCTGGGTTTAAAGCAATTGTTGAGGCCAGTAAGTCTCGATTTTCCTCGAGAAATGACTTCAAGTTGGGCGACCCAATCTCCTCTTCTCCCTCCAGGATAAACTTCACATTTACGGGTAAGGGACCTTGTTGGAGAATGGCGCGAATAGCAGAGATGACAGCTACGATCTGCCCTTTCATGTCGGAAGCGCCCCGAGCGACCAGCAGGTCGCCTTGAACTTGCGGCGAGAACGGATCGGAATCCCATAGATCGATAGGATCAACGGGCTGAACATCGTAGTGACCGTAGACCAGTACAGTTGGTAAATCCGGCCCCGCTTTCAACCATTCGCCATAAACGATCGGGTGACCGGGGGTTGACATGACCTGAACCCGGTCGAACCCAATCTGGCGAAGCATTGCAGCCGCGGCATTGGCCGCGGAAATCATCTCGGGCTTGTGTTCTGGGCTGGTAGAAATCGACGCGATATTAAGAAAATTCTTGAGATCATTCAAGAATGCATCGCGATTATTATGGGCATTTTCCAATGCGGTCTGGCGTGTTTCGAGCATTTGTGCTCTCCGTGGACTGAAGTGATCATCCGAATAGCAAATCTATCCGATCTTGTCAGGAATTATACCTTATCCAGGAATGCTTTTCGAGGGGAGGCAAACGGGCTCTTTGGGATCTGCCGTGGTATCGTATTATGGGGCATGAGAGCGTCGAAGCCGCTCTCATGCCCCATAATACGGATTTCACCACGCCTATTCCCAATGACCCGGCAAACGGCATGTCGGAATAGATTCCGGCAGCCATTAATTACAAAGAACCTGAAGGATTGTGTTAGAATTTAACCAAGGGATCGGGTGGTCGGTGCTGCTTCATCGTAGCCCGGCGTCGGGTGATTGGAGCCCGTCGAAAAGAGCCGCCTTCCTGGTTGCTTCCGATCCTATGAAATATCGTATTGGTCTTCTCTCCCATTTCACATTGACCGGTTCAATGACCGGTGGTTTACTATTTGAAGTTTCCCCGTCAAAACTCGAGAGAGCAACTGCTTCGGGAGGAATGCTATGCTAATTACGCACGGGCGTTTAATAACCTGGGGCGTCCCTAATCAAATACTTGACGATCACGCAATCAAGATTGAGGCGGGGAGGATAACGGACTTTGGCCCAAGTGAAGAACTAGAAGCAAGATGTCCCACAGAGGAACGCTTTGATGCTCGCGGACAACTGGTGATGCCGGGGAGTATATGCGCGCACA
Source organism: uncultured Anaerolinea sp. (assembly GCA_964567255.1). GTDB lineage: Bacteria > Chloroflexota > Anaerolineae > Anaerolineales > Anaerolineaceae > Anaerolinea. The sequence goes on from CAZMMI010000012.1 coordinate 14,964, forward strand.
CGCATTTCTATAGCGCATTTTCGCGGGGGATGGCAGTCGCCGGCACGCCGGCTGATTTTCCTGAAATTCTAGAGATGTTATGGTGGCGTCTTGATCGGGTCTTGGATGAGAAAGCCGTTTACTATTCAGCTTTGGTGAGCCTGGTCGATGCAGTCCGGCATGGGACTACGACGCTGATCGATCATCATGCTTCGCCAAATTATATTGATGGGTCGTTGGATGCAATCGCTCGAGCTGTAAGCGAAACGGGTGTCCGCGCGGTGCTGTGCTATGAAGTAACTGATCGGGACGGACCAGAACGGGCAAGTGCAGGTATCCGCGAGAATCTGCGCTTTATCAATCGGCTTACAGCAGATCACGAAACACACGGACATCTGGGCGCAATGTTTGGTTTGCACGCCAGCTTGACTCTTTCGGAGGAGACGCTGGACCTGTGCAGGCAAGCAGCTCCGGATTGCGTTGGGTTCCACATTCATGTGGCCGAGCACCCGGTTGATGAGTATGATTCTTTGGCGAAGAGCGGATTGCGAGTCGTGGATCGTTTGGAGAAGCATGGGCTGCTTGGTCCAAGGAGCATCGCAGTTCATGCGGTGCATGTGGACGCCAAGGAGATGGCGATTCTTGCCCAGACAGAGACCTGGGTGACGCATCAGCCCCGCTCGAACATGAATAATGGGGTCGGCCTGCCGCGAGTTGAAGAGATGTTGCGGGCCGGAATAAAGGTTTGTCTTGGAAACGACGGGTTCTCAAACGCCATGTGGGAAGAATGGAAGTCAGCTTACCTGGCTCACAAACTTGTAGGTAATGATCCGCGCAGAATGAATGGCATGGATGTGGTGAAGATGGCAATAACGAATAATGCCAGCCTGGCGAGCCTGTTGCTGGACGGTGGGAAGAAAGGTGTCATCGAACTCGGAGCGTGTGCCGACCTGATGGTAGTTGATTACGCGCCATTTACCCCACTCACTGTCGATAATTTACCGTGGCATATACTATTCGGTTTTCGTGATGGAATGGTGACTAGCACGATGGTGGATGGCCGTTTCCTTATGAAGAACCGAGAGTTGACTTTTTTGGACGAACATCAACTGGCAGCGGAAGTGCGGGACTACGCGCCAGCCATTTGGGCCCGCTATCATTCCAACCAAGGATAAGGCAATATGAGTGAACAAGAAGTAGCTGTGAAGTCCATCGGAATCATCGGCGGTACCGGGAAAGAAGGAAAAGGCTTGGCCTACCGTTGGTTAAGAACGGGATTCCGCGTGTTGATTGGTTCGAGACAAGCCGAGAAAGCCCAGGCAGCCGCAGCGGAACTAAAGGCGATGCTGCCTGAAAGCGATGTGCAGGGATTGGCAAATGAGGTTGTAGCAGAGCAGGCAGACCTGGTTGTGATAACAGTGCCTTTTGCTGCACACCGACCCACCTTAGAAGGATTGAGAAGCGTTTTGCAAGGAAAGATCGTCATTGATGTGACCGTGCCACTCGTTCCGCCTAAGGTGACCCGTGTGCAAATGCCTCCAGCTGGTTCTGCCACGTTGGAAGCCCAAGAAATACTGGGGCCCGACGTACAGGTGGTAGCCGCCTTCCAGAATATTTCTTATGAGCATTTGCTCCATGATGAGGAAGTCGGTTGTGATGTGTTGGTTTGCGGCGGGACCAAAGCTGCTCGGACGACTGTGATTGGTTTAGTTGGGGCGGCCGGGCTGACGGGTTGGGATGCCGGACCAGCTGAAAATGCGGTTGTGGTGGAGGGGATGACGTCTGTTTTGATTGGGATCAATAAGCAATTTGGTGTCCAATCTGCTGGAATTCGAATCACTGGCGTACCCCGCGGCCAGAATTCCTGAAAGGAAGTTCTGTGAGCTTGACCTTAACTCCTATCCCTGGAATTCCCTTAATACATACTGGAGATGATCTTGGTGAGATCATCTGCTCTGCGGCAAGAGGAAGCGGGGTAGTCTTTCAAGACAATGACATTGTGGTTGTAGCACAAAAAATTGTCTCAAAGGCAGAGGGGCGAATGGTTCATCTTTCGACGATTGAACCATCGTCAAAGGCTATAGAACTGGCCGAAGAAATCGAAAAAGACCCCAGGTTGGTTGAATTGATCCTTCGTGAAAGTAATACGGTGCTGCGTAAGCGCCCCGGCACAATTATTGTGGAACATAGGCGAGGATTTGTCTGTGCCAACGCTGGAATTGACCACTCGAATGTAAAAGGAGAGTGGGGGAATGATGAGGATTGGGTTTTATTGCTGCCAGATGATCCCGATCAATCGGCGCGTAATATCCGGCAGAGACTTAGTACCCTGGCCGGCTGCGAAGTGGGCGTTATGATCATCGACTCTCATGGCCGTGCCTGGCGCATGGGAACGGTGGGGACATCCATCGGATTGGCTGGAGTGCCTGGATTGGTTGATTTGCGCGGCAAGCCAGATATGTTCGGTTTTCAGCTTCGAATCACCCAGGTGGCCGCCGGGGATGAATTGGCAGGCGCCGCATCGCTGGTGATGGGACAGGCCGACGAACGAATCCCTGCGGTTCATGTCCGTGGATTTCCGTATGCGTTGAGAGACGCGACCTTAAACGAGTTGATTCGACCAATAGCTTTGGATATGTTCAGGTAGCCCGAATGAAAATCACTGTGTTAGCCGGCGGCGTTGGCGGCGCAAAACTTGTCGATGGTCTGGCGCGGATCGTGGATCCGGGAGACTTGACGGTGATAGTCAACACTGGGGATGATTTTGTTCATTTAGGGCTCCAGATATGTCCAGATCTCGATACCGTTTGTTATACGTTGGCAAACATAGCGAATTCTGACACAGGCTGGGGTAGGAAAGACGAGAGTTGGACGGTTATCTCGCAAATTGAGCGGCTTGGGGGACCTGCCTGGTTTCGCTTGGGTGATCAGGATTTGGCGACGCACCTGGAACGGACTCGGCGACTTCAAGCTGGCCAGTCATTGAGTGAGATTACACGCTCGTTTTGCGCCGCTTGGGGAGTGAGCGTCCAGGTGCTTCCGATGAGCGACAGACCTGTATCCACATGGGTGGAGACGGAGGAATTGGGGTGGCTTCCGTTCCAAGAATATTTTGTAAAGAAGCGCTGCGCTCCGATTGTTAAGAGCTTTAACTTCCGAGAGGCTTCGCAAGCAGAGCCTGCGCCCGGGGTGTTGCAGGCCTTGCGGGAGGCGGACTTGATTGTGATTGCACCTTCCAATCCTTGGGTTAGTATTGGCCCAATATTGTCTATACCTGGTGTTTTGAATGAGCTTCGGAGACGGAAGGATTGCATCGCGGTTTCTCCGCTTATTGGCGGAAAAGCCATTAAAGGTCCTGCGGCAAAGATGTATACTGAATTAGGATTAGAACCCAGCAATTTAACTGTGGCTCACCATTATCGAACTTTTATGAAAGTGTTGGTCATTGATGAGGGAGATCGGGTAGATATAGAAAGCATACAAGGGATCGGCGTTATTCCATTCGTGACAAAGACTTTTATGAAGACCGTTGAAGATCGCGCATTTCTTGCCCAAGAAGTGTTACGAATCTGGAGTGCGCATGGAGGACAAATAACATCATGAGTTTATGGGTGATTGTCCCTGTTAAGCCTCTCCGCAGAGGAAAGTCCAGGCTTGCAAGTGTATTAAGCCCAGAGGAAAGAGCTGTTCTAAATCAAACGATGTTGGCAAACACTCTCCGAGTCCTACAAAGTGTGGAAGAAGTAGACCAGGTGGTTGTTATCAGCCGGGACTCGGGTGTATTAGGCTTGGCCAGAGATTTTCAAGCCCGGACCGTTCAGGAAGATGGTCGCTCACAGTTGAACGCCGCGCTTCAGCGGGCAACTGTTGTGGCGAACATGTATGGAGCAACGAGCGTGTTGATTTTACCGGCAGATCTTCCGCTGCTATCAGCCGACACTTTACGCGATTTCATCGCTCGGGCTCGCAAGCCACCTTGTGTTGTGATTGCCCCAGACCGCCGGCGCGATGGGACAAATGCTTTGTTGGTTTCACCTACAGGCTTGTTTAATTACCATTATGGAATTGGGTCTTTCCGCAAACACTGTGAGCTTGGTGAAAAAGCCGGCGCGCGGGTGGAAATTGTCTATCGACAGGAACTCGACCTGGATTTAGATTTACCCGAAGATTTGGAGTACTTGAAACAATTAGAAGCTTCGAAGGCCATGAATATTCTCTGATCTTTTCTAAGGAGAACTGCTATGTCAGAACGAATTGCACTTTATTTACAGGATGCCCATGATTTGCGAGACGGGTTGGACTATGTCCGTTATGCAGAGACGAGAGGATTTGAAGCCGTGTGGCAGGCTGAAAGCCGGCTTGTGCGCGATGCAATAGTTCCCATGGCAGCGTACGCAGCGGTGACTAATCGCCTAAAAATCGGGTCGGGTGTGATCAATAATTGGACGCGAAATATTGGCTTATTGGCTGCCACGTTTTTGACCTTGGATGACCTTGCGCCTGGCCGAATGATTTGCGGGATCGGTGCATGGTGGGACCCTTTGGCAAAGAATGTTGGCATCGATCGAAGAAAACCTCTGCTGGCTATGCGGGAGACGGTCGTGACAATGAGGCGACTCTTGAATATGGAAAGAGTTACCTTTCACGGAGAATTTGTGCATGTAGATGATATTGAATTGGACGTGGTGCATGGAAGGCGTGAACCGCGAAACGTGCCTATTATGATTGGCGCAACCGGCGATCAAATGATGGAACTGACCGGAGAGATCGCGGATGGCGCTGTTCTCAATTATTGCGTTGCGCCTGAATACAACCTCAAAGCCCTGGAATTGCTAGACAAAGGTGCCCAGAAAAGCGGTCGCCGGGTTGATGATATCGATCGCCCACAATTGGTAGTCTGTTCGGTGGATGCTGATCACGATAAAGCCATTGATACAACTCGCGAATTACTCACCCAGTATATGGCACAGCAGCCGCATATCGCTAAGGCATCTGGTGTGTCGATGGACGTGGTAGCCGAGATCCAATCGATTTTAGGGTGGCCTGCCACACACGAGCAAATTCGTAAAGCCAAGCATCTTGTGCCAGAAGCGCTTATACACCGTATCACGGCATCGGGTACGCCCGAAGAAGCCCGCGCAAAAGTCAATGAATACCGGAAGAATGGTTGCACCTGTCCAATTCTTTATCCTGTTGGAGGGGATGTTCGACTGCTCATCGACACTTTCGCTCAAGAATAGTCGCCCATAAAGGAGGACGGAATGATATTGGAATATCACCGGCCAGACGCAGTTGAGAAGGCTCTGGAATTGCTTCAGCGAACCTCGCCTAAGACCATTCCTGTGGGCGGGGGAACAAGTTTACGCCTGCTTTATAAAGATTTGGATGTGGCTGTCGTAGACCTACAGTCGCTACCTCTAGATACCATTGAAACGCTACCTGATCGCATGGAGATCGGGGGCACGGCACGCTTACAAGCTTTGATTGACGAACCAATGACTCCGGCAGCCCTTCGAGAAGCCCTATTACTCGAAACCAGCAGCAACCAGCGTAGGATGGCATCGATCGCTGGAACGATTGTTGCTTGTGACGGTCGTTCGGCGGTGGTGACCGTACTGCTTGCAATGGATGCAACGCTTACCTGGTTGCCCAACCAAGAAACGGTCCAGATCGGAAATTACCTGCCATTACGAGATCATTGGAGTGGAGGCTTACTCCTTTCGAGAATCGCGATTCCCGGAGGAGTAAAGGTAGCTTTTGCGGTAACCAATCGGACGCCAGCGGATAAGCCTTTGGTCTGTGCGGCGGTGTGTCAATGGCCATCGGGACGGGCGCGAGTTGCGCTGGGGGGGCATGGGGCGGCGCCTATATTGGCAATGGATGGGCCCGAAGCCGCGGGAGGCGAATTAGCTGCTCGAGCGACTTACAAGCAGGCCGGGGACGAGTGGGCCGGAGCCGATTTCCGATCCGATGTGGCCGCTCAACTGACCAGACGGTTGGTGGCGAGTTTAGGGAGGACCTCATGATTGTGGACCTAAACATCAATGGGCGAGATGTTCACTGGAATGTGCAACCCGGACAGACTTTGTTAGAAATTTTACGCCGGGAAGGCATTTTTAGCGTGAAATCGGGAGGGTGTCAAAAGGGAGAATGTGGCGCGTGCACGGTGTTAGTGGATGGCGTGCCCGTCAATTCATGCCAACTCCTGGCAGCGCAGGCTGATGGACATCGGGTGACAACAGTCGAAAGTGTAGGGGAGCATCCCGATCAAGGATGGAAGAAGACGGAAGGACTTCACATTATCCAACAGGCCCTAATCCAAACCGGGGCGATTCAATGCGGATATTGCACCCCCGCGATGGCGCTGGCCGCGTTAGCTTTGCTTGAAAAAGAGGCCAACCCATCAGAGGAGGAAGTCCGGCAGGCGCTGTCGGGCATTCTTTGCCGTTGCACAGGCTATGTAAAACCGGTTCAAGCGGTGTTGCAAGCTGCGGCTGTGTTACGCGGTGAAGGAAACGGTGTTTTGGAAAGTGGCGGGCTGATTCCTGTGGGTTTTCCCGGTGATACACCGCCGGAGGCCGAGGTGGATGCGGAAACAATGTCGCCTGGGACGACGCGCACGAGTGTGATGCCTAAGATTTGGGTCGTCCCTGAAAGTGCTGAGCGGACCCAGGTGGGAAAACCCATGCCTAAGGTGGACGCGATCAAACTGGCTCAGGGAAAACCTGCTTTTGCTGATGACATTGAAATGCGGGGAATGCTGACTGCTAAGGTTCTTCACAGCCCACACGCACATGCACTTATTCGGCGTATTGATGTTTCTCGCGCGAGAGCATTGCCGGGTGTTGTTGCTGTTTTAACCTGGGAGGATATTCCCAGGGTTGTCTATTCGACTGCTGGACAATCTGACCCAATTCCTGGACCCTTGGATACATTTTCTTTGGATCGTAAAGTTCGTTTTGTGGGCGATCGAGTCGCATTTGTTGCGGCAGAAAGCGCCGAAATAGCAGAGCAGGCCCTAAAATTGATCGAAGTTGATTATGAAGTGTTGCCGGCTTTGCTGGACTCGCGTAAATCGATGGAGCCAGGAGCTCCACGAATCCATGATGAAGCTGAGTTTGTGAACTTCGCCGACTCTGATCCAACCAAGAATGTCGCGGCGGAAATTCGCATCGACATTGGTGACGTTGAGAAGGGGTTTGCCGAGGCGGATTTTGTGTTTGAGGGAGATTTTGAGGTTCCGAAGGTGCAGCAGGCTCATATTGAGCCGCATGTTGCCGTAACTTATTGGGATGAAGACGACCGCCTTGTGATCCGTACGAGCACGCAGGTACCGTTTCATGTTCGCCGTATCTTGGCTCCGGTATTAGGATTGCCGGTGAAACGCATCCGAGTGATTAAGCCGCGAATTGGCGGCGGCTTTGGCGGCAAGCAAGAAGTGCTCATGGAAGACGTTGCTGCGCATCTTACGATTGCGACAGGGCGGCCGGTTCGGTATGAATACACCCGCGAGGAGGAGTTCGTCGCTGCTCGCTCGCGACACCCGATGCGCGTTCACATGAAGACTGGGGTAAAGAGAGATGGGACGATAACGGCCAATGAGATGTACGCCCTTAGTGATACTGGCGCATACGGTTGTCATGCGCTGACTGTTACGGGAAATACGGGGCACAAAGCGATGGCCTTGTATGTGGGAGATGGTCCGTACCGTGTTTCGCCCAATATCCGGTTTTATGCGGATGTTGTTTACACAAACACTCCACCGGCGGGTGCTTATCGAGGGTATGGGGTTCCTCAGGGCTATTGGCCTCTTGAACGCCATATGGAACGAATCGCTCGCGAATTGGGTCTGGACGCGATTGAGTTCAGGCTTAAGAATGCGCTTCGGGCGGGCGAATTGCACCCGTTCAGTACAGCCTGGAGTGAGGGGCGCGAGCCTCGTCCCGAGATCGTTCATACAGTCGGTCTTCAGGAATGCACCAGACAAGGCATGGCGGCTATTGGGTGGAACCAGAAATCCAATAATCCCGATTGGCGAACTGTGCCTGGCCGCCCAGAACTGCGCCGGGGAATTGGCGCCGCTCTCGTGATGCAAGGTACGGCGATCCCTTATCTTGACATGGGCGGTGCAAGCATCAAAATGAATGACGACGGTTCCTTCAACTTGCTAATCGGCGCCACCGATCTTGGTACAGGTTCGGACACTGTTCTTGCGCAGATGGCCGCCGAGGTTTTAGGAATCACCTCGGAAGACATTCAAGTGTATTCCTCGGACACGGATTTCACCCCGTTCGACAAAGGTGCTTACGCATCAAGTACAACATACATTTCGGGAGCAGCGGTAGTGAAGGCTGCTAATCTGGTAGCGGAACGGATTATGAAAAGAGCAGCCGTGATGCTCAGCAGAGGAATGTCCACAGGAATAGAAGGTGATGAAATTCGTTTGGCGAATGGGAATGCTTATTCCCCCGATGGACGATATGTGACTTTGGCCGACGTTGCCTTGAACGCTTTACACCATGAAGAGCAGGAGCAGATCATGGCTGTTGCTTCGCATTATTCACCCGTGTCACCGCCGCCATTTGCAGCTCAATTTGCCGAAGTGACCGTAGACATTGAGACTGGGCAGGTCACTGTGGATAAACTGGTGATGGCAGTAGATTCGGGGGTTATTGTGAACCCGCTCACTGCATCGGGGCAAATTGAAGGCGGAATGGTTCAAGCATTGGGTTATGCAGTGTGCGAAGAAATGCGCTATGATGAACAAGGTGTTGCCAGGGAGAAGGACCTTGATGATTACCATATTTTCCGAGCCCACGAAATGCCTGCAATCGAAACGCTTTTTGTCGAGACATACGAACCTTCGCATCCATTTGGCGTGAAAGCAGTCGCTGAGATTCCTATGGATGGCGTGGCGCCGGCGGTGGGGAATGCAGTGTTCGATGCGTGTGGCGCGGACATCCATGATAACCCGATTACCCCCGAAAAGGTCTGGCGTGCATTGCACCGGCGCGGGTGAGTAGTTCATCTGGTTAGAGGATATCAATGATGATCTATCGATCTTTGGCAGAACTCGAAGAGAGGGGAGAAGGCGGTGCTTTATGTACTGTCGTCGAAACCAACGGGTCTGCGCCGAGACATGCTGGATCAAAAATGCTTGTATATCCCGATGGAACTTTTACGGGCACTGTGGGCGGAGGCGAAATGGAGAATCGTGTCCTCCATGAAGCTTTGGAATCGATAAAAGATGGTAACCCTCGCAAGTTGTCGTACACAATGGTGAACCCGAAAGAGGGCGATCCGGGGGTGTGCGGCGGCACGGTAGAGGTCTTTGTCGAGCCACTGGAAGTTCGACCAACGTTGTTGATTGTGGGTGGTGGGCATGTGGGCAAAGCCTTGTCTCATCTGGGTAAATTTCTAAACTTTCGGGTGGTCGTGTCGGACGACAGGGCTGAATTTTGTTCTCCTGAGATGCATCCTGATGCAGATGAGTTGCGTGTGGTACCGCTCAAAGAGTTGCCGGCTGCTGTTAGAATTAATCGGTGGACTTATGTGGTGTTGGTCACGCGAGGAGTGTCCATAGATATCGAGGGAATTCCGGCTTTGTTGGAGTCGCCCGCTGCTTATATTGGCGTTATAGGCTCTAAGCGGCGCTGGTTGACAACACGGAAAGCGCTGCTTGAGAAGGGCGTTCCAGAGGAGGAGATCGGCCGAATTCGGTCCCCAATCGGGTTAGAATTGAATGCTGAAACGCCCGAACAAATAGCGGTTAGTATTATGGCTGAAATTCTCATGCTTCAAAATGGCGGAAGCGGCGCGGTGATGAAACTATAGGGGTTGGAGGAAAAATGTGGTCAACTTACATTCAGGCTAGCACTATTGATGAGGTTCTCAAGCACCTGGCCACTTTTGGCTCCAGAGCGAGAGTCATTGCTGGCGGCACGGATTTGATGCTGGAGATGGAGAGGGGGGCCCGCAAGGGCATTGAGGTTCTGGTAGACGCGACTCGAATTCCGGGATTATCGGAGATCTACCTTGATGATCGTGATTGGATCCACATCGGTCCAACGGCAACACACAATCATTGTGTGGCTTCGGAGTTGATTCGACAGCGTGCATATCCACTTGCTCGGGCATGTTGGGAGGTGGGGTCGCCGCAAATCCGAAATCGTGGGACGGTAGCGGGTAACATTATCACTGCATCGCCTGCGAATGACACCATAACGCCTTTGATGGCGTTGGGAGCCGTTGTTACTTTACGGTCGCTCGTGGGAGACCGGCAGATCCCGCTCGCCGAGTTTTATACCGGCGTTCGCCGAAATGTCATGCGTGGCGATGAATTCCTGGTGGATATCGCTTTTCCTGCACTTCGAGCGGGTCAGGTGGGAACATTCGTTAAATTCGCGCTTCGGAAGGCCCAGGCTATTTCTCTGGTCAATCTGTCAGTGATTTTGACTATGACGGGCGAGACCGTTTCTCAGGCTGTGGTAACCCTAGGGGCAGTTGCCCCGACAATTATCCACGCCACCGAGGCGGAAGATTACTTGGTCGGGAAGGAATTGACGGACGAGACGATCTCTGCGGCGGCTAATCTGGCTATGGGGGCTACACGTCCCATCAATGATATCCGTGGTTCGGCCAGGTATCGGCGGACGATGACAAGGGTAATTACTAATCGCGCGTTGCACTCCTTGAAGGCAGGCCGCGAAAGAGAAGGTTTCCCGGAAGCGCCCGTTACGCTGTGGGGGAGAATGTCAGAGAACACCCCTGTACCTGAAGCTGGTATCTGGCACGAGAACGGTCAGACCATTGACACAATAATCAATGGAACGGCTTACTCGATCAAGGGATGCCAATCTAAATCCTTACTGAGAATGCTCCGTGAAGATGTAGGTCTTATTGGGACGAAAGAAGGCTGTGCCGAGGGCGAATGCGGGGCATGCACGGTGCTTCTGGATGGCAAGGCGGTGATGAGCTGTATGGTCCCGGCGCCTAGAGCTCATGGAGCCGTCATACAAACTGTTGAGGGATTAGCCGGTTCGGAGGAATTGCACCCGGTTCAGAAGGCATTTGTTGAGGAAGGTGCGGTTCAATGTGGGTATTGCACCCCGGGGTTCTTAATTTCGGCTGCTGTGTTGTTAGAAGAATGCCCTACGCCCACAAAAAATCAAATTGAACAAGCAATGACTGGAAACTTATGCAGGTGCACCGGTTATTACAAGATTATTCATGCCGTAGAGAAGGCTGCCAGAACAGGAGGTGGATGATGGGGAAATATGAATCGCAGATGAGAGGGAAGACGCGGGAGGAACGAGAGAAACGAGCTCATCCCATATGGCGCGGCGTGGGTTTTGGACTCGCGATTTTAATTCCGATCATATCCTATGCGGGATCCGAAGAATTAATCAAGGCGAATCGAAAGTTTGGCTGGTTGCCTATGCCAACAGATTTGGTGGCTCGCCCTGGTGATTTTCTATATTTTGGCGATCCATGGATATATCTAAAAATCGCATTAACCCTGATGCTCATGTTCGTTTTATACGTTGTGTTCATGCTCATTACTTTTGCGGTGAACAAAGCGACACTTGATCCCGCGCGAACGGACCCGTATTACGTGCCGCCAATTAAAGCAAAGGTACGCAAGCGCGCTCGCTAGTTTTCGGATTCGGACCAATTGAAGGAGAACTTTATGGCGGTTATTGGACAGTCCGTTCAACGTATCGATTCCGTGGGCAAGGTAACCGGCGAGACTCTTTTTCCGGGTGACATCAATTTCCCTGATCAGTTATACATGAAAATTCTGTTCGCTGGGCGCCCACACGCGATTGTTCGAAATGTGGATACAAGCGCTGCAGAAAGCCTGAAAGGGGTGCTTGCCGTTTTGACGGCAAAGGATGTCCCAGTGAATGAGTATGGCTTGGGCGTGAACGATCAACCTGTCCTATGTGGGCCAGGTTCATCAGTACCACACAAGGATCGGGTTCGATTTGTGGGTGACCAGGTGGCAGTCATTGTTGCAGAGACAGAGGCGATTGCGGAGCATGCCAGGACTTTAATCCGCGTCGATTACAAAGATCTGCCGGTCGTTGCGCGTAGCCACGATGCAATAAAGGATAGTGCGGTTCTAGTTCACCCGGATAGAAATAGTAATGTAATTGGACGATATCGCATTCGAAAAGGGAATGTTGAACGAGCTTTTTCTTCGGCCGATATCATTGTGGAAGGGGTGTATAACACACCGGTACAGGAGCATGCTTTCTTGCAGCCAGAGGCAGGTGTTGGATATATAGACGAGGAGGGGCGAGTCACGGTTTGTGTCGCAGGGCAGTGGGCTCATGAAGACCAGGAGCAGATTGCTCACGCATTGGGCCTCCCGCTGGATCAGGTTCGAGTCATCTATCCGGCGATCGGTGGCGCATTTGGTGGCAGGGAAGATATGTCGGTGCAGATTGTCCTTGGTCTGGCAGCGTGGACTCTGCATAATCGCGGCGTGGATCGCCCGGTAAAGATCATATGGAGCAGGGAAGAATCCATCGTTGGTCACCACAAACGACACCCTTACACAATTCGGGCGAAATGGGGCGCCACAAAGGATGGAAAGCTGGTCGCGGCGGAAATGGATTTGCTGGCTGATGGCGGTGCTTATGTGTATACCTCCATGAAGGTTTTGGGAAATGCCACCTTAATGTGTACGGGGCCTTATGAAATTCCGAACGTCAAGGTGGATGCCGCGGCAGTGTATACGAATAACATTCCCAATGGAGCGTTCAGAGGTTTCGGGGGCCCTCAAGCGGCATTTGCCGCCGAGATGCAGATGAACAAACTAGCGGCGGGATTGAATCTGGACCCAATGGAGATTCGCGCAAGAAATTTCTTGGCGGAGGGTTCTTTGTTATCCGTTGGAACGCCTTTGCCGAAGGGCGTTACGATTGGCGAGGTTACTCAAAAATGCGCTGAGGCTGCCGGCTGGACTAAAGATTCTGGTGTGTGGAAGAGCCCGCGGGCTGTAGTTGGAGGCGATTTAGAGAAACCTTATATTAAGCGAGGGATTGGGATTGCCTGTGCATTTAAGAATGTCGGCTTCTCATTTGGAGCACCTGAACAATCATGGGCGACTGTCGAGCTTGTGGGAGAGGGAGAAATTCAGGAAGCGATTGTTTACCACGCCGGAGCGGATTGCGGGCAAGGCGCTCATACCGTGTTCATGCAGGTCGCAGCGGAAACACTTGGCTTGCCGATTTCCAAGATTCGCCTGGTTGTGTCCGATACGGCCTTAACCCCAAATTCCGGTAGCGCTTCGGCTTCGAGAATGACCTTCATGGCCGGGAACGCTATTCGTGGAGCGGCCGAACAAGCCTTGGATAAATGGCGTAGCGAAGAGCGGCCTGCGACCGCCACCTATCAATACCGCCCTCCAAGGACCACGCCGATGGATCCGGAGACCGGTAAGGCCGAACCCAATTTCGCTTATGGTTATGTGGCCCAGGCTGTGGAGTTGCACGTTGATACCGAGACGGGGGAACTGGTCATTGATCGCGTGATATGCGCCGATGATGTGGGTAAAGCGGTCAACCCTTTACAAGTGCAGGGCCAAATTGAAGGGGCGGTTGTACAAGCTGCCGGGTATGCCGTATTGGAGAATTTCGTCCAGCAGGGTGGGATTCCTAAGACCACCACTCTTTCTACCTATCTAATCCCGACAATATTGGATATTCCAAAGAGTGTAGAGTCTTTGATTCTAGAGTATGCTGATCCAATCGGACCTTATGGAGCAAGAGGAATGGGCGAAATGCCCTTTTTACCGTTGACCCCAGCAATAGCCCACGCACTGTATAACGCAACCGGGGTATGGTTCAATGAATTTCCATTGACGCCAGAGCGCGTCCTGGATGGAATAGAAGGATTGGAGCCGGTGGAGTGAGTCTTCAAATATACATTCGGGGTGGCGGTGATCTTGCGAGCGGCGTTGCTGCTAGACTGTATCGAGCCGGCTGGCGGGTGATGATCGCAGAGATTGCGCAGCCCCTGTCTGTAAGGCGGACAGTTGCCTTTGCGGAAGCAGTTTATGCTGGGCGAACAACCGTCGAGGGTATCACCGCGATGCAAGCCTTCTCCATAAGTGAGGCTTCGCGATTGATGGACGCTGGAGTGGTGGCAGTATTGGTGGATCCGCAAGCCGTGGGCGTGAAAGAACTTCGTCCAGACGTTTTGGTTGATGCGCGCATGCTCAAACAAACTCCAGATTTGGAGATTAACGTGGCATCATTGATGATCGGGCTCGGACCGGGGTTTTATGCGGGGAAGAATTGCCACGCAGCCATCGAAACAAAACGTGGGCATACCTTAGGCAGAGTGATATGGGATGGGAGCCCAGAAACCGACTCGGGAGTGCCCGAGTCGGTAGGCGTTTACCAAGCTGAACGTGTTCTGAGATCTCCTCTTGACGGTATCGTAAGTAAGTGCCTGGCGATTGGTTCTCTGGTGGAGAAGGGGACGGTTGTTGGCTTAGTTGGCGGCGAGCCTGTGGTTGCCACGTTTACCGGGGTGGTGAGGGGTATTGTTCATGAGGGTGTGTATGTCACGAAGGGTTTGAAGATTGGCGACATTGACCCGCGATGTGATCCTGCTCTGTGCAACATGATCTCCGATAAAGCGCTGGCCGTTGGCGGCGGCGTCGTAGAAGCTATTCTGTCGACCGTTTCATTACGAGAAAAGCTTTATGGATGAAGATTTGCGCGTAGGCGCGGTGATACTGGGCGCGGGGCGATCGCAAAGGATGGGTGTCCCTAAGCTTTCTTTACCGTGGGGGAATGCAACTGTTATTGAACAGGTTGTGACCATTTTAAAGATGAGCGACATCTCTCCGATTGTGTTGGTAACTGGAGGGGCCAGGACAGAGATCCAACACCTCTTGGATGACACCGGGGTGTTGTTCGCGCATAATTCGGATTACGACCGAACCGAAATGCTGGATTCATTAAAAATTGGGCTGCGGGAATTGCCAGCCGAAGTCACGGCGTGCCTGGTTGTGTTAGGAGATCAACCGCAAATTAAACACGAGACGATAGAAAAACTCCTAACTCAATACAGACATGACAAAGACAATATCATAATTCCAAGTTATCAGATGAGGCGAGGTCATCCATGGCTGGTGACCAGGAAGCTGTGGCAAGAGATTGAGATTTTGTGTACTCATCAGACGTTAAGGGATTTTTTGCACGAACGATCTGGCGAAATTTGTTATGTTGAAGTGAACACAAATAGTATCTTGACGGACCTGGACACTCCTGAGGACTATCAGAGCCAGCGCCCCAAGGATATTAGGGGAACAACGCCTCAATAGCACGGTGTTGAGCGATGATTCCGTTTGCCTCTTCGTCTTCAAGAACAATATCGGGAAGCAATCCGGGCCAATCGCTAATCGGCTCGGTTCCCGCAACCCACCACCTGCCGGAGGTGATGTGGATACTGGATTGGTCTGCCAGTGTGAAAGATAGCTGGACGGTATCCTTTCCGAGGGTTTGCGTACCTACAATAATTGCTCGTTGTTTCGATTGCAGCGCAGCCGCCAATATCTCGGCAGCGCTGGCGGTATTATGGTTCACCAGGATAACCAGCGGAATATTAATAAATGGCCCGGGTGTGTTCACAGAATAAGTCTGGACGTCTTTGTCTCGTAATTCTTCGTGTATGATGTCGCCTTTGGACAGGAATAATCGCGCGGCATCTACTCCGCCTTCTACGAGGCCACCACCATTGTTGCGCAAATCTAAGATGACGCCTTTGACTTGCCTGGATTGCAGATCTATCATGGCAGATTCGATTTCCTCGGCTGTAGTCCCTGAAATGATTGAAATGTTGATGACACCAATCGAGGGGTCTATCTGCGATAAATTATAGGTAACAGAGGGTGAGCGGTACTCAGCTCGTTTAACCTTGATTTGAAGCGTGCTCGGGCTATTTGATCGTTGTACGTGCAATTCGACTTGTGTGCCAATCTTTCCACGAATAGCAGCCTGAATTTGATCGTTATTCGTGTAGCCATTAATTCGAGCGTCTTCCACCAAGATTAATTTGTCGCCATCTTGTATGCCTGCCTGCAGTGCAGGGGAGTCGGGTAGGGGGTATAGAAAAACATTGCCGTTTTGATCTCTCTCTAATCTAACGCCAATCCCACCGAATGCGCCCTCTAGCTGATTGGTTTGAAGTTCGTGTTGAGGCGGCTCAATGAATACCGTGTATGGGTCGTTTGTTGCTGCTAGCATGCCGCGGATCATGCCATATTCAAGTTGTTTTTCTTGAGGCACATTGTTGTAAGAGTTTGCCCGCAACAATCCGTGTGCTTCCAGTAATACGGAAAACCGAGTCGAATTACCTTGGACCAATTGGTTTGCCACAAAACCGGCCATAAATGACAGGAACACTAAAAAGACCAGCAGCCCGATGGTGACCATTGTTCGTTTTTGATGTTTGATCGCGGCGCGCAACTCGTTTTTCATGGTGGGTCCTCATAAATGAATGGTGATATACTGTGGCAGTTTGCATATTTTATACCGAAATGGAAAAATAATATGTCCAAGAAAATTCTCGCATGGACGAAGGAACCGCACGGTGAGATCAAACCCTTATTGTTCAATTTAGAAAGCTTTGACGAGGCCTCACGGACGCTGCCGGAAGGCGTCTACACGACTTTCCGTACCTATGAGGCAGGAAGGATACTT
Organism: uncultured Anaerolinea sp.; assembly: GCA_964567255.1. Classification (GTDB taxonomy): domain Bacteria; phylum Chloroflexota; class Anaerolineae; order Anaerolineales; family Anaerolineaceae; genus Anaerolinea. Next base: position 31,664 of record CAZMMI010000012.1, read on the forward strand.
CATCTCAGCGACCATCTGGAACGATTGCGCGAATCAGCCAACTTGCTGGGCGCAAGTATAAAAATAAGTGAGAAAATCATCAGAAATATAATGCGCGTAGCCATAAACGATAAATCATATTCTTTAAAACGTATACGTCTCCAAATCAACACAACCCAAGCCCCAATAGGGCAGTTGTTTATACTAGCCGAAGAATTGCATACTCCGGATGCCCAAGACTACCTGCAGGGAGTCAGTGTTTCTACGAGGTCAATGCACCGAAACAATGCCCTCGCGAAATCAACTGCCTTTATTCACACAGCTAAGCAGGTTCGAGGAGAGGTTCCCGAAAAAGTTAACGAAGTACTCATGATAGGGGAGAGGCATGAAATCCTCGAAGGATTGAGTAGCAATTTCTTCGGGATACTGCATGGAAAGGTGTGGACCGCAGAGGAGGGTATATTGCATGGTATCACTCGCAAGATGGTGCTTGCAACTTGTGAACGGTGTGGCGTTGAGGTTGTTAGACAACCTATCCAACTAGAAATGCTCCCTGATCTCTCCGAAGCGTTCATCACCAGTGCGAGTCGTGGAATATTACCGGTTTCAAGGATCAACGACCAATTCGTCGGCAATGGTATCCCTGGAGAGGCGACAAAGGCCCTTATGTCCGCCTACGATAATCTTGTCCAAGAAGAGTTGGAAGAAGTTTAAGTTATTGTTTGGTTACCTCAGAATCGCCACCGATATCCTTGTTGTCCGGGATCTCAGGCGTGTCGCCAATCTCCAAATTCCCGGCGATGTAATCCTCCAGTAATTGGATCGCCTCAGCCGAACGCGATTCAGGAACCAATATACTAACATTACCCAACGGTCCAATAGTCAGCCCATAAACCACGCCAGCACCTTCCTGGATTAACTGGGCCGGGATGTTTCTGGATTCGAGTAGTATCCTGATCAATTCTGCGGACAATCGACCATACTCGTTGTATACATTTACCCATTGTTCTGTAGACATATCAAGCCTCCAGTTTATCTGCTGATGTGGACATGGTCATTTTTCGCAAGAGGCGCGCCATTCTCCGTTCCAGATCCTCTGTAACAGTTTGTTTCAAATATAGCGGGGCCGATGAAGTGGATACAGCACTGAGCCCTTTTTGCACCCAATCGAGCGCTTCGATAGGATCCTTTTCGTGATGTTCGTAAAACTTTGCTAGTTCGATGTAAGCAGTGAAATCATTGTGCTGGGCAGCCTTAATCCAAATCGCCTTGGCAAGGTCCCATCGCTCTTGTTTCCGGCAGGACAAGGCGAAACGTTGAAGGGTCTTAAGGAAAAAATCTTCGGGCAGGCCTTGCGCTAACCCGAGCTCATATAATGACGCAGCAGTATCAAAAAAGCCCAAATCATCATAGAGGCGCGCAATTGCCACTCGATCGAGTGAAGGAACGTCGCATTTTAGAGGCTCATCCAATGTTGAAGCGATATATTTAAAAAGCGCCGCAAGCGAAACAATATCGACGGCATTATGGTAAAGAACGCCGGCGAGAGGACGAGCATCGCTACTGCGCAAGTAATTGAAGTAGTATTCTGGAATGAGATACCCCGGCACCTCCTCTTCAGTGCGATGGAAGTTTAGGATGCTTTTCTCAAGTTCACCAAGACTACGACTAGGTAAACGGTCGCGCCAAATCCGACGAGCCAGATGCAACAAGTCCAGGTGCTCAAATTCCACAAATGGATTCATAGCTCGGTTCATGTTGAACCGGGTAACCAGCAATGGAATATCGAAAGATTTTCCATTAAATGTAACGACGACATTAAATTGTGAAAGTTTCTCTATCAATGCCGTTAAAAAGGCAGCTTCCTGACTTGGATCACGTAGAAATAACTGTTCGACTCGGAACCCGGAATCTGTGAACCAACCAATTCCAATAATAAAGGCGTATGTACCAGTTCCACCAGCAAGCCCAGACGTCTCGGTGTCAAGAAATACTATCGAAGAGAGATCTGTAGAATGAAGACCTTGAGCCTTTCCCCACTTCGCTAGGATATCCAATCGGGGGCTTGTAAACAAATCATGTGAGCCGTGAAGATATGGTTGTTGATAATCTTCCAGGTGAACGAACGCCGGCCCAAAAATAGTAGGGTGATCCCACCCTGATACGACTGTTTCAATAGGATAGGAATAATTGGTTGTCTCTTGATTCGCCGGCGCCAAGTTTCCAGGTCCCAGCTCCACCCCGAGTGCTTTCAGACGATCTGCTAAAGATTTTGAATCCATTTTCGTTTACCCATTAATATTTTACTGCTTTATTGAACTCGTTCAGTAAAGCTATTGTTTCAGCTTTTCCCCCTATCGCATTTTCTCCGGCCGGGCCAACACAAGCCGGGCAGCCATCGGTGCATGGACATGAGTTAACAAGCTCTTGCGCCTGTAAAAAAATAGTTCGCTCGATTTCGAACATCTTCTTGCTCAGCCCAATACCCGCCGGGACCAAATCGAAGAAAACGATCACGGATTGACCACCGGCGAATGGTGACTGATGTTCAGCAAACACACCCAGATCGCTGCGGTCGCACATCAAGTGTAATGGGCTGAGATTATGAAGCGCGTAACTCAATCCAGCCAAACCGCTGCGCATACGGATATTCAGTTCTGCTCGACGGTGACAGGGAGGGCATAAGGTGATCAAATTGTCAAGTTGATTGGCCTCTTCGAAAGATTTGAATGTGCGGAATGCTTGTTTGTGGTGCACGTGGTGTGGGCGTTCTCGTTCCGGCGCGCCGCAAATCTGGCAGGTATAGTTATCTCTCTGTAATGCGAGTCGCCGCTGCTTTTGCCAGTTCGGTCCATAATCGTTCGGATCATTGCTCCATAGCCCTTGCTCTCGCAATGCTGCGATCGTATTCTCGTGCACGATGAACCAACACGCAGTAGTCCGCAATTCTATTGGGGGTAAGGTCAACTCATCACCACCCAGGTATTCATGCGAGTACCAGCTTACCTTGCGGAATGCTACCACCTGTGAGGTTACCTGTATCTCGCCGAAGAACTTCTTTCCACCGGGTATAGAAACCCCGTCTATTTCAGAAATTTTTTCTATTTTCGTTTTCGTAATTGGTTCTGTGTAATAGTCTGATTGAACGGGTTTGAGCCAGGCAACGGCGTCATCGAAATCTAACCGTTGCACGAGGTAGGATTGCCCGCCATGCAAGTAGATAGCACCGGGATGAACAAACCAGCATGCGCTGGCCCAGTCGATTTCACCGATTCGTACACCCTCATTGGGTTCAGACACTCGGAGGTTAATGCTCTTCGGGGAGGAACTACGCAGAGACACTCCAGATGCCGGGTACTTATCTGCCATCCAATAATAACTACCATTTGCCTGATGTACCTCTTGAGCCCCGACTAGTACCTCTAACAGGCCTGACAGCAACTCAGGACTCAATTTTCCAAAAGGCTCACCAGCAATAAAGGGAAGCTCAAAGGCGGCGCAGCGTAGATGTTGCAGCAATATGAGTAAGTTGTTTGGATCGATCAATCCCATTTCTGGCGAACGCTCAAGAATGTATTCTGGGTGTTGCATCAAGAATTGGTCCAATGGGGCAGGGGAGCCCACTAAGACAGCAAGCGCCCCGGCGTTTTTTCTTCCAGCGCGACCAATCTGCTGGCGCAAGGAAGCGATTGTTCCCGGGAAACCTACCAGCACAGCTGCGGCAAGACTGCCTATGTCAATTCCTAGCTCTAATGCATTCGTAGCAGCTACAAGTGCTGTATGCCCATCCCTCAAAGACGCCTCGATCATTCTACGCTCTTGGGGAAGGTATCCGCTGCGATAGCCCTCTACTTGTTGGGCAAAATCGGGATTATTGTCACGCAAATAGCGCAAAGCCAACTCGACACCTTGTCTGGAACGAATGAATAGGATAGTTTGAAGTTTTTCGTGGAGTAGATCGCCGGCCAGACGGAGACTTTCGTTAAAAGCACTGGCTCGCAGACCCAACGTCGGGTCAACGATAGGTGGGTTATATAAGATTAGATGGCGTTCACCACTAGGTGCGCCGTCTTCATCGATGATGTGCACCGGAGACTCGACCAGCTCTGCTGCTAACTCGCCGGGATTGGCAATTGTTGCAGAAGATAACAGAAATTGCGGGAAGGCCCCATAGAAAGCCGCAATCCGTTTGACCCTCCGGAGTAAATTTGCAACGTGGGAGCCAAAAACACCTCGATAAGTATGCATTTCATCGATAACAATGTATCGTAAGTTGCGCCAATAATCTGCCCAAATTGTATGGTGGGGAAGCATGCCTGTGTGAAGCATATCGGGGTTAGTGATAAGAAGTCGTGCATTTGAACGAATCTGTTGTCTTCTCGATGCAGGTGTGTCGCCATCATAAATGGCGGGGTGCAGATCCGTGATACGGGAAAGCTCTGTTGCCCACGATGCAAGGATTTTATACTGGTCTTGGGCCAGGGCTTTCGTAGGGAAAAGATATAGAGCGCGCGCCTTTGGCTGACGCAAACAGGTATCCACAACCGGAAGGTTGTAACAGAGCGTTTTCCCACTGGCTGTACCTGTCACTACAGCGACATTTAAACCATCACTGGCGGCAACCCAAGACTTGCCTTGATGAGAGTAAAGAGATTGAATACCCGAATCTAACAATAATTGCAAAAGGGCAGGGTGAAGATCGTCGGGTAAAGGAATAGTTTGTGCAGAACGGGCTGGTGTTCGGTGGATGCGCACGATGCTAGGCGACACCGAAGGGTCAGCCTCCCAGAGATGTAGAATATGATCGATACCCGTTGTATTCGTTAGCATAGTAAACTCATCTACCAGTTCTGTTTTACCCTATAATAGAACAAATATCAAGTTTTTGGGCAGC
>CAZMMI010000013.1:0-12168 GCA_964567255.1 uncultured Anaerolinea sp.
GAACTGCCGGTTTCCTCCTACTCATATCCAGCCGCCTGTGGTAAAATTGCACCTTGTTGTACCCGTTGTTACTTTCCGCCTCAAGGCGCCCACGGCGACCGAAGAGTGCAATCCCGAGGAAAGGAGGTTTCCACATGCGTAACTACGAGGTTATTTTGATTATCCATCCTGACCAGGATGAAGCTGGCGTTGAAAGCTTAATCGAGAAGGTCAAGGGTTGGATCACCGGCGCCGAAGGCACCGTTGAAAAAGCCGAGTTGTGGGGCAAGCGCCGTCTGGCCTATCCCATCAACAAGCAGCGCGAAGGCCAGTATGTCTATTTGGCCGTTGCGTTCCCCGCTTCGTTCAGCACGGAACTCGACCGCAATTTGCGGTTGACCGAGCCGATCATGCGCTATATGATTACAGCCAAGTAATTATTTGGCAAGGTCGTTGGAGAGAATTAGCGGATCTAAAGGAGCTAGCTCATGAGCCGGGGTTTGAACAAAGTCATGATTATCGGCCATCTCGGCCGCGACCCAGAAATGCGGTACACCCCCTCCGGCAAACCGGTCACAACCTTCACGGTTGCTACCAGTCGCAGTTGGAATTCCGCCGATGGCGAACGCCACACAGAAACCGAATGGTTCAACATCGTCACATGGGGCAACCTGGCTGAAATCTGCAAGCAATACCTGGTCAAAGGTCAGCAGATTTACGTCGAAGGCCGCCTTCAAACTCGCCGGTGGGAAGATAGCGAAGGCGTTAAGCATATCAGTGTCGAAATCGTAGCCACTGAAATGATGATGCTCAGCGACCGCCGCGACTCCGCTGCCGCTCAAAATGCCGATATCGCTCTCTCTGAAGACGAACAACCCGAAGACGATTACCCTTTCTAATACGTTGGAGAAAGACCGATGAACGATGATCACATGATGGATAATGAGCAGCCGACTATGCGGCGTTACGTCGCCCGGCCGAAATTCTGCCAGTTCTGTGTCGATAAGAACGCCGAAATCGATTACAAAATGGTAGATATGCTGCGCCGCTATGTAACCGAAGAGGGCAAAATCCGCCCTCGCCGCCAAACCGGTACCTGCGCCAAACACCAGCGCGAAGTCGCCGCCGCGGTCAAACGCGCCCGGCAACTGGCCCTTCTGCCCTACATCGGCGGAACCGACTGGGATTAATTCCCCGAGTACTCTCAGCGGGGGCAACGGACGCCCGTTGCCCCCTTATTTTATTATGCCCCGAGGTCGTCCTATGGCAAAAACGCCAACCCCCAAAATCACCACAAAGAAACATCTGGCCCGCCTGGAGCGCGAGCGCATCATGCGCCGGCGCGTGCTCTTTGCGGTCATCGGTCTCGTCGTGGTGGTCCTTGCCCTGATTGTTTACGGCATCCTCGATCAGACGGTCTTCCGGATGAACAAAACCGTAGCAAAAATTGGTGAACAGAAGGTCACTCTTGGCGAATACCAGGATGAAGTCCGCTTCACCCGCTTCGTTTATATTGACCAGCTCAAAAGCATGGCGTCAAATTCCTTCTATCTCCAGTTCTTTGGAAACTACTATCAGCAAATCCAGAACAATCTGCAAAGCCCAACCACATTGGGAAAAGAAGTTCTCGACAACCTCATCGACGATGAAATTATCGCCATGGAAGCCAAGATTCGCGGTATCACCGTGACCGATGAAGAAGTGGAAGCCAAGAAACAGGAATATTTTGCTTTCTATCCCGGTGGCACGCCCACCCCGGCGCCCACGGTCGCGATCTACCCCACCGCCACCCTAAACCCAACTCAGGAAGGCTGGCTGCCCCCCACCCTCACTCCGACCATCACGGCCACCTTGGATCCCAACACGCCGACTGCCACAGCTACGGCAACCCTCGCTCCGACAGCCACCCCAGATGTCAACGCTACGCCGACCGTTACCCCAACCTCCGGCCCCACGATGACACCTTACCCCACGGCTACGCCGTACACCGAGGAAGGCTATCAGGGTGTCTTGAAACAGTACCTATCCGACCTGAAAGACGTGCAATACAGTGACGCCCAGTTCACCAGCTACTTCTATCGCCAGATCCTGCGCGAAAAGGTGCTAGCTGCCGTGACCGCCGATGTTGCTCGCGATTCCGAGTACGTCTGGGCACGCCACATTCTGGTCGCAACAGCCGAAGAAGCCCAAACCGTTTTAGACCGCCTCGCCGATGGTGAAGACTGGTTGAAACTCGCTTCTACATTGTCCACCGATTACTCGAACAAGGATCAGGGCGGCGATTTGGGCTGGTTCACCAAGGGCGCAATGGTTGCCGAGTTCGAGGACGCAGCCTTTGCCCTGGAAATTGGCGAGATCAGCCAGCCGGTGCAAACCTCCTTCGGTTATCACATCATTCAACTGCTGGGCCGCGAAACTCGTCCGGCAACCGATACCGAATACCAAAACAAACAGAACACAGCCTTCACCGAATGGCTGACCGAAAAACGCACCGAGTTAAGCGTCGAAACGTTCGATGATGTCTGGATGAACAACACCCCCGCTGATCCCGAACTTCCCGCCGAACTCATCATGCAGCAGCAGCAGCAATAAGCTTCTGGAAACGAATAAAGCAATCAAAAAGGGTCGGTGCTTTGCATCGACCCTTTTTGATTTATCTCAGTTGAACTTACTTGACCATATCCTCGCTTAGTTCATCCAGCCGCAAACTGATCATCTGGCTGGCTGAATCGCGCCCCATGGTGATCCCATAAATCACATCCGCCGCTTGCACTGTGTTGCGATTGTGCGTTACCAGAATAAACTGCGTCTTTTGCGTCAATTCCACCAGCAAGTCCCGGAAGCGCCCAACATTCGCTTCGTCCAGCATCGCGTCCACCTCATCCATCACGCAGAACGGCGTGGGCGAAACGCGCAACAGCGAGAAGATCAGCGCCACAGCCGTCAGGCTGCGTTCGCCGCCCGAAAGCAGCGAAAGCCCCTGGTCGCGCCGCCCTGGCAGCCTTGCCTCTATATCGATTCCTAAATCGTCAGGGTTTTCGGAATCGTTCAAGACCAAGCGCGCCGACCCGCCCCCAAACAATCGGGTAAACAAACCCTTAAATTCATGCGCCACCGCATCAAAGGTCTTGCGGAACTCACGGCGCATTAGCTCGTCCAATTCACTAATCACCTGGCGCAAATCCGCATCCGCTTTCTTCAGATCCGCCACCTGAGTGGTCAGGAATTCGAAGCGCTCTTTCACCGAGCGGTACTCGTTTTGCACTTCGGGGTTGATCAACCCCATCCGGCGCAGCATTCCTCGTTGGCGCTGGATGCTATCTTCAATCTCAGCGGGCAGTTCCTCCAGACTCGGGAACTGCTCCACCATTCCTTCCCAAGGCAGCGGGGTCTGTCCGGCAACATCTTGATTGTATTCCAGCGCCACCAGCCCAAAATCCTCTTCGATCTTCCGGCGCAGCGAATCCAGGCCCTCCCGGTGACGAGTCAATTCCAGTTGCGCCTGAGTGGTATGTCGTTCGGCCACCGTAACGGCTTGCTGGGCTGCCAGCATATTTTCTTGCGCCTGGTTGTTCGCCTCTTCCAGGGCAGTCAGTTGCGCTTCGGCCGGTTCAATCTTCACCTGCAGCGCCTTGATCTGCTCATTCAGTTCACTCTCTTGCGCCAGCGCCTGGCTGCGCTCGCCTTCCAGCCGTCCCAAACCGGCGTCGGCTTCTCTCAAGCGTTCTTGCAATGCTTCCGCCTGCCGCTTTGCCGAGTTCATACTTTCGGCGTGTTCCAACTGCCGCCGGTCGGCCTCTTTGACGGCTCTTCCAGCCACAGCCTGGGTAGTATTCCAATGCAGCACCTCAGATTGCAATTCGTCCAGCGGCATGCCTGCCATCTGCCGGTTCAGCTCGCGGATTTGCTCATTCCACTCGCTAATCTTCGTGCTGTTCTTTTCCATTTCCTGCCGGGCCAGCCCTGATTCCTGCTCTGCTTTCTCAATTTGTGCTTCCAAACTCGTTTTTTGCCTGGATTGGAACTCGTGCTTCTGGCGCGCTTGTTCCACCTCCAGAACTGCCTGCTGGCGGCTCTGGTTGGCGCGAGAAACAGCTTGAGCTGCTTGTCGGACAGCAGTCTCCAAATCTTTTTCCGCAGCCTTCAACCGGTCACTTTCTGTTTGCAACTCTTTGCGTTTCTCATCGGAAATTATTAGTTTTTCCGCGGTTTCCTTCACAGTCTCTTGCAATTCCTGGCGGCGGCGTGTACGTCCCACCATCCCAGCCTTCTGATCCTGCCCAGCAATCACAATCCCGCTGCCCAAGAACACCTCGCCCTGCAGCGTCACCACTCGCGCCCACATCGGCAAATCTTTCACCATGCGCCGGGCTGCCTGGCGGTTTTGCGCTACCAGAACAGGCCCCAACAGCAGCTTCACGGCTGCGCTGAGTTCTGCGCTGCCTTTCACCAGGTCAGCTGCCACGCCAACACACTCAGGATCTGCTTGCGCTTTCAACAATTCAGCAGGCCGCACCATCTCGGCAGGCAAAAGCACCGCCCGCCCTTTATCTCCTCGTGACAGCACCTCCAGTGCACCGTCCAGGTCCGTGCCGGGGTCCAACAGCACGCTGTCTGCATATTCGCCCAGCGCCGCCGCCACTGCCGCCTCCAGTTCCGCCGGAACCACCAGAGCACTGGTCAACGTCCGGTACGAGCCCTTCAAGCGCCCCGAGCGCGCCTCCTGGATCAAGAAGCGGGCCCCCTCGGCCAAACCGCTCATCGAGCGCTCGGCTTGCTCCAACACGTCCAACTGCGCGGCATATCTGGAGCGTTCGCCATCCAGACGGGTGTGATCCTCCTGCAATTTCCGCCGCTGCTCCTCAAGCGCGGCTGTCTTCTGCCGGTGCGCATGCAAATCGGCCTCGGCTTTCTTGTGCTCTGCTTCGGCTTGCTCGCAATTCTTCTCCCAACTCGACAGCCGCCCTTGCGCCCGCTGCATGTCTTCCGCTTCCCGCTGGATGGCCTGCATCAAACCTTGCTGATTCGAGCGAAGGTTTTCAAGTCGATTCGCCAACTCGCTCAAATGGGCCTTGAGCTGCACCTGGCGAGTCTCGTCATTGACCAGCAACCTGCGCATCTCCCGCTGTTTCGTTTCCAACTGTATTCGCTCTTTCTGGCGTGCGTCCAGGGCGGCCTTTGCTGCATTCATCCGTTCCAGCGCCTCGTTTAGTTCTGTCTGCAGCCGGTCGCGCTCCTCTTCCAGATCCACCAGGCGGTCGGCCCGAGCCTTCTGTTCTTCCTCCAACCGGGCCAGGTCGCTGCGTGTACTGTTTTGCTGGTTTGACAGCGCGCGCTGTCGCTCTTCCATCACCGCCAGCGCTTTGTTCACCTGCTCGCTGCGCGTATGAATCTCAGCCGACTGCCGGTGCCATTCGTTCAACTCGCCCCGCAGCGTATGCACCTGTCCACGCACGCCGGTCAGGTCTTCCTCGACCCTGGCCTGTTTCTCGCGCGCTTGCAGCAAGCGCTCTTCCTGCGATCGCACCACCTCTCGGGTATGTCCCAAGTCTTGCTGCGTTCGATGCCAGTGATATCCATACCAGTCGCGCAGCAAAACCTTTAAGTCGGCTTTCACCTGCTCATATTCCATGGCCCGTTTTGCTTGTCTTTCCAGGCTATGTAGTCGCGGTTCGAGCTCGGTCAAGATGTCTAGCACGCGTTCCAGGTTTCGCCGGGTACTGTCCAGGCGGTTTATCGCTTCCTCACGTCTAGTTCGATACAGGCCAATTCCAGCCGCCTCTTCGAAAAACTTGCGTCGCTCTTCCGGTTTCAGCGACAAGGCCGCATCCACCAAACCTTGCCCAATGATGGTATATGTGCGTTCTGCCAACCCCGATTGGGCCAACAGTTCGGTTATCTCTTTTAGCCGCACCTTCTGACCATTGAGCAGATACTCGTTCTGCCCATCCCGGTACGCCCGGCGAGTGATCGTTACTTCGCTGAAATCGATCGGCAACCAGCCGTTTTCGTTGTCAAAGGTGATCGTCGCCGAAGCCATGCCAGCTCGAGGACGAAACTCCGAGCCCGAAAAGATCATGTCTTCGGTCTTGCGCCCGCGCAGCAAACTGTAGGACTGCTCCCCCAACACCCAGCGCAGCGCATCAGCCACGTTCGATTTTCCCGAGCCATTCGGGCCGACAATTGCCGTCACATTGCCAGGGAATTCAAACAAAGTCTTGCTGGCAAAGGTCTTATAGCCGTGTAATTCCAATGATTTTAAAAGCGGCATAGGATTACACCAGCCCCAAATGCTTCAAGGCTTCCAGGGCCGCAGATTTCGCCGCCGCCTGTTTACTCGACCCCGTCCCCGTGCCATAAACCTGCCCATTCACCAACACGTCCACCTCGAACACCTTGGAATGGTCCGGTCCTACCGAGCCACGAGTCACATAATACGGCGCCTGAAAACCCTGGGATTGCGCCCATTCCTGGAAGCTGCTCTTCGGATCTTCGGTGGCCTGGTTCGCCAGCACGGTTTCCGATGCTTCTTCGAGCAGTGGCGAGATAAAGGTCCTCACCGCGTCAATAGATGAATCCAGGTAAATCGCGCCAATTAATGCTTCGAAAGTGTCGCACAACAGCGCCGAGCGGTCACGCCCTCCAGCCTGAGATTCACCTTTGCCCAGGCGCATGGCAGACCCCAATCCGATGATCCGCCCAAAATGCGCCAGTTGTTCGGTGTACACCAACGCCGAGCGCATACGGGTCAAATCACCTTCCGGCATCTCTGGGTAACGGTTGTAAAGCCACGCCCCAACCACAAAGTCCAGAATCGCATCCCCCAAAAATTCCAGACGCTCATTATCTTCCAGCGCCTCACTGTGCTCGTTCAAATAAGAACGATGTGTCAGCGCTCGGCTCAACAACGTCCCGTCCTTAAAATGCAACCCCAAGCGCCTGGCAAAATCTTGGGGGCTTTCGGCAATCCCGTTATTTGCTTCCACCGTATTCTCCCGGGAACTCAGGGAGCGCAAGCCGCCCGGCTGATTGTTGGTTGCCTGCGGGGATTGCGTCCCGGCGGCTGGCGTTCCATTAGTTCCCTTAAAAAATTTTATGAAACTAGTCACCCCTTTGTGGGTGATATTTCCCTTCGATCCATGTTTCGCCATCAGGTCCCACCTCTTTCTTCCACACAGGCACAATCTCCTTCAGCCGGTCAATTCCATACCGGGCTGCTTCGAACACCCCCGTATCCCGATGGGCAGCGGTGCAGGCAATCAACACGGTCGGCGTTCCCGGCAGCAATCGCCCAATGCGCTGCACAATCGCAATCCCTTCCACTGCCGCCCACCGCTCGCGGATTTCATCCGCCACCTGCTGCATTTTGGCTTCTGCCATCGGAACATAAGCCTCGTATTCCAACAAAGTTGTCTCGCGGGCCTCTCCCCGCGCGGTCTGCCCGCGCACCATCCCGCTGAACACACAGGCCGCTCCCGTTGTCGGCAGGGTGATTTGCGCCACAAGATCATCCAGGTCAATCGCTTCTTCCGTGATCTGGCAAATGACCGGCCCGTTCCCGCCCCCGCTGACCGGAGGAAAGATCGCCACCTCGGCCTCGTCTGGCACTACGTCTTCGTTGAATGCAAACGACTGATTGATCGAAACTACCGCTGCTTCCACTGCCCCGGCTAATCCGGGGTAGGTTGCGACCAGTTGCCTTTTCAAATCGCTCACCGTCGATCCCGAAGGCAAGTCGATCTCTGCGCGTCCTTTTCCGGAGCGCTCTTTTAATGATGCAAAAAACAAGACCATCACGCGCATAGTTCGCTCACTCGTTCACCACGTCACCGCTGCGACCGCCGTGTTTTTCAACCAGGCGGATGTTATGAATCCGGGCGGTCTTTTCCACCGCCTTGACCATATCGTATACAGTCAGCGCCGACACCGCTACCGCCGACAAAGCTTCCATTTCGACGCCGGTTTTTCCAACGGTTTTTGCGGTTGCCATGATTAGCACCCCAGGCAGCGCATCGGATAGTTCGAGTTCGACCTGCACCTGAGTCAACGGCAGCGGGTGGCACAATGGGATTAATTCCGCCGTCTTCTTAGCGCCCATGATCCCAGCCAGTTGGGCCACGGTTAACACATCCCCCTTTTTCATCAACCCCTCGCGGATCAATGCCAGCGTTTCGGGGCGCAGATGCACTTCTCCCCGCGCAATTGCGACTCGCTCGCTGTCAGGCTTGGCCCCAACATCCACCATGTGAGCGCGCCCGTTTTCATCCAGATGGGTTAATCGATCTGCCATATTGAGTGCCGAAATTATAACCTAATCGCCATCCTTCTGCTATAATTCGCCCCGTGAGTTTCCAGGTAGCCGCGCACCAGACCGAACATTACCGGGTCAATACCCCCGTCTTTGAGGGGCCGTTGGACCTGCTCCTCGAGTTAATTGAGCGAGCCGAATTGGATATTACCACCCTGGCCCTGGCGCAGGTCACCGACCAGTACCTGGCTTACTTGAAAAACCTTACCGAACGAGACGCTGCCGAAGTTTCCGCTTTCCTCATCATCGCCACCCGCCTGGTGCAAATTAAGTCCGCGGCGCTCTTGCCCCGACCTTCCATCGACGCACCCATGCAAGAAGAAGACCCCGGCGAGGCTCTGGCTCGCCAGCTCATTATTTACAAACGGTTCAAAGAATTGGCCCTCAACCTCCACGACCGCGAGTCGAACGGCTTGCGTACTTATCTCCGCGTTGCCCCTCCACCGGTCAAATTTGAAGCCCGCCTCGACCTCAGCGGTGTAACTCTGTCGGATCTGGTCCTCTCTGCTCGAACCGTCTTTTACAACCTGCCGGTGCTTCCCGACCTGAGCAAGGTGGTTAGCCGCCCGCGCATCACCATCCGCGAGAAAATCCACTCCATTCTGGTCACCCTGAGGGAAATTGGCCAAACCACCTTCCGCTCGCTCTTTCAAACCCGCCCCGACCGTGTGGAGGCAATCGTCACCTTTCTGGCCATGCTAGAACTGGTCAAACGCCGCATCATCTTCGCCCAACAAGATAATCTGTTTGGCGATATTCAAATCCAATCTTCAGGCGACACCGAGGTCGACGAAGCCCAGGTTGAATCCGAATTCATGGAATAACACCAGAAGAGGTTACTACTCAGCCAGAGGAGAAAGATGCCTGAATTATGGTTGTATGTGGACCCCACATACAACCATAATTCAGAGTTTTTTCCACCCTCTGAGCTGTCACCAGAAGAGTAAGAAAAATCCCCGCGCTGCGGGGATTTTTCTTACTCTTCTGAGTCTTCTTCGTCCTCTTCTTCTTCTTCCAGGAACAACTCATAAGGCAGCCGGTTGCCTACCCAGACGACCATCAAGCGCATATCGTAAGGCTCAAATGTCTGACCAGGGAACTTCGCCGCGAAAGCCGCGTCCAGCGCCTCATAGGTATCTTCCTTGGGCCAAACAACCATGAAACCCGGCAGCTTGGTCCGGTCTGCCTCGGGGGGCAGCAACTTTTCCCAGTTGCGCTCTTGCAGTAGTTCATATACTTGCTGGCGCAATTCTGGGTGTAGATCGCTCCACGCCTGCAGCACCTGAGCGGTGAAATCAGGGCGCCGCTCAAAGGGTGTAGCAGCCCCGCGCACTTTCACCCCCACTGGGGCCTGGGCGCTGTTGCGAAAGCCCGGCACCTGAAGGTGCTTCTTGATCCCATTGTTGATCGCCGAGCGGCGCTCGCCTGAGAGTTTATCCATCTGCGTGAAAACAGACTGGATCACGGTTTGCCGGTATTCCGGCAGCATGAATTCATTGATCGAATGAAAAGGTAAGTAACGGATCTGCTTATCGTCCATAGCCGCCGATTATACCTCAAAGCATCACAAGTCAGCGCAAACGCGGTCACTCATTTCGTCTAGCTGCGCCAAGGCCTCTTCGCTCAACTGCCAGCCGCACGCGCCGGCATTTTGCTCCGCCTGTCGCAAAGTCTTCGCCCCTGGGATAGGCAGCGCGCCTTTGCACATCACCCAATTCAACGCCACCTGCGAAGGCGTCTTGCTGCCGTGCTCCGCCCCAATCCGCTTCAGCAACGTCAGCAGCGGTTGCACCTTCTCCAGATATCTGCGTCCAAACCGTCCGCTGCGGATGCCCTGCGGCAAGTTTTCGGTCGAGTATTTTCCGGTTAATACGCCCATCGCCAAAGGGCTATACGCAATCAGCACAGTCCCTTGTTCCTGGCACTGTCGCAGCAATCCGTTTTTCTCCACCTTACGATTCAACAAATGATACTCAACCTGATTGGACTCCAGATTCAGACCCTCTCGTTGCAGCCGGTCGGTGGCTCGCTGCATCTGTCCCCGGTCGTAATTCGAGACCCCCACGGCGCATGTCAGCCCCGCGCTCACCGCCTCTGCCAGCCCTTCCATCCAGGTCTCAATATTTACCGGCGGCAGTGGTTGGTGTATTTGATACAAATCTACCCGCTCCAGACCCAGGCGCTTTAATGAACTTTTTAACGCTCCCATCAATGACTGGCGGGATAACCTCCACGGAAAAGGCATGAATTTGGTCGCCACCAGCACCGGCTCTTGCGCTTGCTTCAGGAACTGCCCCAGGATTTGCTCAGATTGCCCCTGACCGTAGATCTCCGCCGTATCAAACAAGCGAATCCCTGCCGCAATCGAAGACTCGAAAGCGCCGCGCAAATCTCCCAAGGAATAATCGCGCCCATACCCCCATATCAGGCGCTCCCCCCACGCCCAAACCCCCACACCCATATCAATCCCAGTCAGAATGTTCTCCTGAACTGGCGCTGCTTCGTTCATGCCTGCCTCCCAAATGAATACCCTTCGAGTAACTAGAAAGCCTCTGAAATTTGAAGATTGTGGGGTGCGAGCACCTCACAATCACCGCAAGCTCAAACTTATTCCACATTTATCTAATCCGAATGAATGAAATGATTATAGCAAATTTGCAACCTTTCTGTACTTGTCTGCGTATACGATCATGTAAACATATTTGAAAGGAACTGCCACAATGACCAAATCTCTCCTACTCCTCACTGTTTTAGCCCTGCTGGTCTTTCCCGCTTGCGGACTGACCTTCAACCTGGCTAATTCAAACCGTGTGAATGGCTCGGGGAACGCCATCTCCGAAACTCGCGACGTATCTGGTTTCACCGAAGTCTCGCTCGAAGTGCCCAGCACCCTGTACATCGAACAAGGCGACACCGAAAGCCTGACCATCGAAGCAGACGACAACGTCCTCGAGATCATCGAAAGTGAAGTCGTTGGCTCTCGCCTGACCCTGGGCATCAAGCCTTCCTTCCGCCTCAACCTCGGCTCCCGAATCAAGTTCTACCTGACCGTCAAAGACCTCAATGCTGTCAGTATCAATGGCTCCGGTCGCGTGGAAGCCGGCGAGTTAACCAGCACCGACCTCAAACTGAGCATCTCCGGATCGGGTGACTACGTGATCGAGCAGCTCACCGCCGATCGCCTCGAAACCAATATCGACGGTTCTGGCAAGATCATTGTTGCCGGTCAGGCGCCCGAACTCGACATCCACATCAGTGGCTCCGGCAACTTCAACTGCCCCGATCTGGCTTCTCAGAACGCCACGGTGAAAATCGACGGATCCGGTTCGGTCACCCTCTGGCCCAGCGATTCGCTGGATATTCGCATCAGCGGCTCGGGCACGGTGCGCTACTACGGCTCGCCAAGCATCGCCCAGAGCATTTCCGGCTCCGGCTCCATCAAATCCCAGGGAGACAAATAACCCCTGATTGTCTCCCCCTGCTCAGGCTCTCCCGTTCCACCGGGAGAGCCTTTTTCTTACCTCTCCCTGTGGGAGAGGTCGCGCCGGGCTTTGACGGCGCGGGTGAGGGTAGACTGAATTTCTAAGGGTGATAAAGAGCTTAACTCCCGAATGTAACTTCCTCAACCGCGGCGAGCAAATACCTTAAGTAGCGTCACAGCTAACCGTGGAGACGGTATTGCGCCCTTCGGGCGCCTATGAAAAAAAAGGCGTCAGGGAGTTTTTTTGCAATTTGCGCAACAAACTCCCTGTTTCTTTTCTCAAGGCGGGCAAAGCCCACTATTCACAACCGACCATGGCTTGGTGCGGCGCTATCATATCCGCAGAAACTCGAAAATATGTTTTATTTTTCCCTCGAAATGGTATAATCCTGTTCATGCC
>CAZMMI010000013.1:12268-15797 GCA_964567255.1 uncultured Anaerolinea sp.
AAACTCGAAAATATGTTTTATTTTTCCCTCGAAATGGTATAATCCTGTTCATGCCCTCAATTGTAGCTCTTGATATCGAGACAACCGGCCTGGACGAATCCCGCGACGCCATCACCGAGATCGGCGCGGTGCGCTTCAATGGTCACCGCATCGAAGCCGAATGGAGCACCCTGGTCAATCCTGGCCGCCCCATCCCTCCCTTCATCACCCAGCTCACCGGCATCACCAATGACATGGTGCGCAACGCCCCGCCCATCAAAGCCGTCTCCCGTGAACTGGCCGACTTCGTTGGCGACTCGCCCGTCTTGGGTCACAACGTTCGCTTCGACGTAGGCTTTTTGCGTCACCAAGGCATTCTACACTTCAACGAAACGCTCGACACCTACGACCTGGCCTCGGTGCTGCTCCCTTCCGCCAGCCGTTACAACCTCGGCGCGTTGGGCCAGGCCCTTGGCATCTTGCTTCCCGCCACCCACCGAGCCCTCGACGACGCACGGGTCACCCATGCGGTCTTCTTGCAACTCTTCGACATGGCCCTCGAGCTGCCCATCGACCTGATCGCCGAGTTTGTCCGCCTCAGCGAGCCCTTCGAATGGGGCGCGGGTTGGGTTTTTCAACAAGCTCTGCGCGCCAAAGCTCGCCAGCCGGTCGGCGCTCGCAAAGCCCATTCCGATGGCAGCTACGGCCCTCTGTACCCCTTTAAAGCAGAAGCATTTCACGCTCCCCTCGAACGCAACGAAAACCCCATCCCCTTAGACATAGAAGAGGTCGCCTCGCTGCTCGAATACGGCGGCCCCTTCGCCCAATACTACGAGACGTACGAGTACCGCCAACAGCAAGTGGAAATGTTGCGCGCCGTCAGTAACGCGCTTTCCACCGGCCAGCATTTGATGGTCGAGGCAGGCACGGGCACCGGCAAGTCCTACGCCTACCTCGTTCCGGCCTCACTCTTTGCCATCAACAACAACACCCGCGTGATCATCTCGACCAACACGATCAACCTTCAGGATCAACTCATCAAGAAAGACATCCCCGACCTGCGCGACGCTCTCGGCATCGATTTGCGCGCCACGGTGATGAAAGGCCGCTCCAATTATCTGTGTCCCCGCCGCCTGGACACCCTCCGCCAGCGCGGACCGACCACGGTCGAAGAGATGCGCGTGCTGGCCAAGGTCCTGGTCTGGTTGACCCAATCCGACTCCGGTGACCGCAACGAGATCAACCTGAACGGCCCCATCGAGCGCGACATTTGGATGCGCGTCTCTGCGGAGGACGAGGGCTGCAAACCCGAGGTCTGCATGAGCCGCACCGGCGGAGCCTGCCCCTTCTACCGCGCCCGCCAGGCTGCCCAAAGCGCTCACCTGCTCATTGTCAACCACGCCCTTCTGTTGGCCGACATCGCCACCGGCAACCGCGTGCTGCCCGAGTTCGATTACCTCATCGTCGACGAGGCTCACCACCTCGAAGCCGCCACCACATCCGCCCTCAGCTTCAAGGTCACCCAAAACGACCTCGCTCGCCTGCTGCGCGAAATGGGCGGCTCAGCCACCGGCATCCTTGGCCGTCTGCTGCGCATGCTCCAGGGCATGTTGCGCCCCTCCGACCTGGCTGCCATCGAACAATCGATCAAGCGTTCCACCGATCTCCTCTTCCGCCTCGAGCAGACCTTCCAGGCTTTCTTCCGCAGCATCGAAGACTTCCTCGGCGAAGTCCGCGAAGGCCGCCCCGTTGGCGCCTACGGGCAGCAAGAACGCATCCTTGAATCCACCCGCACGCTGCCCGTATGGACAGACGTTGAAGTCACCTGGGACGCTGCCCACGAATCCATCAAACTCCTCCTCAACCTCCTGGCCGACCTTTACAAAACTTGCGGCGAGCTGTCCGATTCGGCCGACGAGGACTTCGAGGACACAGTGGGAAACCTGGCCAACGCCTACCGCCGCCTCTCCGAAGCCGACGCCAACCTGAACGGTCTGGTAGCCGAGGCTCAAGCCGGGCTGATCTACTGGGCCGAAATCCAGCCCAACAGCAACATGCTCTCGCTCCAGGTAGCCCCGCTTCAAATCGGCTCGCTCATGGAAAAATTCATCTGGCATGAGAAGGCCAGTGTCATCCTCACCTCCGCCACGCTCACTGCCAACGAAGGCTTCGACTACATCCGCAGCCGCCTCAATGCCGACGAAGCCGACGAACTGCAACTCGGTTCGCCCTTTGACTACGAAAGCTCGGCCATGCTGTATCTTGTCAACGACATTCCCGAGCCTCAAGATGCCAACGGCTACCAACGCGCCGTTGAATCGGGTCTGGTGCGGCTGGCCAAAGCCACCAACGGACGCTTGCTGGCCTTGTTCACCTCCTATGCCCAACTCAAGCGCACTTCGCAAAACATCAGCGGGCCGCTCACCGAAGCCGGTGTCACCGTCTACGAGCAAGGCGAAGGCGCCTCTGCCAACACGCTTCTCGAAAACTTCCGCGACGCCGATAAAGCCGTCCTGCTCGGCACGCGCGCCTTTTGGGAAGGCGTCGACATCCCCGGCGAAGCGCTGTCTGTGCTGGTCATCGTCAAGCTGCCCTTCGACGTCCCATCAGACCCCATCATTGCCGCCCGCTCCGAAACCTTTGAGGACGCCTTCAACGAGTACCACCTGCCCGAAGCCATCCTGCGCTTCCGCCAGGGCTTTGGCCGTCTCATCCGCACGCAATCCGATCGGGGCATTGTCGCCATCTTTGACCGGCGCATCCTCACCAAGCGCTACGGGCGCATGTTCATCGAGTCGCTGCCCACTTGCAAAGTCAAGGCCGGAACGCTCAACGACCTTCCCTCCGTTGCTGCCCGCTGGCTGAATATGTAATTGTCGTCAGTTCCGACAAAAGATGGCGGGCTTCGCCCGCCTTAAAAATAGAAACATGGAGATATTTGTCGCACTTCGTGCGACAAATATCTCCATGTTTCTATTTTTTCCTTAGGCGCCCAAAGGGCGCGATACCCATCCACGGTTCACTGTGGCGCTACCTTTCTCGGCGAAGCAGAGAAATATACCTTAAAAGAACTTATCCCGAACACAAATAATTACCCAAATTCCTCGCGCATCCGTTGGCAGTAGTATTGAACGTTCTCCCACTTCGCGTCCGGCGGAATACGGTGATCTACACACGGAATGAACCCGCCTAGTTCTACCAGCGGTTTCAACCGTTCCACCTCTGCGTCAATCGCCGCCTTGTCTCGAGTAAACACTACCTTGTTCATCCCGCCCACGCCGCGCACTTCGCGCCCAAACGCCGCCCGCCAGGGGGCAATGTTCGCGTTCCAGGTTCCCACCTCGATCGGGAACATCGTGTTCACCCCGTTCTCGATCCAGATCGGCGCCAGCCGATCAATCTTCCCGTCACAATCCAAAGAGACAATTCCAATCCCATGCTCCCGCAGCAAATTTGTTATGCGCCGGTAATGCGGTCCAATCTTCTCGGCAAAAAACCGCGGGCTCACCAACGGACCGTTCTTGAAGCAGATATCTTCCCACATGTGCCC
>CAZMMI010000013.1:15897-26069 GCA_964567255.1 uncultured Anaerolinea sp.
CCCACCACCCCGGCCATATCGCGGATGCGCCCCCACAGGCTCCCGCACCACAGACACAGAGGCCGGTCACGCTCTTCCGGTTCCGGCAAATCGGCCAGCCAGCCCCAATCCACCCGGCTCTCGTCCCACTGCAACCTCGGCAGGTAATGCTCTACCCATGACTTGCGATCTTTCAGCAAGTGTTCCACCTCGCTGGGGATCGATCCGGCATCGTCTTTCTCCACAACCACCACGCCGTCCTCGTTCAACACCTCCCGTCCGCCGCCGGGATGCGCCCGCAGCACCTTGCGCTCAAAACCGGGTTGCAAGCTGCTGGACCAGTAAAAACCGCCCGACCAGTTAAAATCGAAGCCCAACCGGCTGCCAATAACATCATCCACCGAATTCCCATCTTCCCAATCATGGGCTTCTTCACGGGAGATGTGACCTTGCGTCGCCCAGGCGTCCAGCGTTTCGTGCCAAAACCCAAAATGCACCAGCGGCAGCCGGTCATAGGGTTGGTAATTCAGAACGGCCAAAGCCCGCTCTCGATTGTTCATCTATTCGACCTTGGTTACTGAGGTAGCCGTCCACCAAGAACTGTCATCAACGGTCTCGCGTGGC
This sequence comes from uncultured Anaerolinea sp., assembly GCA_964567255.1. Lineage (GTDB taxonomy): Bacteria > Chloroflexota > Anaerolineae > Anaerolineales > Anaerolineaceae > Anaerolinea. Next base: position 16,501 of record CAZMMI010000013.1, read on the forward strand.
TGCATGATTTCAAGGCTGCCTTCTTCCAGCCACAACACCGCTGGCCGTGGCGCCAGGTTGTAATTGGATGCCATGCTCAACTGATAAGCACCCGCCACAGGCATTGCCAGCACGTCGCCACGCCGCACAACCGGAAGCTTCACCGCCGGGATCAACTCGTCGCCCGTCTCACAAAACTTGCCAACAATTCGGAAGGTTTGGTCTGCCGGCTCGTCTGGCCGGTCAGCCAGGCAGGCTGTGTACAGAGCATGGTACAACGCCGGGCGCGGATTATCCGCCATGCCCCCATCCACCGCTACGACAGAAACGCCATCTGCGGTCGTCTTGGTTGTCCCCACCGAATACAGAGCCATTCCTGCCCGTGCCGCAATCCACCGGCCCGGCTCCATGATCAACTTCGGCAAAGGCCATCCCCGTCGCCCAAATTCGTCCACCACGCTCTCCGTCACGGCCGCGATCCACGGCTCGGGGTCAGACGATTCTCCATCCGGTGTATATGGCACGCCCCATCCCCCTCCGGGGCTAATCTCTACCGGTACGCAACTCTGGCTCTCTGCCAGTTCTAACAACTTCGAGATCGCTCTCCGGTAAGGTTCGTCTTCAAAGATTTGCGATCCAAGGTGCATGTGCAGCCCGCGCAGTTCGAGGGATTTACTTGCCAATGCGCAGCGAATCCCTTCGGCGGCCTGCCCATCTTGCAGCGGCAGCCCAAACTTGCTGGAAGCATGCGCCGTCTGCCGGTAAGGGTGCGTATCCACCGTCAGCCCCGGTGTAATCCGCAGCCACACCCTCGCTCGCTTACTCGCCTGTTCAGCGATCTGTTCGAGGAAGGCCAACTCCTCCAGGCTGTCCACCACAATCGCCTGCACATCCATCGCTACAGCCGCAAATAACTCTGCTTTCGATTTATTATTTCCGTGCAGGTGGATCTTCTCAGCCGAAAAACCAGCTCGCCTGGCCATGTTCAACTCTCCCAGGCTGACCACATCCACGCCAATACCCAAAGCGGCAAGTTTTCTGGCGAAACCCAACGAGAAATACGCCTTCGCCGCATAGGTGATTTCCACCGATCCCGAATAAGCCGCTCGCAGGTTTTGCTGCAACCGCTCCACCTGCTTCCGCACGGTTTCACCGTCGTACACATATAACGGCGTGCCGTATCGCCGGGCCAGGTCGCCCAGCGCATGCCCGGCAACAGTCAACCGGCCGAGAGCATCACGGCCGGTTGTCATGGGATATATACGTGAGATACCGCTCATTTACACGTCCAGGTCCGCCGGGGACAAAGAGGCCAATTCTACCTCGTCCTCATCCCCGTTATTGGCCCCGGCTACGATATGAAATTCACTCGGCCGCTCTTCTTCGTCAAACGCACTGATGACAATCACGGCATTCACTACCGACGTTCCCGAATTTCGCCAGCGATGAGAAAGCTGGGAGGAGAAAATCAGGCTGTCACCAGCTTCAAGACGGTAGCGCGCGCCATCGACATCATACTCCAACTGCCCGCGCAAACAAAAAACCATTTCGTTTCCGGTGTGAATTAATGGAGATGGGCCGCTGCTGCCGCCGCTCTCTAATGTCAACATGAATGCGTCAACGCGCCCGGCGAACATCTCTCCGCCAAGCCCCTCGATCATCCCGCGCATGAAAGGAACCCGTAACCGCTCGGAGGCCTTGACGAACACCACCTTCTCGCGGGCCGGCTCCTGACGAAAAAATGCGGTAATGGGCACTTGTAATGCCGTGGCTAATTTGGACAGCGTGCTCACCGAAGGCGAGGTCATGCCGCGTTCAATCATGCTCAACGCATTTGCCGATAATCCACTTTCACGGGCCAGAGCGCGCATGGATATTTGCCGCTCAGCCCGCAGGCTCCGCAGTCGCTGCCCCACATCCACCGACTCGGCCTCTTTGCCCAATTGTTCCATTGCTTCCTCCAACTACGATGATAAAGAGCGTGGCGCAGTCGTTACATTGCCTTTCCACCCTTCCGGGCCTTGCCAACACGGAAGCGGTTCTCTTCGACCGGGTCCAAAACAAACACAGGCGCGTTGCCTTTCCCCCAAGGAGCCATGCCCGTGCGCCGCATCCAGCGCCCCAGCGCCTGGCAAGCCAATTCTTTACCGGCTTCACTCCAGAAGCCTTCGATAGGAATCGGAACCTCAACGGGCTCCGTCTCGCCATCAATTTCAATCAGGATTTTGTCCCACTCTTTCTTGAAATATTCATCCCGATCAGCCGGATGGACCCGGAATCCATAACCGCTCCCATTTCGGCTGTGCGCACCGTTGTTCCATGCATTTACAATCATTGTTTCCTCCTTGAAGGGAAGGGTATCCTTGAATGTGGATTTCGCTGCGGCGCAATCCTAACGGGTGAAATATATGCTCTCACCACCGATTGAGCCGCAGATAGATTGTAACTTAAATTGAACGAGTTTGCCAAAACCCTCCAGTAGATCATACTGAACTCGGCAAACTCGTCCAACTATCACGATAGCTAGGATAATCCGATGATCTTTTCCGTCACCAGATCGATATCGATTTCATAGTAACCCGGGCGCGTCGGTAACCCCGGCATTGTGCTCATCTTCCCAATCAATGGATAGAGGAAACCAGCCCCCACCGATGCGCGCACCTCTCGCACCGGCACGCGGAACCCGGTTGGCACACCCTTAAGCGTCGGGTCGTGACTCAAGCTCAAATGGGTCTTTGCCATGCAAATAGGCAGCCGGCCAAAGCCCAGGCGTGTGTAATCCGCGATCTGCTCTTCTGCCTCGGGGGAATAATCCACGCCGTCCGCGCCGTACACCTCGCGTGCGATGGTTTCGATCTTCTCTTTGATCGAAAGCTCCAGCGGGTAAAGGAAGCGGAAATCGTGGGGCTTTTCAGCCGCTTTCACCACTGCTTGCGCCAGGGCCAGCGCGCCCTCTCCACCCAACGCCCAATGATCCGCTACCACAGCATCTTCCGCGCCGCCCTCTTCGATCGAAGCTTTGCGGATCATCTCCAGTTCTGCCGGCGAATCGGTCGAGAAGCGATTGACCGCCACCACCACCGGAATGCCATACTTTCGCGCAATCTTGATGTGATGGATCAGATTGCCCAATCCGTCTCGGAGCAAATCCAGGTTCTCGTCGGTATACGCAGCGTCTAGCGGGCGTCCCGCCACCACCTTGGGTCCGCGCCCCGAGTGCATTTTCAGCGCCCGCACGGTCGCCACCAGCACCACCACGCTGGGTGTCAGCCCCGAGGTGCGGCACTTGATGTCGAAGAACTTCTCCATGCCAATGTCCGCGCCAAAGCCCGATTCCGTCACCACGTAATCGGCCAACTTGAGCGCAATCTTATCGGCAATGATCGAACTGTTCCCGTGGGCAATGTTGGCAAACGGCCCGGCATGAACAAATACCGGCGTGCCTTCCAAAGTCTGCATCAGGTTCGGCTTGATCGTATCTTTCATTAGCACGGTCAAAGCTCCCGCCACGCCCAAGTCCTCGGCTGTCACCGCTTCGCCCTGTTTGCTCAAGCCAATCACAATCTGTCCAATCCGCCGCCGCATGTCTGCCAGGTCGGTGGTCAGCGCCAAAATCGCCATCAATTCGCTCGCCACGGCGATGTCAAAGCCCGTCTCGCGCTCAAAACCGGCTTCCTCCGCGCCCTTGCCCACCGTCACCCCGCGCAGGAAGCGGTCGCTGGTATCCAGCACCCGTCTCCAGGTAATCGTCTCAGGGTCGATGTCCAAACGGCACAATTTAGCCCGCTCCCCCGGCGTCAATTCATCCGGGTCGCCCTTCTGAATACCCAACTTCGCCAGCCTGCCCAGCAATCCAGGACCAAATCGGCGTTTGCCCTTCTTATCCGCCGGGCACAGGCGATTGAACATCTGCTCATCCGTGGCGCCCGACTCGTGTAAAATTCGCGCATCGATCGCCGCCGCCAGCAAGTTGTTGGCTGCCGTAATCGCGTGAATGTCACCCGTCAGGTGCAGGTTGAAATCCTCCATGGGAATCACCTGGCTGTACCCGCCACCTGCCGCACCGCCTTTGATGCCAAACGTCGGCCCCTGGCTGGGTTGGCGGATGCAAGTCATCACCCGGTAGCCGAGGTGCGCGCCCAAAGCCTGGCTCAACCCCACCGTTGTGGTGGTTTTACCTTCGCCCAACGGTGTCGGGGTAATCGCGGTTACGTCAATGTAATGCCCGTCCGGTACATCCTTTAACCGCTCCAACACCGAAAGCTTGACTTTGGCTTTGTATGGCCCATACAACTCCAATTCTTCAGGCAGCAGGTCCAGTTCCTCAGCCACCTCAACAATCGGTTTGAGAGGCGCAGCTTGAGCGATTTCAAGATCACTCGGTACAGGAGTGATGCGTGTCAAAGGCGTCGGCTTGAAGGCTCGTTTCGGTTTCGGATTCATACAGGTTGGCTCCTTTAATCGTTTTAGAGAGGTAACTGCTCAAAGGATGAATTATGAATATTATCCGTTACTGCTTAGCCCTTTTTGGAAAGAGGCCGCATTTATGGTGTTTGGCGGGGCTTCGCCCCGCCAAACACCATAAATGCGGGACATTTCTACCAGGGCCTGAGTAGTTACTATTATCCTTCCAAAACCGCCGGAAGGCAAGCTAAATCAACGGTTGTCTGACAACTCACTCAGTTCATCAGGCAGTGCCCGCCCCTCAATCCAGGCTGCCACCGTCTGTGCAAACAGTTCCGGCGCGGTCATGGCCCAATTGTGCTCGCTTGCCAGCGTTGCTTTCGTCCCCAACGAAACCTCAACGCCTCGGCTGTTGGGCAATACGCTCAGCAAATCCCGCGCTGAATCATGCATCTCCCGGTATTCCTTGGATCCCACCACCACCAGGCAGGGCGCTTGCGCCCGCTCCAGGCCCGCCGGCATCCGGTAGTTCACCGCCGAGAGAATGTTCACAAAACCACTCTCGGTCGTTTGTTGAAAGCTGCGTTTGAAATCGGCAAAATACTCATCCGAAATCCCAGCAGAATAACGCATGTTCAGACGAATCCAGCCATCCCAGTTCTTGAACGGCGCGATTGCCAGCCGGTAACTCCAGCGAGCCGCCCCCGGCGATGACATCATCCCTGTTCCTTTGATGGGTCGCAAAATCGCCGAGCTAATAACGGCGTGATCGATCACCTCCGGTGATCTGGATAACAGTTCTACCATCACCTGCGCCCCTTCCGACAACCCCACCACGTGCGCCTTTCCCCCTGCCTGCTCGCGGATCAAATCCGCGGTCAGGTCAGCCGCCAACCCATGACTGAAGGGGCCGGCTCGGGTACTGTTCCCTTGCTCCGGCAGATCAACCAACAGGCAGCGGTATTGACCTCGCAGAGATGCGGCTACCTTTCGCCACATCCATCCGGCGGCCCCGCCGCCATGCAGAAATACGATAACAGGAGCCGTCTCCGATCCAACCGCTTCAAAATATAGTCCGCGTGTTGTTTCCATAACTCGTATTATATTCCAGTTCCAAAATAGCCCTTGACAATGAAACCGGAATTTGATATTCTATTATAAGTATATTCTAATACTAGAGTAAAGAAGGAGAATTTTCCCACATTGTCAAAAACACCCTCAACCATCACCAACACCGAGCTGGCCATTCTGGGCTTGCTGGCTGAAATGCCCAAACACGGCTACCAGATCGAGCAAGATATCCAATCCCGCGGGATGCGCGGCTGGGCCGACATCGGCTTTTCCTCTATCTACCACATCCTGAATAAGCTAGAAGCCGCTGGCTGCCTCGAAAGCTCACAACAAGACTCAACCATCCGCCCTGCCCGAAAAGTCTACAGCCTATCACCCCAGGGCTGGCAAGTGTATGCTGCTGCTGTCCTGGCACGGCTGAAAGAACCTCGCCCATTCACCACCGACTTCCCACTGGCTCTGGCTAACCTGGGTGCGCTCTCTACCCCCGAAGTTGTCACTGCGCTGCACTCGCATCGCGCCGCTCTCCTTGAGCAAATCGACCAACTCCGGCAGAAGCAACAAGCCGACCACGAAGCCGCCCAACTGCCCTGGTTCGTCGATACCCTCTTCGAATACTCAGAGTCACAAATGCGCGCCAGCGCCGATTTCATCAACTCCCTAATTCAAAAGCTTGAAGCGACTGTCTGATAAAGGAAAAAATTTATGTCTGAGCAAATTGATCTGACCAAAGAATACAAACACCTGTACAGCCCTTCCACAAAAGAACCAGGTATCGTGGATGTGCCCCCCTTCAACTTCCTGATGTTGGACGGGCACGGCAACCCCAACACCAGCCCCGAATATGTCGAGGTGCTCGAAGCGCTCTACAGCCTGGCCTACACCCTGAAATTCGCCATGAAGAAATCCACCGGCATAGATTTCAAAGTCATGCCGCTGGAAGGGCTGTGGTGGGTACAAGGAGCGCAATCCGACCAGGCCGAATTCGTCAAGCAAGAAAAAGACTCCTGGTACTGGACCATGATGATCCTTCAGCCTCCGGTCGTCACCGCCGAATGGATCGAAACTGCCCGCCAACAAGCTCAGGCCAAGAAGGACGCCCGCACTCGCATCCCTCAGATCCGCTTCGAGGAATATCACGAAGGCCTCTCTGTCCAGTTGATGCACCTTGGTCCGTACAGCGAAGAAGGCCCCAACATTGCCCGCATGCATGAATTTGCCTACAGCCAGGGCTATCGACTGGAAGGAAAGCACCACGAGATCTACCTGGGGGACCCCCGTCGCACCGCTCCCGAAAAACTGCGCACTGTCATCCGGCAGCCAGTAGCCAAATAATTCTCCCTATCCCCATACAACTCCCATAATCCTCGCGCGAATCCCACGATTCAGCGAGGTTTCTCTTTTTTAAAGACCAGAATCAGGTTTTCTTCTCCGCTCACCCACCAGGAGATTGTTAACAATTTGAAATCCGGCCTGTTTTTGTCCGATTTCCAAACATTAAATTAGCATTCCTTTACTTCATGATATATAATATTATGGAAATACATGTTATAGTGTTTACCAATTAGCGTCTCTGACACTGGATCCGGCCTGGCCATCCCGGCTCTTATCAACCGCAAAGAGGCACATGATGATTGCTGACCTGGACGAAACGCTCCGTAACATGCTCATCGCCGAAATACCCGTGAAAAACGGAGAAGTGGAGATTAGCTTCCACCAACCTCGCCGGGAATGGAGCACGCGCCTGACCCGGCCAACCCTCAATCTTTTCCTTTACAAGGTCGCGCAGAATGCCGCCCTCAGCCGTCACGAGTGGGAAGAACTCCCCGGCTCGCGTCAAAATGGGCAGGCCCAACGCAAGCGCTCTCCCTTGCGCGTCGATTGCACCTACCTGCTCACTGCCTGGGCCGCTGACCCACAGGACGAGCATCGTCTGCTCACCCGCGCCATGATGGCCCTCTTCCGCGCTCCCATCATCCCCGAAGAACGTCTGGTAAACACTCTCAAGAACCAACCTTATCCAATTCAGGCCATCCTTGCCGACCATCAGCCCGAAAACCCATCCGAAATTTGGTCCGCGCTGGACAATGAAGTTCGCCCAACCATCTCCTATCGCCTGACCATTGCCCTCGACCCCTGGCAGGTCTTCACCGGCCCATTGGTTCGCACTTTCACCTTGCGCACAGGCCAATCCGAGCAACTTCCATTACATCCCGATTTCAAAATCGATGGAATTTCTGCGGAATCTTTATTCTTTGGCGGCACCATCCGCCAGAAAGGAGGTGATCACGCCCCCCGGACCGCTGTGCAAGTGGCTGTGAAAGGCACCGGGCTATTCACGAATACCGACAAAGACGGGCGTTTTACGTTGGGCGGCCTGCCGGCCGGCCAGTACACCCTGGTCGCCTGGCCCCCGGAAGGGCGGCCGGTCGAAAGGGTCATCACGCTGCCGTCCGACAAGGGCGACTACGATCTTGAATTCTGACGAAATCTCGAACTACCCGATTCAGACCATCTAATCGATTTCAGGAAGGAGTACAGCACATGGCAACCTCTTATGCTTCCCCCGGAGTCTATGTTGAAGAAATAGACAAAGGGACGCGCCCCATCCAGGCCGTCGGCACTTCGATGGCGGCTTTTGTCGGCATCACCGCCGAAGCCAGCCTCAAAGCCGTCGACCCGGCCACAGGCCAGCGCCAGGCAGTCGAATCCCGCCTCAACAAAGCCACTCTCGTCACCAGTTGGACCCAATTCGTCGATGTATTCGGCGGGCTCACCCCCGGCGCCTATCTCCCCGATGCGGTGTATGGCTACTTCGCGAATGGTGGCGGGCCATGCTATGTGGTCAGCCTGCGCGCGTTGACCGAAGGCCAGGTCGCTGCCGCCCAGGCCGCCATCCCCGGCAAAGGCAAAGGCACCAGCTTCACCGTGGTCGCAAAGAGCGCCGGGGAAGGGCTGGCTGTGGACGTGCACAGCGGCGAAAACGAAACCTTCTCCCTCACCATCGGCGGCGAGACCAAAGCCGGATTGTCAATGAAGAAGGGTGAAGGGTATGTCGGCGACGCAGCCTTCTCAGCCGTCAAGATCACCGGCGTGGGCAGTGTCCTTCCCGAAGACGGGCGTTACACCCTCGCCGGAGCTGGATCCCAGCCGCTGGCTGTGGCCGACATCGTCGGCGACCCCTCCGACCGCACCGGCCTGGGCGGGCTGGAAGCCATCGACGAAATCCGCCTTGTGGCTGTCCCCGATCTCATGGTCGGCTATGACGGCACCCAACAAGCCAAAGAACGCGTCAAGATGGTGCAAGAAGCGGTCATCGCTCACTGCGAGCGCCTCAAATACCGTTTCGCCATCCTGGACACGCCCCCCGGATTGAATGCCCAGGCCGCCAAAGAATGGCGCGAGTATATCAACTTCGACTCCTCCTATGCGGCCCTGTATTACCCCTGGCTGCGCGTGGCCGATCTAAGCGGTAGCGGCGCCACCACCAAGCTCGTTCCTCCCAGCGGCTACATGGCGGGCGTCTTCAACCGCTCCGATGCCAACCGCGGCGTGCATAAAGCCCCCGCCAACGAGACCGTCCTCGGCGCAGTCGGCCTGGAGTTGAACATCTCTCGCGGCGAGCAGGACGTCCTCAACCCGCTGAGCGTAAATTGTATCCGTTCCTTCCCAGGCCGCGGTATCGTGGTTTGGGGTGCGCGCACCCTCAGCAGCAACGGCTCCTGGCGCTATGTCAACGTCCGCCGCTTGTTCATCATGGTAGAAGCATCGATGGATGCCGGCCTGCAGTGGGTGGTCTTTGAACCCAACGACAGTGCCTTGTGGGCCAAAGTTCGGCGCGATGTCACCTCTTTCTTGAGGGTCATCTGGCGCACGGGCGCATTGTTCGGCACCACGCCCGAGCAGGCTTTCTATGTCAAATGCGATGAAGAGCTCAACCCGCTTGAAATCCGTGACCTGGGCCAGCTCATCATCGAAGTCGGCCTGGCCCCCGTCAAGCCCGCCGAGTTCGTCATCTTCCGCATCACCCAGTGGGCCGGCGCCAACGCCGCCTCCTAACTCTGAAGAAAGGAGTAAACCATGACTGACTCTGAAAATCCCCTGGTTGGATTTCA